>CAYGRI010000269.1:0-7434 GCA_964352155.1 uncultured Maritimibacter sp. | reverse complement strand
GTCGGCCGCTGGGGCAGGCGCGGTGGCCATGGGGGGCGGTGGCGCCCCTTGGCTTACGATCCGCCGCGATCCGGCCGCCGAAGCTGTGCGCCTGTCGACCGATCCTGACCGGCTGGCCCAGGTTTTCATCAATCTCATCGCCAATGCGCAGAAGTATTGCGATGCGCCAAAGCCGGAGCTGACGATTGCCGTAAGTCGGCAAGACGGCGCCCTGTGGGTCGATTTCGTAGACAACGGGGCCGGGATTTCGGCAGCAGATCAAGCGGTTATCTTCGAAAAGTTCTCGCGGCTCGAGGATCAGGGGCGGGCCGGGGGTGCCGGGCTTGGGCTGGCGATCTGCCGCGAGATCACCGACAGGCTGGGCGGAACGATTTCTTATCTGAAAGGGCAGGGCGGCGCGGCGTTTCGCGTGACATTGCCTGTGGCGCAGGCAAAAGCGGCAGAGTGACCGGCGCCCGCGACGTCCCGCCGCGGCCAACCTGCGCCTCGCGGCAAGAAACACCCGGTTCCGCCCAGGCAACCTAACGATTTGGTAATGCTGTTCTGGCACCAAGGGATCAGTCGGGAAGGATGGGCGATACGCATGGCAGAACAGGCAGAACAACCCGTTCTGAGACGGAAGGTCGGCGCACGCCGGGCGTCACAGGGCCTGGCAGAGATGACGCCAAACAAGGCGATGCGCATGGCGCTTGCCAAGGCGGGCGACAAGGTGCTGAAGGTGCCGGTCACCTTGCGGGACATGAAACGTGCCACCCTGGCGCTGGATGACCTTGCCGGCAGCATGCCCGACCCCTCGCTGATTCTGCAGATGGAGGGGGTGGGCAGAACTGTGGCGCTGGCCGTGTTGTGCCCCCAGGTCGTCGCCGCCGCGATCGAATCGCAGACAATGGGCCGCGTGGTGAAGGGGGAAGCCGCAGCGCGCAAGGCGACCGCCACCGATGCCACAATGACCAGCGCCTTCATTGATTTCGCCATCGAAGGCTTCAGCGTGCTGGCCGAGGATTGTCGCGGCCTGCCCGCCATCGAAGGCTATCGGGTGACCGACAGGATCCTCGATTTCCGGGCCGCCGGGATGGTGCTGGAGGATGCGGACCATTTCCATATCGCGGTCGACTTGGATTTCGCCTCCGGCGCGAAGTCTGGCACCATTCATCTGGTCCTGCCCACGCGCCAACGAAAGCCCCGCCCGGGTGCGGAGCCCGAGGATTGGGGGCCCGCGCTGGAAAAGGTGGTGATGAGCAGCCCCGCCCGGCTGGAAGGCCATCTGTGCCGGTTCAAGATGCCCCTGATGGATGCAACAAGGCTGGAGCCTGGCCAGGTGGTGCCGCTGAAGAACGCCAGTCTCGATTCGGTTGATCTGATCGCCACCAACGGCCGCAAGGTGATCTCGGCGCGGCTGGGCCGGTCCGGTCCGATGCGGGCCGTCCGCCTGCGGGTGGGCGACGCACCGCCGCGGACCGCCCTTGGACAGGATATGAGCGGGCTCGGCCTGGCGTCGGGCGGCATGGCCGCAGCGGATCCGGCGCCGATGGATCTGGACGTACCCATGGGGATGCCGGATGTGCCGGGGGCGGAACCCGTGGCGGACCTGCCCGCGACGCTGGATAACATGGACCTCGACGGCATGCAGATGGGCGCGATGCCGATGGATCTCGACATGGATCTGCCGGGCCTGTGACGCTGGGTCTATGACGCAGGGCCACACCCTGACGAAGCGTTCGGGCAGCCAGGCCAGGGATGCGCCGCCGCGGAGGGATCCGGGCCTTGCCTGCGCGCAGGTGCCGCGGCAAGGGGAAATCGTTTCGCTTGCGGCCAGACGGGGCTGCCGGCCATGGCTTTGCCTGGCCTGTTTCAGAGCAGTCCGGACCGTTTTAGGGACGTCACAGCCCAGAGCGCGGCAGGGTCCGCACGGGACCAGGTGAGACGTCGGTCTCGCGCGATACGCTCTGGGGCCGATACGCCCGCGCCGGCGCTGCCTCCGGCCGGGGCGTAGGGGTCACTGCTTGGACAACGCGTCGATCTGCCCGGCAACGCCGCTCAGGTCATATCCGGCCTGAGCCGCCGCCGACAGCAAGTCCTCGGTCGGGACCTTTCCGGCCTGCGACAGCGCCCAGACAATGGAGGATCGGGTCCCCGACCGGCAATAGGCAAAGACCGGCCCGCCTGCGGCGGCCAGCGCCTCGCCCTGCTGGACAACCATGTCCATCGTTAGGCCTCCGTTCACCACCGGATTGTGGAGGTAGACAAGCCCGGCCGCCTCGGCCGCCACCCGCATCGCCTCTGACTGAAGGTCGGGCGGGACCTCTTCGTCGGGGCGGTTGTTGATGACAACTCGGAACCCCTCTGCCGCGAGGGTTGCCATATCCTCGGGCTCGATCTGGGGCGCCACGGCAAAGTCGGGGGTTATGCGCTTCAATTCCATGACAAACGTCTACGACGAAGTCGCGAGGCCGTCCACCCAAACGCGCACCGGCGGCGCCGCAATCATGCCAAGGACCATGGCGCCCAGAAACACCAGGCCGCCCAGACCGCCATAGGTCAGCGAGGCCAGCGCGGGGCCGGGGCACAGGCCGGCCAGCCCCCAGCCCATGCCGAACAGGACCGAGCCAACCACAAGGTTGTGCCCAAGGCGCGGATCGGGCTTGGGGGGGAACGCCCCGCCCAGAACCGGGCGGCGCCCGACGCTCACCCGCCAGGCGATCGCCATTGGCAAGATCGCCCCGCCCAGCACGAAGGCCAGCGTCGGGTCCCAGTCGCCGAACACGTCCAGCCAGCCCTGCACCTTCGTGGTGTCCGTCATTCCCGAGACAAGAAGCCCGACGCCGAACAGGCCCCCGGCGAGGAAAGCGTAGACGGCGCGCATCAGATCACTCCCAAAAGATGCTTGAACACAACGACCGACAGGCCGCCCGCCAGCAGATAGAACACCGTCGCCACCATCCCGCGCAGCGACAGCCGCGAAATTCCGCAGACGCCGTGGCCCGAGGTGCAGCCATTGGCCAGCCGCGTGCCCACGCCCACCAGCAGGCCCGCGACGACGACCACCGCGAGGTTCGGCGTCAGATGCGTGTCCATGTCGAGGAACAGCAGGGCCAGAACGCCCGGCACCGCGACCAGCCCAGCGACAAAGGCGAGCCGCTCGACCATGTTGCCGCGCCCGCTGCCATCCACCAGCCCGCCCAGCAAGCCCGAGGCGCCCATGATGCGCCCGTTCACCAACAGGAACAGCGACGCTGCGCCGCCAATCATCAGCCCGCCAACGAGGCCCCAGATCCAGTCCATTTCCATGATGTATTTGTCCCTCAGACCTTGTTAATCGGAATCTTGAGATAATGGGTGCCGTTGCCCTCGGGCTCGGGCAGGTTGCCCGCGCGCATGTTGACCTGCAGCGAAGGCAGGATCAGTCGGGGCATCGACAGCTTGGCGTCCCGCGCCTCGCGCATGGCGACGAAATCCGCCTCGGTCGCGCTGGCGCCGATATGGACGTTGCGCGCCTTTTGCTCGCCCACCGTGCTTTCCCAGGCATAGACGTCGCGCCCCTGAGCCTTGTAATCGTGGCAGGTGAAGATGCGCGTGTCGTCCGGCAGCGCCAGGATCCTCTGGATCGAGCGATAAAGATCGCGGGCCGAGCCGCCGGGAAAGTCGCAGCGGGCGGTGCCGAAATCGGGCATGAACAAGGTGTCGCCGACAAAGGCCGCATCGCCGATGACATAGGTCAGGCAGGCGGGGGTATGGCCGGGCGTATGCATCACGTCGGCGCGCATCTGCCCGATATGGAGCGTGTCGCCATCGGAAAACAGCGCGTCAAACTGCGACCCGTCGCGCTGAAACGCCGTGCCTTCGTTAAAGATCTTGCCGAAGGTGTCCTGCACTGTCGTGATCTGCGCGCCGATGCCGATCCGGCCGCCCAGCTGTTCCTGCAGGTAAGGCGCCGCCGACAGGTGGTCGGCGTGGACATGGGTTTCCAGCAGCCACGCGACCTCGAGCTGGTTGGCGCGGATATGGGCGAGGATGGCGTCGGCAGAGGCGGTACTGGTCCGGCCGCTGGCCTGGTCGAAATCCAGCACGCTGTCGATCACCGCAGCGGCGCTTCCTTGCGGGTCGCGCACCACATAAGAGACGGTGTTGGTCGCCTCGTCGAAGAAGGCTTTGATGTCTGGAGTCATGCGATGCGCTCTCCTGGGCTGGGCTCTGCTGCAAAACATATAACGTTTTTTGCATATGTTTCAATCCCGGTTTCACTTGACCTGTATCAAGGCAGACTTGCCCCCCAAAGAGCAAGGTCGGTGACAAGCTGAGGAGACCTTAGATGAACACGACCGAGCAGCAGCTCGCCAGACTGACGGCGCGCTTGGCAGAACTGAAGGCGCGCCTGACGGGAATTGAGGAAACGCTGGAATCGCACACCACGCGGGACTGGGAAGACTTGGCAACCGAGCGCGAGGGGGACGAGGTGCTAGAGGGCCTGGGCCTCAGCGGGCAAGCGGAAATCCGGATGATCGAGGCGGCCTTGCGGCGGATTGACGTGGGCGACTACGGTGTCTGCGCGCGCTGCGGCGCCGAGATTTCGCCCGAGCGGTTGGACGCGGTCCCCTATGCGCCCATGTGCACGGCCTGCGCCACCGCGGCGGCGCGCTGAGCCCCCGATTGCCACCCAAGCAAGGGTGGAGACAACGACGAAAGGATGCCACATGACCTCTATTGAGATCAGCGAGCTCATCGCTTCGATCAACGCGCTGATGGACGAGATCGAGGCAAACCCCGATGCCCGCCCCCGGCTGCAGGCGCAGTTGCAAGAGACCGTCGCGCGTCTGGAAGCTCTGGGTCAGGCGGTGCCCGACAGCGCCCTGCCGATGGCGGCAGAGACGGACGAGGGCGAGGACTTTTTTGACAACATGCCGGTCTAGCGTGCCGTCGAAGGACGCAGCCTGCCCGGTGCCGCGCAGCGAACGGCGCGCGGGCGGCGTTCGATGGCGCGAAAAAGGCCCACGTCACAGGCGCGGGCTGGTGGGCTGCGGATGTCGCGACGGCACGGGGCCGGGGCCTAGCCCAGAACGATGCCCATGACGATCACGATCAGCCCCATGACCGACAGCAGCAGCGCGCCCATATTCAGCGGGATGATGCCGCGCACCCGGTCCCGCAATTCGTCGTCCGACAGGCCCGCGCGCTTGGCCCGCCACACGGCCGCAATGCACCAGATCAGCCCCGCCAGCCCCGTGACGGACACCGCCGCGCCCAACCAGATCAGCCATTCCATCGCGTTCCTCCGTTTGCCTGTCGCCTAGCGTCTTGGCGCCGCCGCTGCAAGCGGGGCCTTGCGGGGGGCGGGCGGCCCGGCTAATCCCGAAGGTTCCGGCACAGGCGCCGGACACAGGCAGGAGATCAGGGCATGAGCGACGAGAACACGACCCCCGAAACCTACCGCGTGGCGGCCGACGAACTGCGGCAGTTCATCGAACGATTCGAGCGGTTGGAGCAGGAAAAGAAGGACATCGCCGACCAGCAGAAAGAGGTGATGGCCGAGGCCAAGGGGCGCGGCTATGACACCAAGGTGATGCGCAAGGTCATCGCGCTGCGCAAGCGCGACAGCGACGACATCGCCGAGGAAGAAGCGGTGCTGGAAATGTACAAGCAAGCGCTGGGCATGTAGCGGCGCCGTCTGGACTTGCCGCGCGCGCCGGGCTAGGTCTGGGCAGGTATGACTGAGCAAAACGCTAAGATATCGCCGGCCATGATCCCGTCGGCGCGCCGGGTGCGGGTAGATCTGTGGTCGGTCGGCGCCGTTGTGATTGCGGCGCTGGTGCTGATGCCCATCGTCTCGGTGGTGTGGATCGCCTTTCACCCGGTCGAGAATATCTGGCCGCATCTTATCTCGACCACCCTGCCGCGCTATCTGAGCAATACATTGATTCTGGCGCTCTCGGTGGGGGCGATCACCGCCGCCGTGGGCACGGGGCTGGCGTGGATGGTCACGATGTACCGGTTTCCGGGCGCGCGCCTGCTGCAATGGCTCTTGCTGCTGCCGCTGGCGATCCCGGCCTATGTGGGCGCCTATGCGCTGGTGGATTTCCTCGAATATGCGGGGCCGGTGCAGACCACCCTGCGCGAGCTGTTCGGCTGGCGCAATTCGCGCGACTATTGGTTCCCCGAGATCCGCTCTCGCTGGGCGGCGATCGTGGTGCTGTCGGGGGCGCTGTTTCCCTATGTGTTCCTGCTGGCGCGCGCCGCCTTCCGCGAGCAATCGGGCTGCTCCTACGAGGTGGCGCGGGCGCTGGGGGCGGGTCCGGTGCGGCGCTTTTTCCGCGTGGGGCTGCCATTGGCGCGGCCCGCCATCGCCGCCGGAACCGCCATCGTGATGATGGAGACGGTCAGCGATTACGGCACGGTGGATTATTTCGCGGTACAGACGCTGACGACGGGGATCTTCAGCACCTGGCTGCAATCGGGGAATGCCGGGGGCGCGGCGCAGATCGCCATGGTGGTGCTGGCGCTGATCCTGATCCTGGTGATGCTGGAAAAGCTGGGCCGTCGCCGCAGCAAGTTCTACCGGCTGTCACGCTCTTCCCGCCCGATGGAGCCGATTGTGCTGATCGGTTGGCGGGGTTGGGTGGCGAGCGGCCTGTGCACGCTGCCGTTCCTGATGGGCTTCGTGCTGCCGGGCGGCGTGCTGCTGAGCCATGCGGTGGACAATCCGGCCCATTGGGTGGATCCGGGGCTGGGCCGAGCCCTTTGGCACACGCTGGTCGTCGGCGGCTCGGCCGCGCTGATCACCGTGGCGGCGGCCCTGTTCCTGGTCTACGGGGTGCGCCTGTCGCGCCGCGCGGCGCCCAGGCTTTTGCTGCCGCTGACCACCATCGGCTACGCCGCGCCGGGGGCTGTGCTGGGGGTGGGTCTGCTGATCCCCATGGCCGCCGCCGACAATGCCATCGCCGATTTTGTCGAAGCGTCGACGGGTGTGGATATCGGCCTGCTGATGACTGGCTCTGCCTTTGCCATCGTCTATGCCTATGCGGTGCGGTTCTTTGCCATTGCCCAGGGCGCGGCGGATGCGGCGATGGGCCGGGTGTCCCCCAGCCTGCCGATGGCGGCGCGGTCCCTGGGGCGCACGGCGGGCGGGGTGCTGCGCGATGTCTATGTGCCGCTGATCCGCGGCTCTGTCGGGACGGCGTTGCTGCTGGTGTTTGTCGATTGCGTCAAGGAATTGCCGGCCACGCTGTTGCTGCGCCCGTTCAACTACGACACGCTGGCGACACGGGTGCATGGCAAAGCCTCGCTGGAAAAGCTCGGAGAGGCCTCGCCCGCCGCGCTGCTGGTGGTCGCAGTGGGGTTGCTGGCGGTGATCCTGCTGGCCCGCAACAACCGCTAATCGGGCGACATTGTTTACCGGCAAAGCGAGCGCATGGGCTTGCGTTGTGCCCTGTGAATGCGTAG
>CAYGRI010000268.1:6092-7457 GCA_964352155.1 uncultured Maritimibacter sp. | reverse complement strand
GTCTTGCTGCTGGCCTGCGGGGCCTTGGCGCGCGAGATTCTGGCGGTGATCCACGCCAATGGCTGGCAGCATATGGATCTGATGTGCCTGCCCGCGATCCTGCACAACCACCCCGACCGGATCCCTGACGCGGTGCGCGCCGCCGTGGAAAAGCACCGCGACCGCTATGCACATGTCTTTGTCGTCTATGCCGATTGCGGCACCGGCGGGCGGTTGCAGGCGCTTTGCACCGAACTGGGGATAGAGATGGTTGCCGGCCCCCATTGCTATTCCTTTTTCGAGGGCAACGCGGCCTTTGCCGAAAGCTGGGACGAGGATTTCACCGCCTTCTTCCTGACCGACTTTCTGGTCCGCCAGTTCGACGCCTTCGTGTGGCGGCCCCTGGGGCTCGACCGGCATCCGCAGCTCCGCGACACCTACTTTGGCCATTACACAAAGCTGGTCTATCAGGCGCAAACCGAGGACCCGCAGCTTGACCGCCTTGCCCGGACCTGCGCCGAGCGACTGGGGCTGGCCTATGAGCGCCGTTTCACTGGCTACGGAGACCTCGGAAACCGCCTGACGGATTGGGCCGCCCGCAGCGGGTGACCCCCGAGACGGTGCGCCAAGGCGCGACACTCCCTGCCGACAGCGCATGTCAAATGTGCCTGCGGAAAGATCTTTGTCGCCGCGCTTTCGTAGCCCGGCAAGCCGGGCGATGGACCGCCCCGGACGTTGGGCGCCCTGCGATGGAGGGGTGCGCCAAACCGAAGTCATCGGCCGGGCCGACCGAGCCTTGCCGTGCACGCCCCAGGAAGGACGGCGCGGCTCTGGTCGCGCGGATCGCGCCCTATACAAACAGCCGGGTGAGATACAGCCCGCCAGTCACGGTCGCGGCGGTCACGAGGGTGCCCCATGTCATGTCCACCACGACCATCGACCAATGCCAGGGCTTCAGCGTCGCCAGATTGGTGAATTCATAGGTGCCATAGGCCACCGCCCCGATCAGCGCCGCCTTGAAGAACACAACGCCATAGCTCACTTCGCCGCCCAATGCCGGGGCCGAGACGAGGCCGACCAGCACGCCGATGTAGAACAGATAGAACAGCGCGGCGGGCAGCAGCCGAAATCCGGGCACCAAAAGGTCGCCGATATGCCGCTCGAACAAGGGGCGCAACAACAAGGTCAGTCCGATGGCGTCGATCACCAGAAACAGAATGCCCGTTATCAGATACAAGCCAACAATGCTCATGCGTTCCCCAATCTTGTCTCGTTGTATGAGGTACGCCGAGCCTGGCAGATTGGATCACCCGCGCGCCCCCACGGCGCGGTTGTTCTTTTCCGGCCCACTTGCCCCTACGGCGCGCTTGTTCTTTTCCGGCCCAC
>CAYGRI010000268.1:0-5992 GCA_964352155.1 uncultured Maritimibacter sp. | reverse complement strand
TTGTTCTTTTCCGGCCCACTTGCCCCTACGGCGCGCTTGTTCTTTTCCGGCCCACGCGCCCCTACGGCGCGCTTGTTCTTTTCCGGCCCACGCGCCCCTACGGCGCGCTTGTTCTTTTCCTGCCCACGCGCCCCTCCGGCGCGGTTGTTCTTTTCCGGCCCACGCGCCCCTACGGCGCGATACGCCTTCTCCCGCCCGCGCGCACCTACAACGCGCGATACTTCTTTTCCTGCCGGTCGGTCCAGCGGACGCGAATGTCGAACCCGGCCTCCGTCTGCCGCTCGTCGACGATCACGTTTTCCTCGTGCAGCCAGGCGCGGCGGCGGCCGTCGCCGAACTCCAGATGCAGCTCGCGCTCTGTCCGGGGCTCGTCCAACGCGGCAGAGACGGCCTGGAACAGCGGCTCCAGCCCCTCGCCCGTCTGGGCCGAGATCGCGAACACCGTCTCGTTCCGCGCGGCCTGCACCAGCAAAGGCGCCCGCCGGTCGGGATGCAGCAGGTCGATCTTGTTCCAGACCTCCAGCAGCGGGATCTCGGGGTCCACCCCAAGCTCTGCCAGGATCGTCTCGACATCGTCCGCCTGGGTGTCCGATTCCGGATGCGCCACGTCGCGCACATGCAGGATCAGATCGGCGGCCAGAACCTCTTCCAGCGTGGCGCGGAAGGCGGCGACCAGCTGCGTCGGCAGGTCAGAGATAAAGCCCACAGTGTCCGACAGGATCACCTCGCGCCCAGAGGGCAGCGTGACGCCGCGCATCGTCGGGTCAAGCGTGGCGAACAACATGTCCTTGGCCATCACATCCGCGCCGGTCATCCGGTTAAACAGCGTGGATTTTCCCGCGTTGGTATAGCCAACCAGCGCGACCACCGGGAACGGCACCTTGGCGCGGGCGGCGCGGTGCAGCTCGCGGGTCTTGACCACCTTGTCCAGCTGCCGCCGCAGCCGCACAAGCTGTTCGTCAATGGCGCGCCGGTCCGCCTCGATCTGGGTCTCGCCCGGGCCGCCTACAAAGCCAAGCCCGCCCCGCTGCCGTTCCAGATGGGTCCAGGCCCGCACCAGCCGCCCACGCTGATATGTCAGCGCCGCCATCTCGACCTGCAGCACCCCCTCGCGGGTCCGCGCCCGGTCCGAGAAAATCTCCAGGATCAGGCCGGTCCGGTCCAGGATCTTGACCTTCCACGCCTTTTCCAGATTGCGCTGCTGCACGGGGCTGACCGGGCCGTCGATCAGCACCAGCTCGATCTCGTCGTCATGCAGCGCCTTGCCCAGCTCCTCCACCTTGCCGGTGCCGAACAGCAGGCCGGGGTGCGGTCTGGGCAGGCGTACCACATTGCCCCCGATCACCTCCAGCCCCGGCAGGGCGGCGGCGAGGGACAATGCCTCTTCCAGCGCGGGGCCGGGTGTGGACGCCTCGCGATCGTTCAGAAGATGCGGATGCAGAACCCAGGCGCGAGTCGACTCCGTCTCTGTGGTGCCCAAGATCTAGTCGTCGCCGTCGTAAAGGTTGATCGGCTGCGACGGCATGATCGTCGAGATCGCATGTTTGTAGACCAGCTGCGATTGCCCATCTCGGCGCAACAGAACGCAGAAATTGTCAAACCAGGTGATGACGCCCTGCAGTTTCACGCCGTTGATCAGAAAGATCGTGACCGAGACCTTCGACTTCCGAACGTTGTTGAGAAATGCATCCTGCAAGATCTGTTTATCGGCAGCCATTGGCTTTATACCCTTTTTATTCGTTCTGCCGGGGACTGTCCCGTTTCGCCGGGTGAGTATGGCTGGTCTGCGGGCAGGATTCCAGCCCCAATTCGGCAGGTTTTTCCGGTGTGAACGCCGGGTTTGCCAGGACGCCTTTCCCTAGGGTCAGGATCGGGCGCTCAGGCGCGCCAGAACTCGGGGTTGAGCAGGGCGATGATCACCAGGGTTTCCAGCCGCCCCAGCACCATGCTGACCGCCAGGATCATCTTGGCGGCATCCGACAGCACCGCATAGCTGACCGGCATGTCCTGTATCGCATTGGCCAGCGGGCCGGTGTTGGACAGGGCAGAGATCGCAAAGACGGTCGCGGATTCGAACCCCAGCCCGGTGGCCGACAAGGCCAGCATCACCGCCGCGATCGACATCGCGAACAGCATGAAGAAGATCCAGGCGATCTGGGCGCCCCGGGTCCGCAGGTGGCGCGCAAAGGCGCCCGACCCGCCGACAGAGGAGGGATGCAGCAGCCGTTCGACCTCGCGCAGGCCGTGCTTGTACAGCGCATAGCAGCGCAGCAGCTTGACCCCGCCCGCGGTGGTGGCCACCCCGCCGCCCACCAGCGCCAGCCCCATTAGCACCAGGCCGGGCGTGCCCAGGCCGGACCATTGCCGCGCGTCGTCCCAGTACAGGCTTTCGAACCCGGTGGTGGTCAGAAAGGACAGCACCGTGAACATGCTGCCCCACAGCGCCCTGATCCCCTGCCCCAGCGCATGGCCCGCCTCGACATCCAGCGCCCCCCACCAATGCCGCAGGAACAGCAGCGACGGCACGATGACGACCAGCATCAGGCCCATCCGGATTTCCGGGTCCTGGATCAGGCGGCGGCGGCGGCGGATGTTGCCCTCGCGCTCGAAGGTGCGGCGCGACAGGGCAAAGGCCAGGAACAGGAAGATCAGCGCCTCGGAGGCAAAGCCCGTCCCGGCCGCCGCCGTCCCCCCGACCGGAGAGATGCCGCTGGTCGCCATGGTGGACATGGCATGGCTGACCGCCACAAGCGGCAGGTTCCCGGCAAGCAGCAGCCCGACCCACAGCGTCAGCGTCAGCACCGCATAGATCGGGAACAGCGTCTGCGTATAGCGCCGGATCCGGGCGCCGCCATCGGCGACATAGGTGATCCCCCCGGCCACGCCGGTCCGCTCGCGGATCGCCAGCACCTCGAACCCGCCCAGGTTCAGCGGCGCCATGATCGCGATCGCCAGCACCCAGACCAGAAAGCCGCCCATCCAGCCGACCAGCGCCCGCCACAGCTCGACCGCCCCGGAGAGCCGCCCCGGCGCGGTGTCGTACACGGTCGCCCCGGTTGTTGTCAGACATGACACCATCTCGAAATAAGCGTTCAGAAATCGGGTGTTGCCCACCGCCTCGACCATCGGGATCGCCAGAACGGCCGGCAGCGCCAGATAGGTCGCCAGCAGCGTCAGCAGATGGCCGCGCGCCGTGCCGCGGGTCCGGTAATTGGCGACGCCCATCGCCAGCATCGCGGTTAAGCTTAGCAGGATCAGCCCGGAATAGCCAAAGGCGCGCGCGCTGTCTTCATCGCCCGAGGCCAGCGCATAGGCCGCCGGCAGCAGCATCGCCAGCGCCCCGATCCCAAGGAACTGCACGATAAGCGGCAGACGCAGGACCCGCAGCGCCATCAGAAAAAGTCGATCGAGACCTGCAACAGCCGCTCGACCTCCGGTATGTCGGCGGACATGGCAAAGATCGCAATCACGTCGCCCTCCTCGATCCGGGTCTTGCCGCTGGGGCGTGTCACCGCGCCGTTCTTCATCACCGCGCCGATCAGCACGCCTTCGGGGAAATCAATGTCGCGCAACAGCTTGCCAGAGATCGGCGAGGTCGACAGCACCTGCGCCTCGATGATCTCGGCCTCGGCATCGCCGATGGAATAGACCCCGCGCACCCGGCCGTGGCGGATGTGGCGCAGGATCGAGCTGACGGTGGTGGCGCGCGGGTTGATATAGGCGTCGATGTCCAGTGGCGCCATCAACGAGGTCAGCGAGGGGTCGTTGATCAGGCAAATCGCCAGCTTTGCCCCCGCCGCTTTGGCGCGCACACAGGCGAGGATGTTGGTCTTGTCATCATCCGTCACCGCCAGAATGGAATCGGCCCGCGCGATCCCGGCCTCTTCGAGCAATTCGATGTTCAGCCCGTCGCCATTCAGCACAATCGTGCGTTCCAGCGCGTCGGCGGCGCGTTCGGCGGTGCCCCGGTCTTTCTCGATCACCTTGACCCGCACCCGGTCGGTCCGCTTTTCCAGCGCCCGCGCCACGGCGAGCCCCACATTGCCGCCGCCGATCACCACGGCCCGCTCGGCGCGCTTGACCTCCTTTCCGAAGATCTCCAGCGCGCGGTTGGCATCGTCCACATGGGAGAACACATAGACCTCGTCTTCGACAAACAACTGGTCGCCGGATTCAGGCGCAAACAGCCGCCCGCCCCTGCGCACGCCCACGACAATCGCGCGCAGGGTCGAGAACAGATCCGACAATTGCCGCAGCGGCGTGTTGACCACCGGGCAATCCTCGTCCAGCACGATGCCCATCAACTGCGCCTTGCCGTCCAGGAATTGCTCTGTGTCGAAGGCCGCCGGATGGGTCAAGCGGCGCAGCGCGGCGTCGGCCACCTCGCGCTCCGGCGAGATCACCACGTCGATCGGCATATGCTCGCGCCGGTACAGGTCGGAATAAAGGGTGTTGAGGTAGGATTGGCTGCGCAGGCGCGCGATCTTTTTGGGCACCGAAAAGACGGAATGGGCCACCTGGCAGGTGACCATGTTGACCTCGTCGGAATAGGTGGCGGCGATCACCATGTCGGCGTCTCGGGCCCCGGCGCGGTCCAGCACATCGGGATAGCTGGCGAACCCGGCGATGCCCTGCACATCCAGCGTATCGGTGGCGCGCCGCACAAGGCTTGGATTGTTGTCGACGACGGTCACATCGTTGCGTTCGCCCGACAGGTGGCGGGCAATCTGCCATCCCACCTGACCAGCCCCGCAGATGATCACTTTCATGCCTGTGCCGTCCCTGACAAGTCTGAAGACAATCGTTGGCAGAAGCCGGCGGCAGCGTCAATCCGGCGCAAACGCCCCCCCCTCATGGCTGCGACTGCATAGGCCTGGCGCTGCAACATCGGGCGATCAGAGCAGCCCGCGTTCGCGTTTCCAGTCGAAAACCGCTTTGCGGGGCCACCAGCTATAGTGGTCGTCATCCTGCACCCGCGCCCAGAACAGCACGCCGCGCCCCTCACGCCAGGGGTCGATCACCACCCCGTCCTTCATCGCGGCGCCCCTGGCGCTGACGATCACCGTGGAATGCTCGATCCGGTAATTGTCGTGATTTGCGATGGCGCGGTGCAGCGCGATGGTCCGCAGGTTCTCCTGCCGCAGCCGTTCTTCCATATCGTCGGCCCAATCCTTGCAAAGCCCGCGGGGCTTGACCCCGGTGTTGACCAGGATGTTGTGGATCAGCGGAGGATCCTCGGCGCCATAGCGCGGCGCCAGCGTATACAGCGGATACTCAACAGAGATGCGTGCGACCCGCGCCGCCTCCTCCGGGTCGATCCCCGGCCCCATCGCCATCAGCGCCGCCGTCAGATCCGAGATCTTGGTCTGCTCCGCCACGCCACTGGTCGCCACCACTTCGCGTTGATCCGAGGAGGTCACTTCGGTCACCGGAGGCGGCGCGCCGCAGGCTCCCAACGCCAGAGCGGCACTCACAGACAAGGCAACAGCAGATTTGCGGAACATGGCACGGCCCCCCGACCGGTCGAAACACTGGTTTCGGTGCTAGCCGCTGCACCGCAGGGAGTCGAGTGCGGCACGCCGCGCATACGGGGGATCGTTGCCGAAGGGTCGCAAGGCGTGGGCCGCCGCGACCCGGTGGGCGAAGGGAGCCTCGCGCCGGGCGGATCGCGTCCCACCACGGCCATTCCGCATTCAGGATCAACAGGATAGCCCGTTTCCCACGGCAACCCGGCGGTGCCTTTCTCCGCAGCTGCAAAGCACGGGTCGCACCGGCCCGAACCGGTCACAACTTTGCGATCATCCGTCCCTCGGCGCGACGGCGGTCAGATTGCGGGGGACCGCCACGCGGGGGTGCGGCGCGGTCCAGGGCGTGGTCCGCAAGGGCCTGTCGGCAGGCTGCCCCCCAAAAACCGGCCTTGCGGCGCAGAGCATTCGGGAGACGCGCTGAATGTGACGAGAGGCCGCGTGTCAGCCCGCGCGCATCTCTTCTT
>CAYGRI010000267.1:0-7461 GCA_964352155.1 uncultured Maritimibacter sp. | reverse complement strand
CCGGCATCCGAGAGCGGAGGCCGTGGCGGGGGGGGGGATATGTTTAAAAGCGACAGGGCGGCGGGGGGGGCTGGGGGGGGGGCCGGGGCGGCGCTCGCCGCGCGCATGGTGGCGGTGGCCGACGGGTACGACATGATGGGCAGTCTACGCAACCCCGCAGGGTGGAACAATGTCTACGGGCATCGGCCCAGTCACGGTCTGGTGCCCGCCGATCCTTTGGGCGAGATGTTCCTGCATCCGCTGGCGACCAATGGGCCGATGGCGCGTTGCCCGCGCGATCTTGCGGCCTTGCTGGAGGTTTTCGCCGGTCCCGAGCCGCTGCAGCCCATCGGTGCGGTGTTTTCTGCAGGCGATCTGGCGGCGGATGTCGCGGGGCGCCGCATCGGGTGGCTGGGCGATTGGGGCGGGGCCTGGCCGATGGAGCCGGGCTTGCTGGAGCGGGCCGAGGCGGGGTTGAGGGTCTTTGAGGATCTGGGTTGTGTGGTGGAGCCGATGGCGCCGCCGTTTTCGGCCGATGCGCTCTGGCTCCCGTGGGTGCAGCTGCGCCAATGGGCGGTGGCGAGTCGTCAGGCGGCCCTGTATGCCGATCCCCGCAAGCGGGCGCTGATGAAGCCGGCCCTGATCTGGGAGGTCGAGCATGGGCAGGCGCTTGACGCTGCGCAGATCCTGAGCGCCAGTGCCATCCGCTCTGACTGGTTTTGCGCCGCCGCGCGGATGTTTCAATGGGTCGATGCGGTGGTTCTGCCCTCTGCCCAGGTCTGGCCGTTCCCGGCGGACTGGGATTGGCCGAAAGAGATCGTGGGGCATCGGATGGAGACCTACCATCGCTGGATGGAATGCTTGGTGGCGGTCAGCTTGATCGGCCTGCCGGCGACGGCGCTTCCGGCCGGGTTCGGGGTCAATGCTTTGCCGGCCGGGATGCAGCTTGCCGGGCCGCGGGGCAGCGACCGGGCCTTGTTTCAGATGGCAGAAGCGTATCATCAGGCGACGGATTGGCCGGGTCAGCGTACTCCTTCCCTTTGACAGGGCCTGTCGGCTTGGGTCATGATCCCGGGTAAGGGAGGGACCGAGGGATGTCAGACTATGGGGCGCCGTCACCCCTGCCGCTGATCGGGCAGGTCACCGCAAAAGAGATCCTGTTGTCGCTGCGCGCGGGGTGGCAGGACTTTCTGGCCGCGCCGCTGTTTGGCCTGTTTTTCGGCGGGTTTTATGCCTTTGTGGGCCTCGGCCTTGTGTGGCTTGGCGCGGGAACCTGGATTTGGACGCTGATCGTCAGTCTGGGGTTTCCGCTGGTGGCGCCCTTTGCGGCGGTGGGGCTCTATGAGGTGTCGCGGCGGCTTGAGGCGGGCATTGCGCTGGAATGGCGCGGCGTTCTGGGGGTGGTCTTGCGCGAAAGGGACCGCCAGATCCCCTGGGCCGGAGCCGTGATCGTCATCTATTTCCTGTTCTGGTCCTTCCTGGCGCATATGCTGTTTGCGCTGTTTCTCGGCCCCTCTGCCTTGACCAATGTCTCTACCTCGCTCGACATTCTCTGGACCCCGGAGGGCGTGAAAATGCTGGCGGCCGAGGTTGTCGTGGGGGGCGCCGCCGCGTTGCTGCTGTTCGCGCTCACGGTCGTCAGCCTGCCGCTGCTTTTGGAGAAGGAAGTGGATTTCATCACCGCGATGCTGCTGAGCTTTCGGGCGACACTTGCCAATTTCGGCGCGATGCTGATCTGGGCCGCGATCATTGCCGGGCTTCTGCTGATCGGGATGCTGCCGTGGTTTCTGGGCCTGCTCGTGGTGCTGCCTGTGCTGGGGCATGCAACCTGGCACCTGTATCGTCGGGTCCTCTACGATCAGGTCTAGGTGGTGCATTCCCGGGGGCTTCGGCTGATCCAGGCGCCAACCGCACGAAGTGCCAGAAGATGTGCGCCGCAGGCGCTCCGCCGGATCACGACGACGGGTGCCCAGAACGAGAAAGGGCACCGCCATACTGCGATGCCCCCAATTCTGGGTCTTGCCCGCGCGGGATCAGCCGTTCGCGTCAGCGGTCTTTGGCCGACTGGCAGGTGCGCCGGGCCGTCCCGAGGTGTCCTTTGACAGCGGGTCGTCCTTCCGCTGCACCGAGCCTTCGAAATGCGCGCCCGATTCGATGGCGATCGTCTTGTGGATGATGTCGCCCTCGACCCGCGCGGTGGAGGTCAGGCGCACCTTCAGCCCCCGCACACGCCCAACGATCCGGCCGTTGATCACCACATCGTCCGCGGTGACTTCACCCTTGACGGTGGCGCCTTCGCCGATGGTCAGAAGATGGGCGCGGATGTCGCCCTCCACCGTGCCTTCCACCTGAATGTCGCCCGTCGTCTTGATATTGCCGACGATCGTCAGATCCGCCGACAGCGCCGAGGCCGGGGGCTTCGCTTTCGGGGCGGGGCTGGTGGGAGTGTAGTCGCTGGACGAGGCGCGCGGCGTCACGACAGGATCCGATACAGATCTGGTCGGCGGCTCGTCAGTGGGTTTGGCTCCGGGTTCATTGGCTCGACTCTTAGAAAACATCTCGCGCTGCCTTGATATAGGTCATCGGGTTTACGGGCTTGCCGCCGATCCGCACTTCGTAGTGGAGGTGAGTGCCTGTCGATCGTCCTGAATTTCCCATATCACCGATCCTCTCCCCGCGCGAGACCCTTTGGCCGACGTTCACACGAATTTTGCTCAAATGCGCATAGCGCGTCTCGATGCCGAACTCATGCTGGATCTTCACAAGGCGGCCATAGCCCGACTGCCAGCCCGCGTGGATCACAACGCCATCCGCCGTGGAATAGATCGGCGTGCCATGGCTGGACGCGAAATCGGTGCCATTGTGCATCCGGCCCCAGCGCATCCCGAACCCACTTGTGAAGCGGAACGAGGATTTGACCGGCAGGGCGAAGGGGGTCTTTTGCAAGGCGATCCGGTAGAGGTTCATCTTGTCGAGCTGCTGCAGGATCGAATTGGCGCGCAGCGAGTCGGGGTCAGGTTCCTGCCCCTTGGTGGAGAAGTTCAGCGGAGTCAGCGGCCCGCCCTGGCCGGAATAGCCGCGCCGCACCGTATCGAGGATCGACTCGGCCGACAGGCCCGCGCCGGAAAAGATGGAATCGAGCGGTTCCAGAGAGATCGACACGGCGTCCTCAAGCTGGCTGAAGATCAGGTTCGTCCGCTCTTCCAGCAGACGCCGCTCCAGTTCGACCTCTTCGATGGTGGCGTTCGCTTCGGCCGCGAGCATCGCCATCGTGTCACGCTCTGCCGCGGCGCTGTTCAGGGCCGCTGTCAGAAAGTCCAGCGTCGTTTCGGCATCTTCGACCGTTGTCCCGTCCGCCTCGGCCACGGCGCCGTCCAGCTTGGTGCGCGTCATGATCGCATCCTCGCGGGCGAGGTCGCGTTCCTCCATCGCGCGGCGCAGGTTGGCCTGCATCACATCGATGCCGGTCTCAAGCTCTCTGCGATTGTCCTCGCTGGCCAGAAGCGCAGATTGCATCGTGGAAATCTGGGCCAGCGCGGCCGTAAAACGTTCCTGCGCGGCAAGTGCCTCTTCGGCGCGTCTGTCGCGTTCCTGCGACAGGGCGGCCAGCCGATCCTCATACAGCGCGCGTTCCCTTTCCGCCTGGTCGCGCAGCGAGCCGGACCCGACGGTATCCATGAGCAGTATGGCGGTCGCGATGATGGCCCAGCCAACAAAAAGCGCGCCGCCCGACCAGGCGATCAGCTGCGTGCCCGGGCTGAGCCGGATATACTTCGTTTCGGTTTCGGAGCGCAAAAATATGCGCTGTTCTGGAAACACACGTTCCATCCAGAGACGATATGTCGCCCCGACGCCCTGCGTTGAAAGCACTGTCCCGTTTCCCCGCTTTTTTTGTCGTGTCTCGCGCGTCCCCAACGCACTGCACTGGCAATCTTCCTATCCAGAGGGGATTAAAGCGGCAATAACTCTGTGCAACTCTCTGGGAATGCGCGGCAATTTTGCATGGAATGGGCGGGATTCCGCCGATCTTTACCATGATTCAGGGGCCACGGCAGGGACTCCGCCACCCGGACTCGCGGGGTCCGGGCCGACAGGAACCCACTGCATCTTGTGTCCCGTGGGGGATTCGAAGGGCGTGGGTTGTGTCGGCCGGGGGATCTCAGAGGGCGCTGACGGCGTCCAGAACCTCGGCCACATGGCCCTTCACTTTCACCTTTCCCCAGATGCGGGCGATCTTGCCCTCGGCATCGATCAGGAAGGTCGCGCGTTCGATGCCCATGAATCTCCGGCCATACATGTTTTTTTCCACCCAGACCCCGTAGGTTTCGCAGACATCCCCTTCGGCATCGGACAGCAGGGTCACGCCCAGGTCATGCTTGGCGCGGAACTTGTCATGCTTGGCCACGCTGTCCTTGCTGACCCCCATGATCTTGGCGCCGGCCGCCTCGAACTCTGCCAGGGCGGCGGTGAAATCGAGTGCTTCGGTGGTGCAGCCCGGGGTGTCGTCCTTGGGGTAGAAATACAGCACCACCGGGCTGCCCTTGAACGCGGACAGCGTGACGCTGTCGCCACCGTCCCGGGGCAATGTGAAATCGGGCGCGGTTTGTCCTGTTTCAAGCATGTCGTGCGGTCTCCTGTTGCGCTACTCTGCGATGGTGGCAGGCTGGAGTTTGTTTTAGCGCGCGCGTGGGCAAGATAAAGCAAGATAAAGACCGCGCGACCGCCGCAAGACGAACACCATGGGGCGGACCCCGCGCGCAGGGTCAGCAACGACTTGGGGAGCAGGGGCTGATAGACGGGCAGATGACCAAGATGGCGGGACCAGGCGACACTCCGGCACGGCGGCGTCGTGACCTTTGGCGCGCGCGGCTGTTGGGCCTGCTGAGCATTTACCTGGGCGTGTTCCTGATTGGCCTGACCTATCTAGCGATCTCGGGTCGGCTGGTGCCGATGCCCGACTGGATCACCGTCCAGGTAGAGACGCGCCTGAACGCCGGTCTGGGGGACAGCGGCCGGGTGTCTGTCGGGCGGATCGATCTGGCGGTGGATGGGCTGATCCCCCGGCTTCGGCTGCGCAATGTCGGCGTGTTCGATGCCCGTGGCGCCGAGGTGGCGCGCCTGAACGAGATGGGCACGCGGCTGGTGGCGCCCGCGCTGCTGCAGGGCGCCGTCCGGATGCGCGAACTGCGAGTCAGCGGGGCGCAGATCACCGTGCGCCGGTTGTCGGATGGCAATATTGACCTCAGCTTTGGGTCCGGTGTGGGGGCGACGGGCTCTCTGGCCAGCGTGTTGCAGGGGATCGATTTGGCCTTCGCGGCGGGACCATTGTCGACGTTGGAAACGATCCTGGCCGACCAATTGACCATCACGCTGGAGGATGCGCGCTCGGGGCGGCTGTGGCAGGTGACCGAGGGGCGGATCGCCCTGATGCATGAGGCCGAGAGCCTGACGCTGACCGTGACCGCCGATGTCTTCAACGGGACCGAGGAACTGGCCGGGCTGGTGCTTGAGTTCCGCACCCGCAAGGGATCTGCCGAAACCTCGGTGCGGGCGACCTTCGTGAATGCGGCGGCGGCCGATATCGCGGCGCAATCGCCCGCGCTGGCCTTTCTGGAGGTTCTGGACGCGCCGATTTCCGGGTCGCTGGCCGCCGATTTTGGCCCCGATGGCGCCGTGGGTCATTTGCAGGGCACGCTGGAGATCGGCGCCGGGGCGTTGCAGCCCACGCCGGGCACCCGCCCGATCGAGATTGCGGGTGCCTCGCTTGGCGTGTCTTACGACGCACAGGCGCAGCGGCTGACCTTCGATCGTCTGTTGCTGGACACCGGCGCCGCCCAGGGCGAGGCGGTCGGACAGGCTTTCCTGCAGGATTTTGCGGGCGGCTGGCCGGCCACGCTGGTGGCGCAATTCCAGCTGACCGATGTGGCGCTGCAACCCGAGGGCATGTTCGCCGAGCCGATGACCTTCGACCAGGGCGCGCTGGAATTCCGGTTGCGGCTGGACCCGTTCACCGTGGAAATCGGGCAATTGTCCCTGACCGACGGGGCGCGCCGGTCGATGACCGATGGCCTTGTGCGCGGCACCGCCCTGGGCTGGGACGTGTCGCTGAATACAACGATGAACCGGGTCCCGCTGGATCGGCTCTTGGCCCTGTGGCCCGTGCCGATGGCGCCGAAGGCACGCGACTGGGTTTCGCGCAATGTGCATGCGGGTGTCGCAACCGACATTGTGGGTGTCTTTCGCCGCAGCCCGGCGGAGCCTGCGGGGCAGGTGTCGGCCACGTTCAGCTTCGAGGGTGCGGTGGTCAAGCCGATGGCGACCCTGCCGCCGATCACCGACGCGGTCGGTCATGGCAGCTTTGCGGACAAAAGCTTTGCCGTCTCGCTGGAGCGCGGGCGCAGCCTGCCGCCGCTGGGCGGGCCGATCGACCACAGCGGATCCTTCCTGCGGATCCGGGACGTGTCGGAGACGCCGGGCTGGGTGGACATACGGCTGGTCAGTGAAAGCTCAATCACCTCTGTTCTGTCGCTGCTGGATCTGCCGCCGTTGGAGCTGATGCAAAAGGCCGAACGGGCGGCGGATCTGCTGGAAGGGAGGGCCAGGCTGGTGTCTGAATTCGGGTTTCGGATGGCGCAGAAGGTCGAGATCGCGGATGTGGATTACACCGTCACGGGCCGCCTGCTGGATGTCGCCTCGGACAAGCTGGTGCCGGGGCGGACGCTGGTGGCCGATCTGCTGGAGCTGCGGGCCAATCCGTCGGGGCTTGCGGTCTCGGGGCGCGCCCGGTTGGGGGCGGTGCCGGCGCAGGTGGTCTGGACCCAGGCCTTCGGGCCCGAGGCGGGGGGCACCAGCCAGGTTGACGGGACCGTGACGCTGGACCAGGCGTTTCTGGACGAATTCGAGATCGACCTGCCGGAGGGCGCGCTGGGGGGCGAGGGGATCGGAACGGTCACGGTAGAGCTGTCGCGCGACGCTCCGCCCCGGTTCCGCCTGGTCTCTGATCTCAACCGGATGGAGCTGCGCTTGCCGGCGCTGAACTGGTCCAAGGCGCGCAACCAGACAGGCCGGCTGGAGGTGGTGGGGCGGCTGGGGCCCTCGCCGGGGATCGACCGGATCGAGCTGCAGGCGCCCGGGCTTACCCTGTCGGGGGTGATCGACCTGGCCCCGGACGGCGTGATGACGCGCGCCGATTTCGACCGGGTGCGGGTGGGCGGCTGGATCGATGGGCCCGTGACGCTGATCGGACGCGGGGCGGGGCAATTGCCCTTGGTGGTGATCAACAGCGGGCAGATCGACCTGCGCGCGGCGAATTTCGGCGGCACGGGAGGCGGCGGCACGGGAGGCGGCGGCACGGGCGGCGGCGGCACGGGCGGCGGCGGCGGCACCGGCACCGGTGGAGGCGGCGTCGACTGCCTCACGCCGATCTGCGACCTGAAGAACGTCTCGCTCACCTACACCCTCGAAGTCGACTGGAACGAGGGC
>CAYGRI010000266.1:0-7497 GCA_964352155.1 uncultured Maritimibacter sp. | reverse complement strand
TGTCCGAGGCGCGCGGCCTGCGCCATTCCCCCACGACGCTGATGTGTCTGACCATCGCGGCCATCGTGCAGGACGAGCTGGGAGAGACCCGCGCCGCCTTCCGGTCCGCCAATGCCGCCTATCAGGCCGCGGATGGGCAGCCGCAGTGGCAGGCGCTGGCGCTGGCCTGTATCGGGCGGTGCCGCGACCGGATCGGCGAGGCTGTCGGGGCCGACCACATGCAGGATGGGCTCAGGCGCTATATGGGCGCGGGCGGCAAGGCGGCGGTGCCGATGATTCACGGCTGGATGGCGGCCTCGCGGCTGGAAACGGGCGCGGCAGGCGAGGGGCTGGCACTGATCGACGAGGCTTTGGCCGAGGGCGCCTCGCTCGGCGTGCTCTTGCCGGAGCCGGAGCTGCTGCGGTTGCAGGCGGTGCTTTTGGCGCGGCAGGGTCGGGCGGGGCTCGACCAGATCGAGACAGCTTTCGTCACCGCGATCGAGGCGTCGCGCCGCGCCGGGGCGGGGCTGTACGAGCTGCGCGCCTCGGTCAGTTTCGCGGCCTATCTGCGGGGGCTCGGCCGCCTGCGGGATGCGGTGTCGCGGCTGGATCGCGGGATCGCGGCGATTGCGCCGGGCGGTCCCGGGGTCGCCGATATGAAATCCGCGCAGGCGCTGCGACACCGGTTGGATCTTGGGTAAAAGTCAGCCTTTATCCAATTGTTTTAAAATATAAAACGCCCGTCGCGCCCGTTGCAGCGCCGTCAGGTGGCACAGCAATGCGTAAAGCGTCAGCCCCGCCGGCATCGCCCAGTCCCAGCCCGTCAGCCCGGCCAGAAGCAGCAAGGCGCACAGGTAGATCACCCGCTCCATCCGCTCAAAGACATCGGGCCAGTCGGTGTTGCTGATCGGGGTCTCGATGGCGGTGCGCGCCTTGGCATAGCTGGTGATCATCGCGCCGGAAAATCCCAGAAAGGCCAGCGCCCACAGCCCGGTGACATGGCCCAGCGCCATCATCACGATCAGTTCCTGATACCGGTCCACCATCGCGTCGAAATAGCCTCCCACCTTGCTGGACCGCCCGGTCTGCCGCGCCACGGCCCCGTCGAGCGCGTCGAACACGAAGGATCCCGCCAGCGTCAGCCCAAAGATCCAGTGGTTCTGGTGCCACAGATAGGCCGCCGAGGCCGCGACGATCAGCGCCAGACCCATCGCCGTCACCTGGTTCGGGCTGAACCCGGCGCGGGCCAGCGGGCGCGCCAGGCGTTCCCACATCGGGTCGATCACATCTTTCATCAGGCCGTCGATCATCGCGATCCCTCCCGTTTTTTGTATAGCCTTACCAAAGCCTTGCGAAGTCGCCTTAATTCAACGCCACGACGTTTCAGCAGCGCCACCCGCGCCGGATCCGGCTGGTACAATGCCCCATCCAGACGGCCGATATGGCGCGCGGCGGTCCAGACGTCCGGCGCCCAGCCCATCCGCGGGGCGGCCATCGCGGCCGCGCCCCGGATCCCGGCATAGGATGTGGCACAAACCCGCACCGGCCGCCCCAGAGCATCAGCCAGTGCCTGCGCCAGATGCGGGTTTGCCGCGGCCCCGCCGACCACGGGCACCTCCGCGCCCACATGCGCGCCACGCTCTGCCGCGACCTTGTCGAACACCCAGCGCGTGTTCAGCGCCACCCCCTCGATCGCCGCGCGTTTCAGAGCATTGGCGTCATGGCTGAGGCTCAGCCCGTAAAAGGCGCCGCGCAGGCGCGCTTCGTCCACGGGCACACGCTCTCCGGCCAGCCAGGGCAGAAAGAACGGGTCATCGTCCCGGGGCGCGCCGATGTCGGCGTAGAAGGCGGCGAGATCCTCTGCCTCCGTGCCCGTGCCCAGGATCTGCGCCAGCCACGACAGGGCCGCGCCCGCCGATTCCTGCGTGGCGATCAGCAGCGGCCGGTAGCCGATCGACGAAGTCACCGTGGCATAGGCGGCAAAGGCGTTCAGCACCCGCCGGTCAAAGAACCCCGCGACCCAGCTGGAGGAGGACAGGCAGATATGCAGCGCCCCATTCTCGACCACGCCAGATCCAAGCGCCGTGGCGCTGACATCGCCGCCTCCACCGATCACCGGAATTCCGGCCCGCAGGCCCAGCGCGGCGGCGGCGGCCTGGGTCAGCTGGCCCACCTCGGCGGCGCCGTCGACGATGGGCGGCATCCGGTCGAGCGACAGGCCGTAATGCCGGGCGAGCGTGGGGGACCAGCCCTCGTGCCCGCGCCGTGTGTCCATCAGCCAGGTCAGGTTTGCGCTGTCGGCGGTGGTGGTCACTTGTCCGGTCGCGCGCAGGATCAGCCAGTCTTTCACATCCAGGAAATGGGCGGTCCGGGCCAGCATCTCGGGCGCTGTCTCGGCGATCCACAGCATCTTGCCGGTGGGATCCATGCCGGTATGCGAGGGCGCCCCGTTCGCAAGCCGGATGGAGCGGCCCAGAAACGGCAGCCCATAGCCCGCGACCTTGGGCCAACCGCCGGTCTTGCGCCGGATCACCGGGGCGGAGCGTTTGTCGAGCCAGACCATCGCCGGGCGTAGCGCTTTGCCCGCCGCATCCACCGGAATCACGCCGCACATCTGCGCGGTCAGGGCGATGGCGCCGATGCGCCCGGCCAGATCCGGGATCTCGGCCGTCAGCCGGGCGACGCCACGGGCAAAGGCGGCCCACCAATCTTCGGGCGCCTGTTCAGCGCAGCTTGGACCGGGCAGGGACAGTGGATAGGGTTCGGCCACCTGGGCCAGCGGGTGCAGGTCCTGCCCGACGGCGCCGATCTTGACCGCGGATGTGCCGAAATCGGCGGCGAGGATCAGGTCAGGCGGCTGCACGGGGGGCCTTTGCAAGGGCGTTCTCTCGCCTCGCAGTGCCACAAGCGGCAGACGAATGGCAACAGCAAGGGTTGAATTCGCCGCCCAGCTTGCCGAAAGGGGACATATGGACAAGATCGACATCGTATACACTTGGGTCGACGACAGCTTTCCGGGCTATCTGGCAGAGCTGAACCGCTATGCCGACGACCCGCGCGACCTGAACCCGAACCGGACCCGCGACAACCTCGAGGTGATGCGGTTCTCGCTGCGCTCGGTGGCACGAAACTGCCCGTGGGTGCGGCGGATCTATCTGGTGACCTGCCGGCCGCAGGTGCCGGATTGGCTGAATGTGGATCACCCGCAGCTGCATCTGATCCACCATGACCAGATCATGCCGGCAGAGATTCTGCCGACCTACAATTCCTTTTGCATCAACAGCTTTCTGCATGCGCTGCCCGGCATCACCGATCGTTTCGTGTATTTCGAGGATGACATGCTGGCGATGCGCCCCGGTCTGATGGAAGCGCTGGTCGCCCCCGATGGCCGCCCCTATGTGCATTTCGACCGGCGGCGGGTGGATCCGCGGCCCGATCCGGCCAAGGCGAGTCCGTGGAACCTGGCGCTGGCCCATGCCGACCGCGCCCTGTCGCAGCGCTATGGCGGCGGGCCGCGCGCCCACAACGCCCATACGCCGCAATTGCGCGAGGTCGCCACCTATGACGCGCTCTGCACCGATTTCGCGGCAGAGATCGCGACGACCCGCGGCGCGCGCTTTCGCGGCCCCGACAATGTGCCGCCGGAATTCCTGGGGCCGCATTTCGCGGCGCAGACAGGCGCCGCCGCGGTTGCGCCCGAAGAGGTGAACAACCGCCTGCAGGGCTATGTCTCTATTGAGAATTTCACTCCCTGGACCTGGTGGCAGCTGCGCCGTCTCGACCGGCGCCAGCCGCTGGCGGTGACGCTGAACGACAGTTTCGGCGCCCGGCCCAATCCGCGCGTCGTGGCGATGGTGCGCCGTTGGCTAGAGCGTCACTTTCCCGAACCGTCCCCCTGGGAAAGATGACATCCCGTCCCATTGCGGCAAGCGACTGTTTTTCATACTAAGGTTGGAAAGGACAGGAAGGCCGCAGTTCATGGATCAATCGCCCAGTCAGGTGCCCGAGGGGGGCCGCAAGGTCGGGATCTCGCCCCAGGCCCGCCGCCACAATGAGATGCGCAAAGCCGCGATGGCCGCGCATCCCGAGCTCAAGGACGCCAGCGGCGCCGACCCGCGCACCGTCTGGGCGCTGCCGGTCTTGCTGGGGATTCATTGGGGCATCGCCTGGCTGGTGTCGGATGCGGCGATCTGGGTGATCTTTCTGGCGGCGTTCATCCCGGGGCAACTGGCGATCCATGCTGCCGGATCGTTGGTGCATGAAACCGCGCACAAACTGATTTTCCGCGAGCCGAAGGCCAAGCTGGGCTTTGATCTGGGGCTGGAATGGATTCTGGGCAGCTATGGCAAGCAGTTGATCTACCAGCACGAGCACATCACCAGCCACCACCCCTATATCGGCGATTACGAACGCGATTATGAGCATGAGGATATCTGCGCCTTTCAAAGCCGGATGGTTCTGCGGTCTGACCGGCCGGGTGTGCAGCGGGTGCTGACGGGGCTGACGCTGTTCCTGCATGCCCTGCCGCTGGGCTTTCTGATCGGGGATGAGGTGCTGCCGCGCCTGAACGCCTGGATCAGCGGCCGCCCGCAAAGGGACCCGGCGCGGCATGTGGAATCGACCCGGCCGCCGGTCTGGCAGATGCGGCTGTTCATCGCCGTGTCGCTGCTGTCCAACCTGGTGCTGTTCTTGCTGCTGGGGCCCTGGGCGCTGCTGTATCACATCTGGTCGCTGTCGCTCTTTCTGGGCAAGCTGGGCATCTTCAACCTGGGCCAGTCGCTGTCGGAACATGAGGGCACCAATGACGCGGCGCCGTCGCGGTCTACCTATGGCTGGGTGAACTGGTTCCTGTTCAACACCGGCTACCACAACGAGCATCACACGTTCCCCAATGTCGCCTGGACCCGGCTGCCCTATCTGACCCGCACCGCGCCCGAGACCTTCAACATCCGGGCCGAGAAATCCTATGTCGGCTATTGGCTGGACCATGTGCGCGGCGATTTCACCGCCAGCCGCCGCAGCCCGTTGCACGAACAGGACAATACGGCGCGCTGTGCCGGGGACGCGCCCACTGCGTGACCGGGCTTGGGGCGCAGGCCCGATAGCGCCGGTTTTCTTCTGCCCCACCTTCTGCCCCACCTTCTGCCCGACAGGGAGTCGGGGGCGACGGAGCAAGGTGCCTGGGCGCTAGCCTGTGCGCCGCGCCAGCACCGTTTCGTAAAGATCGAGGTAGAGCGGCCCCTGCGTCGCCACGTCGAAATGGCGGGCGCGGTCGCGGGCCCAGCTTGCGAGCGGCGCGCGGGTCTCTGGCGGGGCGAGGTCGATCACCCGTTGCGCCAGCGCCTGCGCGTCCCCCGGCGGCACCAGAAGTGTTGCGCCCGGCCCGGTCAAGACAGAGGCATAGCCCGCATTCGCGGCGGCAACGGGCAGGGCGCCCGCGGCCAGCGCCTCTGTCAGGATCAGGCCAAAGCTTTCGCCGTAGGGGGCGGGGGCCAGAAACAGGTCCGCCTCGGCCATCAGCCTGCGGACCGCCGCATCGTCGGGGCGGCCAACCAGCGTCACCCGGTCTGACCGCGCAGCCAGCGCCATGTCGCGCAGCGGACCGTCGCCTGCGAGGGTCAGACGCGCCTTGGGCAGTGCGGCAGAGATCGCGCTCCAGGCCGCCAGCGCGATGTCGAGGCCCTTGCGCGGCTCCAACCGGCCCAGAAACAGCAGCGACAGCGGGGCGGCGCCCGGTGCTTTGGCCCTTGCCGCGCGGGTCCAGGGCGCAAGGTTCACGGTCGGCGGCAGGATCCGGGCCGAGACGCCGGGGCAGACCGCTTGCAGCAGGGGCAAGGGCGCCTTGGACGGGACGATCACCGCGTCCGAGGCGGGAACAAGGCGGCGGGCCGACCACCGGACATAGCGATTGACGGGGCCGCCCGCCGAAGGGTCCGGCAGGGTGGCATGGACGGTCGTTACGGTGGGCAGCCGCAGGGCGCGGAACATCTGGGCGGTCAGCAGCGGGGTCCAGGGCGTGTGCATATGCACCAGATCGGCGCCCCAGTCGCGCAGACAGGCGGCCATGGCGCGCACGTCACGCCGGGGGGCGCGGCTGATCTCGAACGCGGTGCCGTGCAGGGCGAGGGTCCAGGACCGGCCCAGTTCCAGAAGGATCTCGTCCGCGCCTTCTTGGTCTTCGTCCGTCCCGGGCGCGTGACCTACCGCGCCGATCCCTGTGTCTGGCGGGGTTGCGCCAATGTCGGACTGGCGCGGGTCCGCGATCGTTTCCGTGCCCGGCGCGCCCGCGCGTCCCTCGGTCTTGCGCGGGTCCGCTACAGTTTCATTTTTGCGCCGGGCCGCGCGGGGGGCGGGCGGGCAGAGTATGCGCGTCTCATGCCCGGCGGCGCCAAGCCAGCGCGACAGATCCCGCACATGCCGCTGCACCCCGCCCGGACGGTCCATCGCATAGGGGCAAAGCTGCACGATCTTCACGGCGCGCGCCTCGCCGCGACCAGGGCCGTCGTGTTGCCCGGTATGGCGGCCCATACCGTCGCTGTGCAGATCCTTGCCGCCCGTTGCGTCACCGTCACCCCCTGTCTTGATGCTGTCATCCGCCTAGCATATCGTCCGCCGGCGCGCACGGGGCAGATCGCGCGGGACATTGAGGCGAGTATGGCAGATATCACGGCAATCATCCTGGCGGCCGGGCTGGGGATAAGAATGGGGCCGCGCGGGCGCCTGATGCCCAAGGGCATGATCGAAGTCGGCGGCCGCACGATGGTGGCGCAGTCGCTGGACACGCTGCGCGCCCTGGGCGTGCCCCGGATCCGCATCGTCACCGGCCATCTGGCCGAGACCTACACCTCCGCCTTTGACGGCGCCCCGGATGTGGAGTTTCTGCACAATCCCGACTATTCGACCACCGGCTCGCTTTTGACGCTTGCGCGCGGGATTGCCGATGTCCAGGGGCCGGTGGTGGTGCTGGAATCCGATCTGATCTATGCGCCCCATGCGCTGGAAACCGCGCTGGCGGGGGGGAACCGGCTGGTGACCTCGGGCCCCACCGGCGCGGGGGACGAGGTCTATGTCTGGGCTGACGGGCCGAACCATCTGTCCGAGATCTCCAAGGACCGCGCCGCGCGGGAAGACGCGCATTTCGGCGAGCTGGTCGGCATTACCCGGCTGGAGGCGGACGCGGTGGCCGCCATGCGGGATGTGGCGCCGCAGGTTCTGGCGGAAACGCCGGGTGAACATTACGAGGCCGGGATGGTCGCGCTGGGGCGCGTGGCGCCGATCGAATGCGTGCGCCTTGACGATCTGCCTTGGGCCGAGATCGACGACGAAGAGATGCTGGCGCGGGCGGAACGTGTGGTGTTTCCCCGGATCGACGCGGCGCGCGCCGCCTGGCCGGGCCTTTTGCGCCGGAACCCGGCGACGACAACGCCTTGATCGGTCGGCTGCCTCGGTTGTGGCGGGCGCTGAGGGCGGGCAGCGGGGTCGGGCGTGTCTTCTCGCTCGCCGCGATCACCCCGGTGC
>CAYGRI010000265.1:0-7642 GCA_964352155.1 uncultured Maritimibacter sp. | reverse complement strand
ACCACATCCCGCCCCGCCAGGGCCTGGGCGATCCGCCGCCCCTCGCCCGTTCCGGCCAGCAGCAGCAGCCTCACCCCGCCTGCCCCAGCACCCGGCCGCCACGGTCGATCACGACCACATCCACCCGCACCTCGGGCGCCACCGCCATGGCGCGCGCCCGGGCGGTTTCCGCCACCCATTCGGCCATCCGGGGGCCTGCAATCTGCGAGGCTTCCGCCGCCGTCGCGACCTTAGCCAGTTCCGGGCAGTGGAACCGCCCGGCCAGATCGGCGAAATCTACCTGGCTGCGACCGGAATGCAGATCCATCGCCCCCTGCGCCAGCTTGGTCAGCTTGCCAATCCCGCCCCCAAGCGTCAGACGCGGCACCGGATGGCGGCGCAGGTACTTCAGCAACCCGCCCGCGAAATCGCCCATATCCAGCATCGCATGCTCCGACAGCCCGTGCATCTCTTGCACGACCCGCTCGCTGGTCGCGCCCGTGCAGCCCGCCACATGCGCCAGCCCCTCGGCCCGCGCCACATCGACGCCCCGGTGAATAGAGGCGATCCAGGCGGCGCAGGAAAACGGCCGCACCACCCCGGTTGTCCCCAGGATCGAGATCCCGCCGACGATCCCAAGACGCGGATTCCACGTTTTCGCGGCCAGCGCCTCGCCCCCCGGCACCGAGACGGTGATCTCGATATCTGCTGTTTTCCCGTACGTTATCGCAAGTTCTTCAACTACATTCCGCATCATCTGGCGCGGCACCGGGTTGATCGCGGGCTCTCCGACAGGCACCGGTAGCCCCCGCTTGGTCACCATGCCAACGCCGTCGCCCGCCCGAAACCGGACGCCGCCGTCCGACGCCGTGACCCGCGCCCGGATCAGCGCGCCATGGGTCACATCCGGGTCATCTCCGGCATCCTTTACGATCCCAACCTCGGCCCAGCCCGGACCCGCCGCCGTTTCGGCCAGGGCAAAGACCGGACGCTCGCCCCGGGGCAGCACAATCTCCACCTCACGCGGGAAATCCCCGCCCCACAGCCGCATCAGCCCGGCCTTCACCCCCGCTGTGGCGCAGGCGCCGGTCGTCCAGCCAAAACGCAGGTCGTGATCGGGGGCATCTCTCATGCCAAAGACTATACGCCGCGCCGACCAGGACGCCAATCGCGCATCGCGAGTCGCATCCAAGCTTTCCCCTGTCCACCAGCAGAGGCATACAAAGCCTATGACCGACTCACTGCCCTCTCTCGATTGGCCCCGGCTGCAACCCGGCTGGGTCTGGCTTTGCGGCGCGGGCCCCGGCGATCCGGGGCTGCTGACCCTGCACGCCCTGAACGCCCTGCGTCAGGCCGACGTTATCGTCTACGACGCCCTTGTCGATCCCGCGATTCTGGAATGGGCGCCGGGGGCCGAAAAGATCTATGCCGGCAAGCGCGGCGGAAAACCCTCGGCAAAACAACGCGATATCTCGCTGCGCCTGGTCGATCTGGCCCGCGCCGGGCGCCGCGTGCTAAGACTGAAAGGCGGCGATCCCTTCGTCTTTGGCCGTGGCGGGGAAGAGGCGCAGACACTCGTCCAGCATGACATCCCGATCCGGATCATTCCCGGCATTTCGGCGGGGATCGGCGGGCTGGCCTATGCCGGGATTCCGGTGACCCATCGCGATGTGAACCAATCCGTCACCTTCGTCACCGGGCACGACCAATCTGGCCAGACCCCTTCAAGCCTGGATTGGGACGCGATTTCAAAGGGTTCACAGGTGATCGTGATCTATATGGGGATGAAGCACATCGCCCGGATCGCGGCGGATCTGCTGGCGGCGGGCCGCCCGGCCAGCGAACCCTGCGCGGTGGTCGGGTCAGCCACCACTTCCGAACAATTCGTGCTGGAAACCACGCTCTCCACGATCGAGGCGGACGTTGCCGCCTCCGGGATGGAGCCACCAGCGATCATCTGCGTGGGCCGGTCCGTGCTGATGCGGCAGGCGCTGGACTGGCAGGCCATGGCCACCGGCGCCGCCCCGCGCAACATCGACCCGCTGGGGCGCGGCCGCCCGGCGGAAAGCGCATAAAGTTTGCTATCTATGTATTTGTTTTTAAACTTTATTGCTCCAAGCCGAGTTCAACCCGCGCGCCTGATCCGATGCCGGGCCTGATCCTGTCCGCCCCGGCCTCGGGCAGCGGCAAAACGACCCTGACGCTGGGCCTGTTGCGGGCCTTGTCCCGGCAGGGCGTCGCGGTGCGCGGCGCCAAATCCGGGCCCGACTACATCGACCCGACGTTTCACGAGGCCGCCTGCGGGCAGCCCTGCCTCAACCTCGACGCCTGGGCGATGCCCCCCGCGCGTGTCACGTCGCTGGCGGCAGGCGACGGGCTGCTGCTGATCGAGGGCGCCATGGGCCTGTTCGACGGCGCCCCGCCGGACGGGCGCGGCGCGACGGCCGATCTGGCGCGGATCCTCGGCCTGCCCGTGGTGCTGGTGGTGGATGCGGCGCGCATGGCGCAATCCATCGCGCCCCTGGTCGCTGGATTCGCGCGGCACGATCCGGCGGTCCGCGTGGCCGGTGTGATCCTGAACAAAGTGGGCTCTCCTCGTCATGAAAAGCTGTTGCGGCGGGCCTTGGAGCCCCTGGCGATCCCGGTGCTGGGCGCCTTGCCGCGGCAAACCGGGCTGACCCACCCCTCGCGCCACCTCGGCCTCGTGCAGGCGCAGGAGCGGCCGGACCTGGAGGCATTCCTGACGCATTGCGCGAATATCACCGCTCACGCTATTGATTTAGCGAACCTAATGAGCCTTGCACGTCCCCTGCCCGGCGCGCAAGGAGCCAACCCGATGCCGCCCCCGGCACAGCGCATCGCAATCGCCCGGGACGCCGCCTTCTCCTTCGCTTATCCGCATCTGATGCAGGATTGGCAGGCTGCCGGGGCGGAGATTCTGCCGTTCTCCCCACTCGCCGACAACCCCGTGCCAGCGGCGGATGCCGTCTTTCTGCCCGGCGGCTATCCAGAGCTTAATGCTACGCGCCTAGCCGCCGCCAGCACATTCATGTCAAGCCTCAGAACTGCCGCGTTAAATATTGATATATATGGGGAATGTGGTGGCTACATGGTGCTGGGAGACGCTTTGACGGATGCCAAGGGCGTGACGCATCGCATGGGCGGTCTGATCCGGCTGGAGACCAGTTTTGCCACGCGCAAGCTGCATCTTGGATATCGCCGCCTCACCCCCCTTGGCGGGCCGTTCAAGGGCACTTTGACCGGGCATGAGTTCCACTATGCCACAACCCTGCGAGCCGAGGGCGATGCGCTGTTCGAGGCCACGGATGCCGAGGGCGCGACGCTGGCGCCCATGGGGCTGCGCCATGGCCGGGTTTGCGGGTCCTTCGCGCATGTGATCGACCGGGCGGATTGAGGGTTCCCTTCCCGCAATCTCCGGCGTAAAGCGCGGGGTATGCAGGATATATCAGTCTCCGAAACCGTAGACCCCGATGACCGCCGCGCCCGCCGGAATGTCCTCGTTCTGGTGATGGCGCAAGCGCTGCTTGGGGCGCAGATGCCGATGATCTTCGTGCTGGGCGGGCTTGCGGGACAATCGCTGACGCCGAATCCCTGCCTTGCCACGCTGCCGATTTCGATCATCGTGCTGGTGTCGATGCTGACCGCCACGCCGATGTCGGCGATCATGCAACGCTTTGGCCGCCGCGCAGGCTTTGCCATCGGAGCCGCGGGCGGTGCCCTGGGCGGGGCCATCGGCGCCTGGGGCCTGATGGAGGCGAGCTTCCCCCTGTTCCTGATTGGATCAGCTTTCAGCGGTATCTATATGTCTCCGCAGGCATTTTACCGCTTCGCCGCCGCCGACACCGCCAGCCCCGCGTTCCGGCCCAAGGCGATTTCCTGGGTGATGGCGGGCGGGCTGGCCGCTGCCATCATCGGGCCGCAGCTGGTCAAGCTGACGAGCCAGGCGATGGTAATCCCCTTCATGGGCACCTATCTGGCGGTCATGGCGGTCAACGTCCTGGGCTCCACGCTGTTCCTGCTGATCGACATTCCGAAGCCGCCCAAACCCTCCGCCGATGCGCCACGGGGACGGACTCGGTGGGAGCTGCTGACAACGCCCCGGATCGCCGTGGCGATCATCTGCGCCATGGTCTCTTACGCGCTGATGAACCTGATGATGACGTCGACGCCGCTGGCCGTCGTCGGCTGCGGGTTTACAGAGAACAACGCCGCCGATGTGGTGTCCGGCCATGTCCTTGCGATGTTCGCCCCCAGCTTTTTCACCGGCCACCTGATTGCCCGCTTCGGGGCCGAGCGCATTGTCGCCATCGGCCTGGCCATCCTCGCCGCCGCCGGGGCCGTCGGGCTGGCGGGCGTGTCGCTCGAACATTTCTTTGTCGCGCTGTTCCTGCTGGGAATCGGCTGGAACTTCGGCTTCATCGGCGCCACCGCGATGCTTGCCGCGGCCCATACGGTCGAAGAGCAAGGCCGCGCCCAGGGTTTGAACGACATGATCGTGTTCGGCTGCGTGACCCTGGCGTCGCTGGCCTCTGGCGGGTTGATGAATTGCTCGGGCGGCACACCGCAGGCCGGGTGGACTGCGGTCAACCTGGCGATGGCGCCGTTCCTGGCCCTCGCGGGGGGCGCACTGATCTGGCTGGCGATGCGGCCACGCTCGGCCTAAATCTTCTAAATCCAACGCGCTAAGAACCAAAGCTCGCGTACCACATCAGCCCGGTGCGGCGCCGGAACTCGCTATGCCCCAAGCGCCCGTCCGCCACGCGGCGCGGGTCGGACCGGGCCTGCCGCAGCAGGGAACGCGCCCGCCAGGTGCTCAGCAAGGCCGGCCGCGCGGCTTTCGGCACAACCCCGGCAGACAAGCGCGCCAGACCGTCCTGCGCCAGCCGCGCCACCGCCTCGGCCCGCCCGTCCGCCAGGGGAAACCGCCCCCGACGCTCCAGTTCCGGCACCGCGAGAAACCAGTTCGCCAGGCCAGAGGCCCAGGCCCGCCCCCGCACGGCCGCCTCGCCCTCGCGCACCCCAAGCGCCCGAGCGGCGGCCCACAGCAGATGCCCAGACGTCGCGTCCAGATAGGCGCCAAAGGCCGCCTCATCCGCAAAGGGATCGCGGCCAATGTCCCAGCGGCGTGCGTCGATCAGGGCATCCAGCAGCCCTGCGCCCTCGGCGTCGAGCACCGGAACAAGCGCATCCACGACCTCATGCCGACGCACCCCGGCGCCTGCTGCGATCTCTGCCAAAGCGTCGCGCCACCACTGCAGCCGCATCTCGGCGATCATCGGTTCCTCGGTGACCCAGGGCGCACGGGCGACCTCTATGTTGAAGGCAAACAGGGGAAACAGCACCGCCCGCGCCGCCACAGGCGCCGCCATCGTCGCCAGAAAGCGGTCGGGATCCGCCCGGTGCACCAGTGCCGCGCAGGCCTGCAAGCTCATACAGGCCGCACGACCGACAGAAGATAGCCCGTCTCTGCCTTGACCGCCCGCCAGGTCGCGATCTCGACCGCATGGGCATCCAGCACAGCCGTCATCGCCTCGGAGGCGCGGGCGCGCAGGGCGTCGATCCGGGACTCGAGCGGGCCAAAATACGCCTCCCACGCCGCATCGGACACGATGCGGGTGCCAAGCGTCTCATAGCCCGCCGCCGCCACATGGGCGCCAATGCCGGCCACGGTTTCGGTCTCGTAGCCATCCCAGAACACGCGGGCGGCTTCCGACGGCGTCTCGGTGAAGAACGCGGGCTCGGAAAAGGCAACCGCCCCGCCCTTGGCCAGGATCGGCCGCCACAGGCGCAGTGCCTTGCGGATGCCAACGAAATACATCGCCCCGGCGCACCAGACAAAATCATAGGGCCCCTTCAGCTTGGCCAGATCGCCGGTATAGGCCTCGACCCGGGGATCGTCGCCATGGCGCGCCAGCACGTCGTCGACAAAGCCGCGATGCTTGTCGATCGCGGTGACCCGGCCCCGGGGCGCCACGTCAAGCAGCGCCGCAATATCGCCGCCGGGGCCGCACCCGGCATCGCAGATCCGCGCCTCCGGTGCCACACCGGCCAGCCCCGCCGCCCAGATCACATCCTCCGGCGTGCCGGGACCCTCCCGGTCCAGGCCGGAATGCAATTGCCAAAAGGCATCCTTCATACCGGCTGCGCCTCATCACGGATCAGCTTCCAGTTGATCGCATCCAACAGCGCTTCGAAGCTCGCGTCAACAATGTTGGCCGAAACCCCCACCGTCGACCAGTCGCGCCCCTGCCCGTCCTGAAAGTCGATGATCACCCGCGTCACCGCCTCGGTCCCGCCATTGGTGATACGCACCTGGAAGTCCACCAGCTTCATATCGGCGACCGTCACCTGATGCGGGCCAAGGTCGGATTTCAGCGCCTGCCACAAAGCGTTCACCGGGCCATCGTCGGCCATGTCCTGGGCGTGATCGTTCTTGAAATAGCTCGTCCGGGTCCCGTCGCGGGTCGAGATCGTGACGACCGCCTCGGATTCCACCACGATCTCGCCCCGGGCGTTGCGCCGCCGCTCCGAGATCACGCGGTAGCGCTCAACATCGAAGAAATGCGACATCAGCCCCAGTTCACCGCGCGCCAGCAGCTCGAAACTCGCCTGCGCGCTGTCATAGGCATAGCCCTCGGTCTCGCGCGCCTTGATCGCGTCCAGGATCCGCCCCAGCGCCGGATCGCCCTTTGGCGCCTCCAGCCCCATATCCAACAGCCGCGCCCGCAGATTGGACTGCCCGGCCTGGTTCGACATCGGCACGATGCGCAGATTGCCCACGGCGCCGGGATCCACATGCTCATAGGTCGACGGGTCCTTGACGATGGCACTGGCATGCAGCCCCGCCTTGTGGGCAAAGGCGCTGGCCCCCACATAGGGCGCCGACCGCAGCGGCACCCGGTTGAGTATATCGTCCAACGTGCGCGAGGCGCGGGTCAGCGTCCCCAACGTCTCCGGCGCCACCCCGGTCTCATACCGGCTGGCATAGGGCTCCTTGAGCAGCAGCGTCGGGATCAGGCTGATCAGGTTGGCATTGCCACAGCGCTCACCCAAACCGTTCAGCGTGCCCTGGATCTGCCGCGCCCCCGCGTCCACCGCCGCCAGACTCCCCGCCACCGCATTGCCGGTGTCGTCATGGGTGTGAATGCCCAGCCGGTCGCCCGGAATCCCCGCCGCGATCACATCGCGCACGATCTGCCCGATCTCGGACGGCAGCGTGCCGCCATTGGTGTCGCACAACACCACCCAGCGCGCCCCCGCCTCATAGGCCGCGTTCAGACAGTCCAGCGCATAGGACGGATTGGCCTTGTAGCCGTCAAAGAAATGCTCGGCATCAAACAGCGCCTCGCGCCCCAGCCCCACCAGATGCGCCACCGACGCCGCGATATTCTCGCGGTTCTCCCCCAGCGAAATCCCTAGCGCCGTGGTCACGTGGAAATCATGGGTCTTGCCCACCAGGCAGACCGCGGGCGTCTTGGCATTCACCACCCCCGCCAACACCTCGTCATTCGCGGCAGAGCGTCCGGCCCGCTTGGTCATCCCAAAAGCCGTAAACGTCGCGCGAGTCTCGGGCCGCGCCTCGAAAAAAGCGCTGTCGGTCGGGTTGGCCCTGGTGCAATTCTGGGGCGACTGGTGGGTCATC
>CAYGRI010000264.1:0-7656 GCA_964352155.1 uncultured Maritimibacter sp. | reverse complement strand
CACCCACCCGCCCCGGTGCGCCGATGGGGAATGGCGCCTGTCCTGGTCCGCCGGGCGTTCGGAGCTTCCTCAGTGCGGGCGGTGGAGGCTCGTCGCGGTCGGGTGTGGGGGGCGGATGTCGCGTTGGGGAGTGTGTGTGGCGGGTGTCAGGCGCGCGTGTCAGGGGGTCGTCTGGATCTGGATGCTTTGGCGCAGCGCGCCGGTCGCGGCGTCGAAGATCAGGATCCGGTCGTCGACCGTGACCACCGCGAACCAGCCGATGCCCTGGGTGAAGGCCGTCGCCGATGTGCCTTCGGGCAGGGTGATGACGTCGGGCAGGGCGGGGCGGTCAGGCGATGTGGTGAAGCGGGTGACAAACAGCGCGATCAGGACTATGAACCCGACGATCATGACCCCCAGCAGCACGGTCACGAGGATCCGAAGGAGCCTTAGCGACCGCAGTTCAGCCGCCTGTTCCGGAGCTTCGCCCATATGCCCGTCCCTAATTTGCGCGTGACGATCGCCGCCGATCCGCCGCCGCGTCTTGATAAGGCATTGGCGCGGGACGTGCCAGAGAGCGCTGCGCTGAGCCGGTCGCGGCTGGCGCGGATGATTGCCGAAGGGGCGGTGCTGCGCGACGGGGTGGCGGTGACGGATGGCAAGGCGAAGGTGGTGGCGGGCGAGGTGTTCGACCTGGTGCTGGCGCCGCCCGTCGAGACCCATATGCTGCCCGAGGCGATCCCGCTGGAGGTGGTGTTCGAGGATGCCGAGCTGATCGTGGTCAACAAGCCCGCCGGGATGGTGGTGCATCCGGCGCCGGGCACGGCAGATGGCACACTGGTCAATGCCTTGCTGGCCCATTGCGGCGACAGCCTGTCCGGTGTGGGCGGGGTTGCGCGCCCCGGGATCGTGCACCGGATCGACAAGGACACCAGCGGTTTGCTGGTGGTCGCCAAGACGGACCGTGCGCATCATGGCTTGGCGGCGCAGTTCGAGGCCCATAGTGCCGAGCGTGCGTATCTGGCGGTTTCGCATGGGGTGCCGGAGGCGGCGGACCCTCGGTTGCGCGGGCTGAAGGGGGTGTCGTTCGAGCCGGGCGGGGTGCTGAAGATCGCGACCGGGCTGGATCGGCACCGGACCGACCGGCAACGTCAGGCGGTGACATTTCAGGGCGGGCGCCATGCGGTCACCCGGGTGCGGGTGGTCGAGCGGCTGGGCACGCCGGCTGTGGCGGCATTGCTCGAGTGCCGTCTGGAGACGGGGCGCACCCATCAGATCCGCGTGCATCTGGCCCATGCCGGTCACGGGCTGATCGGCGATCCGGTCTATGGCGGGCGGCGGGCGCTGTCGCCGCGGGCAGTCGGGCCGGGCGGGGTCGAGGCGGCGGCCGGGTTCGGGCGTCAGGCACTGCATGCGGCCGTGCTGGGATCTGTGCATCCGGTGCGGGAGGAGTGGTTGCGCTTTGAGGCGCCGCTGCCGGGGGACATGGAGCGCTTGCTGGCCGCGTTGCGGGGCTGAGGGGCCTGTGTTGCGCGCGGTCGTGCCGGGTTTGTGCCTCCGCTGCGGGAGGAGTGCCCGCGCTGTGAGGCGCCGCCGCCGGGGGGTATGAAAAGTTTGCCCGGCGTTCTGCGGGGCTGAGGGGCCAAAAAAGGCCTGACCTGACCCGGTTTTCACCGGTTTTGCCGTGTTTTCGTTAACTTAACGTCAAGACTTCATGACGAAATTGTCTGACCAAGCGGGGGCGGGCGCGCGTGGCCCCGCTTGACGCATCAGGCGACAATCACCTCGCGACACAAGGACGTGAAAAACGATGACAGCCGTAGATTACCAACGGAAAACCCCTGATCCTGCGTTTGAAGGAATGATGGCTCCGGACTCTTGAATACCGGAAACGGGGTTCTTAAATTAATGTTAACGCCTGATACATCGGGTTCCGTGAGGGTTAATCATGACCAATTATTCATCTCTGCCTGCGCCGTCTCCTGAACAGGGGCTGAACCGCTATCTGCAAGAAATCCGGAAGTTTCCGATGCTGGAGCCGGAGCAGGAATATATGCTGGCCAAGGCCTGGGTGGAACGGGAAGACACCGGGGCGGCGCATCAGCTGGTGACCTCGCATCTGCGGCTGGCCGCCAAGATCGCCATGGGGTATCGCGGCTATGGGCTGCCGCAGGCGGAGGTGATTTCCGAAGCCAATGTGGGTCTGATGCAGGCAGTGAAACGGTTCGACCCCGAGCGTGGGTTCCGGCTGGCGACCTATGCGATGTGGTGGATCCGCGCCGCGATCCAGGAATACATCCTGCGGTCCTGGTCGCTGGTGAAACTGGGCACGACCTCTGCCCAGAAGAAGCTGTTTTTCAACCTGCGCAAGGCAAAGGCGAGGATTGGCGCGCTGGAGGAAGGCGATCTGCATCCCGACAAGGTGGCCCGGATCGCCACCGATCTGGGCGTGACCGAGGATGAGGTGATCTCGATGAACCGGCGCTTGTCCGGGGGCGATGCGTCGCTGAATGCGATGGTCGGTTCGGATGGGGACTCGGCGACCGAATGGCAGGATTGGCTGGAAGATCACGATGCCGATCAGGCCGGCGATTATGAGGCGCAGAACGAGCTGAGCGTGCGGCGCGAGCTGCTGTCGGAAGCGCTGGATGTGCTGAACGAGCGCGAGCAGGACATCCTGACGCAGCGGCGGTTGCAGGACCAGCCGGTGACGCTGGAGGATCTATCGACGCAATACAATGTCAGCCGGGAGCGGATCCGCCAGATCGAGGTGCGGGCCTTTGAGAAGCTGCAAAAGCGGATGAAAGAGCTGGCGCGCGAGAAAGGGATCAACCAGGCCGCATAATGCGTCGGGTCCGGCGAGGGTGAGCTTTGCGCCCGGCCAGGATGGACCGGGCGCGTTTCATTTGCGCGAGGCGCGCCCAATCGGAGTCGCGCGTTTTCATGCCGGATCGCGGCAGGGTTTGCGAAACCGGCCTGTTCGGTCCGGCCTGAGATGTCGATCCGGCGCGATTTGCCTTGAGGAGGCGCCTGCGGCGCCGCTGTCCTTCCCCCCGGACCCGGCCTCCGGCCTCTCCGGCGGGTGCCCGTTGCGGCCTGACGCGACGATCAAGGGTCCAGCACCTTGCGGATGTGGGTCCGGGTCGCTGCGATCACCTGCGGTGCCCGGCTGATGCCGGACAGCGCCGTGGCCGCCCGGCTGGCCTGGGCGTCCTGTGCGGCGGGAGAGGCGAGGCGCGTCAGGGCAGCCGCCAGGCTGGTGGCATCGGTCACCTGGATCGCCGCCTCTGCCTTTTGGAGCGCGTCGAAGGGTGCGGTGAAGTTATCCACATGCGGGCCGTGCAGGATGGCGGATCCGGCCGCTGCCGGTTCGAACGGGGTGTGGCCGCCCCGTTTGACCAGCGATCCGCCGATGAAGGTCAGGCCGGACAGCCGGTACCAGAGCGCCATCTCTCCCAGCGTGTCGGCGAGGTAGAGCTGCGTTTCGGGCGTGGGTTCGGCGCCGGTGGCGCGGCGGGCGCAGGGCAGACCGCTGGCGCGCAGAATCTGGTCGAGCGTCGGGCCGCGCGCCGGGTGCCGGGGCGCGAGGATCAGCTTCAGCCTCGGGTGGGAGCGGCGGGCCGCGAGACAGGCGGCCAGCACGATCTCATCCTCGCCCGCATGGGTGGAGGCGGCCAGCAGCGTGTCGTGACGCTGGAACACGGCGCTCAGGCGCTCAAGGGTCGCGGGGTCGACATCGGGCAGATCCACCGCCGCCTTCAGGGTGCCGATGGGGCCGAGGCGGGGCGAGGGCAGGCCCAACGCCTCGAAATGCTGTGCGGAGGCGGCGTCCTGGGGGCACAGCAGGTCGATCCGGGACATCAGCCTGGCGGCGAGGCGCGGAAACCGGCGCCAGCGGCGAAAGCTGCGGTCCGACATCCGCGCGCCCACGCAAATCACCGGGCAGCCCGCCGTCAGCAGGCGATTGGGCCACATCTCATTTTCCAGCACGATCAGCAGGCGCGGGCGCCAGGCCATGCGGAAGCGGCGCAGGGCGAAGCGCAGGTCCAGCGGGGCGAGGCGTGCCTCTGTCCGGGGCAGGCCCCAGCCGGCGACCTGCGCCCGCCCGGTCGGCGTGTTCGCGGTGATTACCAGCCGGGCGTCGGGATGGTCTTGCAGGAGCGCTTCGATCAGCGGGCGGGCCGATGTCAGCTCTCCGATCGAGGCGCCGTGGATCCACAGCGCGCCCGGATGGCCGGCGCCGCCGCCCAGACGTTGGCCCGGATCGGCGGGGCCTGCCCGGCGCCGGACCTGAAGCCACAGCAGGCGCGCCAGCAGAACCGGCGCGGCAAGGGACAAAAGAAGGCGGTAGACGAACATGCTGGCGGTTCCCGTGCTGCGCAGAAGGTAGACCATTCCCATCCACCCGCAACCCGCGCCTGTTCGAGGAAAAAAGGCAGGATCCCTGGGTTCATGGCAAAAGGCGGCGCGTGGCATCTGGCTGGCAGCGGGTGGGTACCGGATGTGCAGGACAACCCGTCCAAAAGGGCGCATCCGATCGTGAACCAGGCGGGGGCACGCAGTGTCCGCGATAGGACGGCGACGTCGCGCGCGGCCGGTGGAAGGCCGCCGTTTGGCGGGGCTGACACGGGTCGCGGGCGATGGTCCGGTTGCGCTGGTGCTGACGCAGGGCGGACTCGCGGCTGCCCGGCGCTCGTGCGGCCCGCCCCATCTGTGACCGACATCCTGTCGCTGGGCAACGGGGCCGGGGCGCCGCTTTGCCGGGGCCTGCGCCCCAGGCGCGCGGCCATGCGACCGGCATGACGGCCTAATTCGGCGGCAGATGCGCAAAGAGTCGCCACGTCAAGCGGCAATTTGCCTTGCCGGATGTCCATTCCCATATATGGTTTTCTCAGGAGTCACGGCGCGGCGACGATCAACTGTCGCGCCCGACAACAGGGAGATCTTCATGACAAAAACCATTCGACTGACCCTTTCGGCCCTTTTGTCCGGCACATTCCTCGCCAGCGCGGCCCTCGCCGCCGGAACGCATCCCGAGACCGGCGAACCGCTGGCCGAGGACCAGACCTTCACCTACCGGATCCTGGACGAGTTCAGCTCGCTTGATCCGCAGATTGTCGAGGATGTCTCAGGCTCTGAGCTTGCCCGCGACCTGTTCGAAGGGCTGATGAACCAGGACGAGGACGGCAACCTCGTGCCCGGCGTCGCCACCGGCTACACGGTGTCGGACGACAAGCTGACCTACACCTTCACCCTGCGCGACAACGCCAAATGGTCCAACGGCGAGCCCGTCACGGCCGGCGATTTCGTCTTTGCCTGGCAGCGCGCCGCCGACCCGGCCACCGCCTCGCCTTACCAGTGGTACATGGAGCTGATGTCGCTCAAGAACGGCGCCGAAGTGGTGGCGGGCGACATGGCGCCGACGGAACTGGGCGTGCGCGCGGTGGACGACCTGACGCTTGAGGTGACGCTGTCGACCCCGCTGCCCTATTTCCCACAGATGGTGACCCATGCCACGACATTCCCCGCCCCCCGCGCGGTGATCGAGGAATTCGGCGCCGAATGGACGCGGCCGGAAAACATCGTCTCGAACGGCGCCTACATGCTGTCCGAACATCTGCCGCAGGAACGCTCTGTCCGGGTGCGCAACCCGATGTATTGGGACAACGAGAACACGATCATCGACACGGTGGTCGCACTTGTAATCAATGACGAGAATGTCGCCTTGACCCGCTATTTGGCGGGCGAGCTGGACCGGACCGAAGTGCCCGCCGGGCAATTCCCCCGTCTGGCCAAGGAATACCCTGACGAGGCGGTCAGCTTCCCGCGCCTGTGCAACTATTACTACACGTTCAACCTGTCCGACAGCGGCCCCGAGGCATTCAAGGATGTCCGCGTCCGCAAGGCGCTGGCACTTGCGGTGGATCGCCGGATCATCACCGAGAACATTCTCGCCGGCGGCCAGCCAGAGGCCTTTACGTTCACCCCGGCCGCTGTCGCGGGCTTTACCCCGCCCGAAACGGAAATGGGCTCCATGACCCAGGCAGAGCGGGACGCGATGGCCAAGGATCTGCTGGCCGAGGCGGGCTTTGGCTCCGACAATCCGCTGTCCTTCGACATGATCTACAACACCTCCGAAAGCCACGAAAAGATCGCCGTGGCCATGTCGCAGATGTGGAAGCAAAAGCTTGGCGTGCAGGTGAACCTGTCCAACATGGAATGGAAAGTCTTCCTGGACACCCGCGGCCAGCAGAACTTCGAACTGGCCCGCGGCGCCTGGTGCGGCGATTATAACGAGGCCTCCACCTTCCTCGATCTGCTCGACAGCGCCTCGGGCTACAACGACGGCAAATACGTCAACCCCGAGGTGGACGCCAAGCTGGAAATGGCCAAGACTGCGGCCGACACAACCCCGCTTTACACCGAGGTGGAACAGATCCTCGCCGAAGACATGCCGGTGATCCCGATCTACCACTACGCGGGCGTCTACATGCTGGACAGCGACGTGGGCAACTGGCCGGTGAACAATGTCGAGCAGAACTGGTACTCTCGCAATCTGTACAAGATCGCCGAGTAACAGGCCCCCTGTGCGCCGCTGCCCCAAGGGGCGGCGGCCCGACGAAAGGCCCGACGAAAGGCCCTACCAACGGAGCTTCCATGCTCGCCTATATAATCCGCCGCTTGCTGATCGCGATCCCCACGTTGCTGGTGCTTGTGGTGGCGTCGTTCTTCCTGATGCATGTGGCCCCGGGGGGGCCCTTCACCTCGGAACGCCCGCTCCCCCCTGCCGTGCTGGCCAACATAGAGGCCCGCTACGGCCTCGATCAGCCGCTGTGGAAGCAGCTTTATGACTATCTGGCCAACATCATCCTGCATTTCGACTTCGGCCCGTCCTTCGTGTTTAAGGACCGCGACGTGAACGACATCATCGCCCAGGGCTTCCCGATCTCGCTGACCTATGGCTCTCTGGCCTTCCTCGTGGCCACCCTGGTGGGCGTCGGCCTGGGCATCGCGGCGGCGATCCGCCACAACAGCTGGATCGACTATACCGCCGTCAGCCTCGGCATCGCCGCCCAGGCGCTGCCCAACTTCATCATGGGGCCGATCCTGATCCTCACCTTCACCCTCTGGCTCGGCTGGCTGCCCGGCGGCGGCTGGAACGGTGGGCAATGGCCCTATCTGATCATGCCGGTGATCGCGCTCTCGACCTCCTACATGGGCAGCATCGCGCGCATCACCCGGTCCTCGATGCTGGAAACGCTCAATTCCAACTTCATCCGCACTGCCCGGGCCAAGGGCCTGCCCGCCCGCATGGTGATCTGGCGCCACGCGATGAAACCCACGCTTCTGCCGGTGATCTCCTACCTCGGCCCGGTCTTCGTCTATGTCCTTACCGGCTCGGTTTTCGTCGATCTCTATTTCTCCACCGGCGGCCTCGGCCAATCCTATGTCAACTCCGCCCTGACCCGCGACTATGCCGTGCTGCTGGGCGTCACGATCCTCTACGGCGCCCTTACGGTGATCGTAAATCTCGCCACCGATCTCGCCTATGCCTGGTTCGACCCGAAGATCCGCTACTGACCGATGCCCCACATGATCGCCCCCCCACCAAACCGGCCCGGGCTTCTTCTGGCCAAAAATACTCTGGGGGAGCCCGCAGGGCGGGGGCAAAGCCCC
>CAYGRI010000263.1:2690-7732 GCA_964352155.1 uncultured Maritimibacter sp. | reverse complement strand
TGCGCGCCGCCGTCAGCGCGGTGGCAGCGCGGGGCAGCGTGACGGTGTCGCTGAAACTGACACGCGAGGACAGCGGCGGCGAGGACCGGATCGACGAGGCGGCGCTGGCGCGGGTGCTGGAGCAGATCGCCCGGATCGACGCGGCGGCACAGGCGGCCGGGGTCGCGCTGACGCCGGCGCGGACGACGGATATTCTGGCCACGCGCGGGGTGGTGACCGCTGCCGGGGTCGAGACAGAGACCGAGACCGCAGCGCTGGCAGAGGCGCTGTTGCAAGATCTGCAGGGTTTGCTGGCGGCGTTCGACGCGATGCGCCAGGCCGAGGGCGCCGCGCTGGCAGAGGTGCTGACCCAACACTTGCAGCGGATCGAGGCGCTGGTCGCCACTGCCATGACCCAGGCCGAGGCGCGCAAGGATCAGCAGGCGCAGCGTCTGCGCGAGAATCTGGCCCGCGTGCTGGACAACAGCGATGGCGCGGATGCGGACCGGGTGGCCCAGGAACTGGCGATGATCGCGGTAAAAACCGACGTGACAGAGGAGTTGGACCGCCTGACCGCCCATATCGCCGCCGCGCGCGGTCTGCTGGCCTCGGAGGGTGCGGTGGGGCGCAAGCTGGATTTCCTGGCGCAGGAGTTCAACCGCGAGGCCAATACGCTATGCTCCAAGTCGCAATCGCCAGAGCTGACGCGGACCGGGCTTGACCTCAAGGCGACCATCGATCAGATGCGCGAGCAGGTCCAGAATGTGGAATAGGCCCGAAATGTGGAGCAGGTCCAGACCGTGCGGCAGGCCCGGAACATGGAGCAGGCCCAGAGCATGGAGCAGGCAATGTCCGGACGCCGCGGTCTTCTGATCATCCTGTCGTCGCCCTCGGGCGCCGGAAAGTCGACGCTGGCACGCCGCCTGCGCGACTGGGATCCGTCGATCCGTTTCTCTGTCTCGGCGACAACCCGTGCGCCGCGCGCGGGCGAGGTCGATGGCAAGGATTATGTCTTCACCGACGAGGCGGCGTTCAAGCGCATGGTCTCTGACGGCGAGATGCTGGAACATGCCCATGTCTTCGGCAATTTCTACGGCTCGCCGAAAGGGCCGGTGAAGGCGTCGATTTCGGAAGGGACGGACATTCTGTTCGACATCGACTGGCAGGGCGCGCAGCAGATTCGCAACTCTGACCTGCAGGACAGCGTGTTGTCGATCTTTCTGCTGCCGCCTTCCATCGCGGAACTGCACCGGCGGCTGATCGACCGGGCGCAGGACGATCCCGACACCGTCGCCCGCCGGATGCAGCGCAGCTGGGACGAGATCAGCCACTGGGACAGCTACGATTACGTGCTGGTCAACGACGATCTGGACGCGACCGAGCAAAGCCTGATCACGATCGTCACCGCCGAACGGATGCGGCGCGCGCGCCAGCCCGGCCTGACCGCCCAGGTGCGCCGGTTGCAGCGGGAATTCGAGGATCGGCTATGACCCTTTATGCGCTTGGCGATCTGACCCCGCAATTGCCCGAGGATGGCGATTTCTGGATCGCCCCCGATGCGAATGTGATCGGCAATGTGACTTTGCACAGCGGCGCCTCGGTCTGGTTCGGCAGCACCCTGCGCGGCGATAACGAGCCGATCACCTTGGGCGAGGGGTCCAACGTGCAGGAAAATACCGTGATGCACACCGATCCGGGTTGCCCGCTGACCATCGGCGCGAACTGTACCATCGGGCACAAGGCGATGCTGCATGGCTGCACCATTGGCGACGGCGCGCTGATCGGGATGGGGGCGACGGTGCTGAACCGCGCCGTGATCGGCGCCGGAAGCCTCATCGGCGCTGGCGCGCTGATCACCGAGGGCAAAGAGATTCCGCCGGGCTCGCTGGTCATGGGGGCGCCGGGCAAGGTCGTCCGCCAACTGGATGCGGCGGCGATGGCCAAGCTGCTGGACTCGGCGGCGCATTACCGGACAAGGATGCGCCTGTTCCGGTCCGACCTGCGCGTGGTCGGCTGACCGGGGCTCGGGCCCGCACTGGCCCACGAGGATTGGAGACCGCATGACCGACCAACGCCCCCCCTTGCTGCGGCCCACCGCAGCGCCTAACAGCGCCAGCCGCCCGGTGGTGACGCCGTTGCAGCCCTCGGTCGTCTATGCGTCCGAGAGCCCGGACGCGCTGGATGCGCAATATGGCGGCCAGAGCCACGGCTACACCTATGCACGCGAAGGGCACCCCAACGCCGATGTTCTGGCGCAGGCCATCGACCGGATGGAGGGCGCCGAGGGCGGGCTGGCGCTGGGCAGCGGGATGGCCGCGATCTCTGTCACATTGCTTGGGTTGCTGGGGCAGGGCGATCATGTCGTGGGCGGCGATCAGCTTTATGGCCGCTCCATGCGGATGCTGCGCGAGGATCTGCCGCGCTTCGGGATCTCGGCGACGCTGGCCGATCCGACCGATGCCAAAGCCATCGCCGCGGCGATCCGGCCCGAAACGCGGATGATCCTGGTCGAGGTGGTGTCGAACCCGACGCTGCGGGTGTCGGACATGGCGGGGATCGCAGCCCTGGCCAAGGCGCGCGGGCTGCTGCTGGTGGTGGACAACACCTTTACCACCCCGCGCGGGTTCCGCCCCTTTGATCATGGCGCGGATGTGGTGATCCATTCAGTGACAAAGCTGCTCGCCGGGCATTCCGACGCCACGCTGGGCTATGTCGCCGCCCGGGAGGCCGCCCATCGCAAGCGGATCTATGACACGGCGGTGACCTTCGGTTTCACCCCAAGCCCCTTCGATTGCTGGCTGGCGGAACGGGGGCTGTACTCCTTTGCCCTGCGCTACGACCGGGCCGAGGCGAATGCCGCCGAACTGGCCGAGGCGCTGTCGCGGATGCCCGGCGTAACCCGTGTTCTGTATCCCACGCGGCCCGACCATCCCGATCACAACCAGGCGGCGCATCTGCTGGGCGCGCGCGGCGGCAACATGGGGTCGTTCGAGGTGGCGGGCGGGCGCGCGGCGGCCAATGCGCTGGTCCGCGCTGCGCCGCAGATCGCATTTGCCCCGACGCTGGGCGACGTGGCCACCACGCTCAGCCATCCCGCAAGCTCCTCGCACCGGGGCCTGACCGCAGGGGAGCGCGCCGAAAAGGGGCTGTCCGAAGGGTTCTTTCGCGTCTCTGTCGGGGTGGAAGAGATCGGCCCCCTGATCGACGCTTTCGGGACGGCCATCGCCGCGACACAGACATGAGCGACAAGAGCACCGCGGCGCTGCTGGCGGCGATTCCGCTGCCGCTGGTCCTGATCAACCGCGATGAGCGGGTGGAGGCGGTGAACGAACCCGCGCGCCAGCTTTTCGGGGCCGCCGCCGAGGGCTATCACTACATCACCGTGCTGCGCCAACCCGTGCTGCTGGATTGTGTCGAAGCGGTTCTGAAGAACGGTCAATCGCGCGAGGCCCACTACCTCACACGCGATGGCGAGCGCGACGTGACTTACAACGTCGTCGCGGCGCCCACGGGGCAGGGGGTGATGCTGAGCCTTGAAGACATCAGCCATGTGCAGGCGGCGGGCGAGATGCGCCGCGATTTCGTCGCCAATGTCAGCCACGAACTGCGCACCCCGCTGACCGCGCTGACCGGTTTCATCGAGACCTTGCAGGGCCCGGCGCGCAACGATCCGGCTGCCCAGGCCAGGTTCCTCGACATCATGTCGCGCGAGGCGGGGCGGATGAGCCGGCTGATCGAGGATCTGCTGTCGCTCAGCCGGGTGGAAAGCCAGGAACGGGTCCGGCCCACCGCGCGGGTCGATGTGGCGGGGCTGGTGACCTCTGTGTCGATGACGCTGGGGCCCATGGCGCAGGAAGCGGGCACGGTTCTGCGGGTGACGGGCATCGAGGATGCGGCAGAGGTACCCGGCGATCCCGACCAGTTGCTGCAGGTGTTCACCAACCTGATGGAGAATGCGATCAAGTACGGGGGCAAGACCGTCACCGTCGATATCGCGCGGCAGGACCGGGACCCGATGCTGCGCGGCGCCGCCCTGCGAATCGAGGTCAGCGACGATGGCGACGGGATCGACCCGCTGCACATTCCGCGTCTGACAGAGCGATTCTACCGAATCGACAGCCACCGCAGCCGCGAGATGGGTGGCACGGGGCTGGGGCTGGCGATTGTGAAGCACATTATCAACCGCCATCGCGGGCGGCTGCGGGTGCAAAGCCAGGTGGGCAAGGGCAGCCGTTTTATCGTTATCCTGCCCGCCTGATCGCCACGGCGCCGCCCCTGGTCGGACTTTCATGCAGTAACAAGACCTTCCGGGGCCCGCTGAGCACGCCCCAGCAGGCTGCCGGGCCGCGGTTCGCTGGGGGCGAATGGCATCGCCCAGCCATCCCGCGAGAAGCTCCGAGGGCTGTCATAAAATATTTACATAACTGTCACAAAAGCTTCGGCGGCGAGGCTTAGGCCACCAAGCAACCGGCGGGTCGGAACGAGTTTGGGATCCACCGGGCAAACAATCAGGAGCTATTCATGTCTTTCGCGAAACTGACCGTCTCGGCTGTGGCGATCGCCGCCGTATCCGCCACCGCCGCCGCGGCCCGTGACAACGTGCAGATCGCCGGTTCGTCGACCGTGCTGCCCTATGCCTCGATCGTCGCCGAAATCTTTGGCGACAACTCCGACTTCCCGACGCCCGTCGTTGAATCCGGTGGCTCTTCTTCGGGTCTCAAGCGCTTCTGCGAAGGTGTCGGCGAAAACACCATCGACATCGCCAACGCCAGCCGCGCGATCCGCGAACGCGAAATCGCCGCCTGTGCCGAAAACGGTGTGACCGACATCATCGAAGTCCGCATCGGCTATGACGGGATCGTCTTTGCCAGCCAGACCGGCGGCCCGGCCTTCACCGCCTTTGAACCCGCCGACATCTTCAACGCCCTGGGCGCCAAGGTGCTGGTCGACGGCGCTGTCGTCGACAACCCGTACCAGACCTGGAACGAGTTCAACCCGGCGCTGCCCGATGCGCCGATCGCCGCCTTCATCCCCGGCACCAAGCACGGCACACGTGAAGGGTG
>CAYGRI010000263.1:0-2680 GCA_964352155.1 uncultured Maritimibacter sp. | reverse complement strand
GGCGTTCTACGAGAACAACACCGACAAGCTGAAGGTCGCCACCATGTCCGGTGTCGAGCCCACGACCGAGACCATCGCCGCAGGCGTCTACCCGGTGTCGCGTCCGCTGTTCTTCTACATCAAGAAGGCTCACATCGGCGTCATCCCCGGCCTGAAGGAATACGCTCAGTTCTTCGTCGCCGACGAGATCGCCGGCCCCTCCGGCCCGCTCGCCGAATACGGCCTGGTGTCGGATCCGGAACTGGCCAAGACCCAGGAAATGATCGCCAACGAAGAGATCATGACCGGCGGCATGTAATCGGGCAATCTGCCCAACGCGAAGGCGGTCCCACACGGGCCGCCTTCGTTTGACTGAAGTCTCAAGGACCTTCGGGGGACCGTTCTATGCCCTTACTTTGGTTGGTGCTGATCGTCGTGTTGATGGCCGCGACAGGCTACCTGCTTGGCCGCCAGCGCGCCGTTGCCAGCGCGGGCGGCGATATTCGCAAGCTGCATTCGCTGCCAAGTTATTACGGATCCAGCGTCGCGATCTTCACGTTGGTCTTTTCGCTTGCCATTCTGGTGGCCTGGCTGATCGTCCAGCCAATCCTGATCGAAAGCCGCGTCGCGGGCCAGATCGACCCTGCCACCATCCCCGATGGCTCCACCCTCGGGCTGATGATGTCGGACGTGCGCCGGGTGGCCCACGGGCTTGACCTGGCCGTCTCGCAAGGGGCCATGACCTCGGCCGAAGCCGCCAGCCTGCAGGCCGATGGCACCGATGTGCGCGAGCGTCTGGCCGACCTGGGCGTCGCGCTTGGGTCGGATGTAAGCGCGCCAATCCTGCTGGCCGCGCAAGGCTACCGGTCGCTGCAATCGCTGTCGTCCAACCTGATGATCGTGGTTGTGCTACTGGTCGCGGCTGCGGGCTTTGCCTTTTCCTACCGCCGGACAAACTCGGCCTTCCGCGCCCGCAATGTCGTCGAGACGACGGTGCGCTACCTGCTGATCTTTGCCGCCTCGATCGCGGTGCTGACGACGCTGGGCATCATCCTGTCGCTGATCTTCAACACCATGGAATTCTTCCGGCTTTACCCGGCGTCGGACTTCTTCCTTGGCACCACCTGGTCGCCTAGCTTCTCTGGCCGGGGCGGATCCTCTGAACTGGGGTTCCTGCCGCTGCTGTGGGGCACGCTTTACATCTCGGTGATCGCCCTTGCAGTCGCGGTGCCGATCGGCCTGTTCGCGGCGATCTACCTGTCGGAATATGCCGGGCCCAGGGTACGGTCCTTTGCCAAGCCGATGATCGAAGTGCTGGCCGGGATCCCGACCATCGTCTACGGCCTGTTCGCCCTGCTGACGGTCGGCCCGCTGCTCGTCACCTTCTTTGGCGAGGATGGCCTTGGCTGGATGCAGTCGGGCACCGCCGTGATGACCGCCGGTCTTGTCATGGGCATCATGCTGATCCCCTTCGTGTCCTCGCTGAGTGACGACATCATCAACGCGGTGCCGCAGGCGATGCGTGACGGCTCCCTCGGCCTGGGCGCGACCCATTCCGAGACGGTCAAGCAGGTCGTTCTACCCGCGGCGCTTCCAGGCATCGTCGGCGCCATCCTGCTGGCCGCCAGCCGTGCCATCGGCGAGACCATGATCGTGGTGCTGGGGGCAGGGGCCGCGGCCCGCCTGTCGCTGAACCCGTTCGAAGCCATGACCACCGTTACCGCCAAGATCGTCAGCCAGTTGACCGGGGACAGCGACTTTGCCTCGCCCGAAGCACTGGTTGCCTTCGCCCTTGGCATGACCCTGTTCGTCATCACGCTGGGCCTGAACGTCCTGGCGCTGTATATCGTCCGCAAATACCGGGAGCAGTACGAATGACCGACGCGACCGCCTCTGTCACCCCCATGGAACAACCCCGCTCCAAATCGCTGTACCAGCAGGACGAACGGACCAAGCGCCGTAACGCCGCCGAAGCCCGCTTCAAGGCCTATGGTCTGGGCGCCGTGATGATCGGCCTGATCTTCCTGGTGGTGCTGTTTGTCTCGATAATCAGCAGCGGCACGCCGGCCTTCACCCGGATGGTGGTGCAGCTCGACTTTACGCTCACGCAAGAGCAGTTCGACGAAGCCGAGAGCAAGATGCTCAAGACCGGCGCCTATCAGGACTTCTTCATCACCGCCTTCGACACCGAGCTGCGTGATCGCGGTGTCGAGGTGGAGTTCGACGAGGACAGCATCGAGCGGCTGATCGGCAAGACCGGCAGCATCATCCGCGAGTATTACAGCGAGAACCCCGACGACATCGGTCGCGAGGTCAGCTTTGAACTGCCGACCTCGTCCCGCGTGGATGGCTATTTCAACGGGCGGCTCCTGCGCGAGGATGTGCGCGACAGCCGCTTCCTGATGGCGGCGGATCTGGATCTGGCGGATGTCCTTTATGACGCGGGCATCATCACCAGCGCCTGGAACTGGACCTTCATCAACGGCACCGATTCCAGCGTGGACAACCCGGGTGGGGCAGGGATCGGCGCCTCGGTCGTGGGCTCGTTCTTCATGATGATCGTGGTGCTGGTGCTGAGCCTGCCGATCGGCGTTGCCGCCTCGATCTACCTGGAGGAATTCGCGCCCAAGAACCGCTGGACCGACATCATCGAGGTCAATATCTCGAACCTCGCTGCGGTGCCGTCGATTGTTTACGGTAT
>CAYGRI010000262.1:0-7742 GCA_964352155.1 uncultured Maritimibacter sp. | reverse complement strand
CGGGAGTCGTGCTGGCCAACAGCGAGTACCGGCACGAGCTGGAATCGGACATCGACCCGTTTCGGGGGCTGTTGTTGGGGCTGTTCTTCATGACCGTCGGGGCGGGCATCGATTTCCAGCTTCTGGGGGCGCAATTTCTGCCCATCGTGCTGATGACCCTGGGGCTGATCGCGCTGAAGGTCGGAGTGCTGCTGGGGCTAAGCTATCTCTACAAGGTGGAGGGCGCGGATCGCTGGCTGTTCGGGCTGGGGCTGGCGCAGGCGGGGGAGTTCGGCTTTGTCCTGCTCAGCTTCACGACCGCCAATCAGGTGGTTCCCCAAAGCGTGGCGGATTCGGCGCTGCTGATCGTGGCGCTGTCGATGCTGCTGACGCCGGGCTTGTTCATCGCCTATGACCGGCTGATCGCGCCGCGCTTTTCGGTCCTGCAAGAGGTCGCGCCCGATGCCATCGACGAGCAGGGGTCGGTGATCATCGCGGGCCATGGCCGCTGGGGCGGGATCGTGAACCGGATGCTGCTGAGCGCGGGGTTCAAGACGGTGGTGCTGGATCACTCGTCGGAACAGCTCGAAATGCTGCGGGCGTTTGATTTCAAGGTGTTCTTCGGCGATGCCAGCCGCCCCGACCTGCTGGAGGCGGCGGGGATCGCCGAGGCGAAGATGCTTGTGGTGGCGATCGACAACCGGCATCTGGCCAACGAAATCGTCCGCCATGTCACCAAGAACCATCCGCAGGTGCATATCATCGCCCGCGCCCGCGACCGCGATCACGTCTACGAGCTCTATGGGGCCGGGTGCCGCGACATCATTCGCGAAACCTTCGACAGCGGGGTCCGGGCCGGGCGCGCGGCGCTGGAGGTGCTGGGCCATCACCCCTATGAAGCAGAGCGGATGGCGCGCAGTTTCGCCGATGCCGACCGCTGGGCGATCCGCGAACTCGCCATGCTGTATGATCCCGAGATTCCGATCCATCAGAACCAGCCCTATATCGACCGCGCCAAAGAGATCCGCGCCGATATCGAGGCCAGCATGACCGGCGGAAAAACCGCTTATTCCGCGCGGATCGACCGGGCCTGGGCGCGCCCCACAGACAAGGACATCGCAGAGGCGGCGGCGCTGGCGCGCAAGGCGGCCTCTGAGTGACCCGCCCATGCCGCTGACCCTGCTGACGCTGGATTCGATCTATACCGTGCCCTTCGATACGGTGATCGACGTCCGCTCGCCCGCCGAATACGCCGAGGATCACATCCCCGGCGCGCTCTCCATGCCCGCCATGTCCAACGAGGAGCGGGCGCGGGTCGGCACGATTTACACCCAGGACAGCCCGTTCAACGCCCGCAAGATCGGCGCCGCCATCGTCGCGCGCAACGTCGCCGGGCATCTCGACGGGCCGCTGGCGGGGAAGGACGGCGCATGGAGGCCGCTGGTTTATTGCTGGCGCGGGGGGCAGCGGTCGGGCTCTGTCGCGACGATCCTGCGCCAGATCGGCTGGCGCACGGACACGATAGAGGGGGGGTATCGCGCCTATCGGCGGCTGGTGGCCGGGATGCTGCACGATACGCCGCTGCCGCATCGGATCGTCCTGCTGGACGGCAACACCGGCACGGCCAAGACGGATCTGCTGGCGCGTCTGGCGGATCGGGGCGTGCAGGTGGTGGATCTGGAAGGCCTTGCCGCCCATCGCGGATCCTTGTTCGGCGCGGTGGCGCGGCCGCAACCGGCGCAGAAATCCTTTGAATCGCTGCTGGCACGGGCCTTTACCCGGGCGGATCCGGCGCGCCCGGTCGTGGTAGAGGCGGAAAGCGCCCGGATTGGCGAGGTGCTGGTGCCCCCGTCGTTATGGGCGGCGATGTGCGCGGCGCCCGAGATCCGCGTCGAGGCCCCGCTGCTGGCGCGGGCGCGTTATCTGGCGCAGGCTTATGCCGATCTGACCGCCGACCGCGCCGCCCTGGCCGCCCGGCTGGGGCGGTTGGTGCCCTTCCATGGCCATGCTCAGGTGGCCGCGTGGCAGGCCCTCGTCGCCGACCGGGACGATGTGGCGCTGGCGGCCGAGCTGATGGCCCGCCACTATGACCCGCGCTACGCCAAATCCCGGGACCGCCACGACCGGGCCAGCGTGGGCCGCATCGCGCTGGCGGATCTCGGCCCCGCCTCGTTGGATGCCGCCGCCGACCAGATGGCAACGGCCCTGGAGGCTTGGGGCGCCGGCTGACCCGTTGGCGCTGGTTAAGAGGGGCGAACCTGGCAGCCGTGGCTTGCGGGCGTTTGGGCTTGCGGGCTTGCTTGCCTGGGGCGCCCGTCGTCGACCCGTGGGTTCTGGCGTCGGAGATCTGGGGCACCCGTCGATCCGTATGCCGCGGCGTCGGAGGCCTGGAGCGCCTGTTGAACCGTGGGCTGTGGCTTTGGCGGGCGGGCTGACCCGTTGCCGATGGGGCCGCAAGCGCCGTTTGAACCGATGGCCCGGGGCGGCTCAGGTCACCGTCACGAAGGGTGCGCCTGCCACGACCCGGCCGATCTGATTGGCCGGATAGCCCGCATCGCGCAACCGGTCGATCAGCGGGGCGGCGTCTGCCACCGCTGCCAGCAGCCCTCCGGCCGTTTGGGGATCGAACAACAGCTCTGCGCGCGGTCCCGGCGGAACGGAGGCCCGCGCCGCCAGGCCGCGGTTTTCGGGATAGAGGGTGGAGCGTATGCCAGCGGTGGCCAAAGCCTCGGCGCCTGTCATCAGTGGCAGATCCGCCAGCGACAGTTCCGCCGCCACGCCAGAGGCCTCGCAGATCGCCAGCAGATGCCCGGCCAGCCCGAAGCCGGTGACATCGGTCATCGCATGCGCCCGGCACAGGATCCGCGCGGCGTCTCCCTGCGCTTGCACCATATGCCCCAGCGCCTCTGTCACCCAGCGCCCCTCCGCCTTGCCCTGCATTTCGGCGGCCAGAAGCGTGCCCGATCCGAGGGGTTTGGTCAGGATCAGCGCATCGCCCGGCTGCGCCCCGGCGAGGGTTATTGGCGCGGCGGCGCACAGCCCGGTCACGCTGAAGCCCACGGTCAGCTCGGTCCCGATGGAGGAATGCCCGCCCACGATCTGCGCTCCCGCCGCGCCAAAGACCTGGGCCGCGCCCCGCATGATCTCGTCCAGCCAGCGTTCCTGCAAGGCAGGCGTCATCCGGGGCAGAATGACCTGCGCCAGTGCGGCCTGCGGCGCGGCGCCCATCGCCCAGATGTCGCCCAAGGCATGGACGGCGGCGATCCGGGCTTGCATCCAGGGATCCTCGGTGAAGGCGCGCAGATGGTCAGTGGTCAGGACCTGCCGCGCGCCGCCGATGGCCAGCACCGCCGCATCGTCCCCCGCCGTCAGCGCCACATCGGCGCGCTGGTTGCGGGGCAGGGCGGCGATCACCCGGCCAAGCGCACCGCCGCCGATCTTGGCGCCGCAGCCGCCGCAGGCGGGCTTGTCGCCCAACGCCTCCCGCAGCCCCTTGGCGGCTTGCGCGGGCGGGGGCGGGGCGGGCATCGCGGGCAGGGAATGGAACTTGTCCATGAAGCGCCGGTCGATCCGATCCTTCCAGCGCCACAGCCAGGGGCCGCCCAGCGTCAGGCCCCATTTGTCCATCAGCGCCGATGTCTGCCCCAGCGAGATCAGTTTGAGGTAGTCGCGCTGCGGGTGAAAGGGGCGCCGCGGGCCGCCGGACAGATCGGCGCGCAGGTTATGATACAGCACCGGCGCGGCGCGCACGGCATAGACCCCGGCCTTGACCCGGGGGGCATGGGACAGATGGGCGCAATCCCCGGCGGCATAGATCGCCCCGTCGGTGATGGAGCGCAGTTCCGCCCCCACGGTTACAAAGCCTTCGGTCAGGTCCAGCCCGGTGTCGGCCAGCCAGGATTGCGCGCGGGCGCCCGCCACGCCGGTGACAAAGCTTGCTTGCACCACCTCTGCGCCCGCCAGCCCGACCGCATCGGCGGTGACTGAAGTTACGGCGGCACCTTCGCGCAGGGTGACGCCCAGGTCCTGCATCGCCCGAAGCAGCGCGGCGCGGGCCTTGTCGCCCAGCCCGGCCAAAGCCCGTGACCGGTCCAGCACGGTGATCTGCGGGGCATGACCGTCGGATCGCAGCGCATGGGCCATCGCCAGCGCCAGCTCGACCCCGCCGACCCCGCCGCCGATGATCGCGACCAAGGGCGGCTTGCCCTGCGCCACGGCCCGGCGGAACGCCGACCAGCGCGCGGCGAAAGGGCCCAGCGGCTTGGCGGCCACGCCGTATTCGGCGAATCCGGGCAGGTCCGGGGGGGCAGAGCCGATGCCGATGTCGAGCGAGGCGATGTCGTAGGGCACCGGCGGGCGTCCGGCGACGTGGATGCGCCGTGCCGCGCGGTCGATCCCCTCTGCCGCGCCAAGGATCAGCCGGGCGCCGGCGAACCGGGCCAGACGGACCAGATCAATCTCCAGCTCGGCACGGGAATAATGCCCCGCCACATGGCCCGGAAGCATCCCGGTGTAGGGCGCGGCAGGGTTCGGGTCGATCAAAGTGACGCGCACGCCGGGCAGGGGGGCCATGCCCCAGCGCCGCAGCACCAGCGCATGGGCATGTCCGCCGCCGATCAGCACCAGATCCTGGGTCAGGGGCCAGCCCTGCCGCGCCATCGGCCCGCACAGCCACCGCCTAAGCTGGTCGCGCGGCCCCTGGGTCATGGCGCCAGCCACGCGCCCTGCCAGCCGTCATCGCGGAGAAACCGGGCGCGGCGGTGGTGATCCTCGGTCAGCAGAACCACGTCGATGGCATCGACCCGGCAGGTCAGCACCGCAAACCGGGCCTGCTCGGGCAGCCTGTCATAGGCATCCGAGGCCGCAATCGGGGTCCCCGGCGCGGGCGTCACCCCATAGGCGCCGCGCGACCCCTGCGGCACCTTTTGCCAGTCGGCGGAGACCTCGGCGCCGCTGGCGCGGGTCATCGCGCCATTGAGGCGGATCTGCAATTGCTGGACCGGGTCCCAGACCAGAACCGAGACCTGTGGCGCCGCGCCAATCTCAGTGTATTTCACCGACAGGACATCGGTGTGCACCGCCACTTGCCCTGCCACCGGATCGGCCCGCCGCAGCGCCACGATCCGGCTTTCCGGCCCGCCGTCTGCGCCAATCGTCGCCAGAACGACCCGCCGCGCCGGGGCATCGTGGTGGCGGGCGCCGCGCTCCAGCGCCTGCCAGACCCCGCCCAGAATGCCCGGCAGGCTGGTGTACCATGGGGCAGGTGTACTGTCGGTCAGGGGTTTTCCTCCGGGCTGGTCTGCGCGCTGGCCATAAACGGCGGGCCGCGCTGCCCGTGTGGACAGCGCGCCGCGATTTCACAAGCCGCCGAAGTGTCGCGCTTTGGGCGCGGTCAGTCCACTGGCAAACCGCTTGGCACCGCCAGCGGGCGGCCCATCGGCCGATCCTTTGCGCTGCGACCGGTCAGGCAGTTCAGGAAGGCGACGATATCGTCGATATCCGCATCCGTCAGCGCTGGCAGGTCGATGTCGACCCGCGAGGAAAGGCGCGCCAGTTCCAGCGGGTCGGACTGGATCGCGAATTCATCCTCCTCCAGCAGCCAGGGCACCTCGGGCAGGCCGGCCATTTGCGGGCTCCAGGAGGCGAGACTGCCCATCGGGTCGGCGTGGTGGCGCACCATCGAGGTCAGCGTGGGCATCGAGCCATTGTGCCCATAGGGCGCCGTCAGGGCCACATTGCGCAGCGACGGGGTGCGAAACTTGTACAGATCGTCCAGATCGTCGGTCTTGATCATTCGCCCGATGTCGCGAGGCAACGGATCCCAGGGGCGCGTCTTGCCCGGCCCGAACTGCGGAAGACCCAGCGCATGAAAGGACTGATCCGTCAGCAGGGGGCCGGAGTGACAGGTGGCACACTGGGCCTCGCCAAAGAACAGCTCCATCCCGCGCATCTCGCTGTCGTTCAGGGCATCCGTCTCGCCGGTCAGGTAGGCATCGAAGTCACTGTCGAAATTGCGCCATTCGATGGCTTCGAACGCGGCGATGGCATTGGCAATCTCGACGATGGTGATGTCATTGGCGGTGTCCACATGATCGAAGGCGGCCACGAACATCTCGACATAGTCCGGGATTTCTTGGACCCGCGCGGCGATCAGCGGCCAGGCCAGATGCAACCCTTCGGCCACCGCCGCACCGATCGGATTCTCATGCGGCGCCCCGGCCATCTCCGCCCCCGAGGTGATCGGGAACAGCGCCTGGACGGCCAGCAGCGAGTCCAGCCCCTCTGGCAGATAGGCCTCGGCGGGGGAATCATAGTCTTGCCCGGAGACATCGCCCAGTTGCAGCCGGCCGTCGTGGAACAGCGTCGTGATCCCTCTGTGCCCGAGGTTCCAGATCGGCGGGGCGTTGCGCGGGATCCGCTCTTCGACCATGTGATCGTCATAGCCCGGGGTTCGGGTCCGGCCGATGCCCTCGCCGCCCTCGCCAATCCCCAGCGACAGAGCGTCATTTCCCGCCAGATCGTGGTGGTGGCAGGTGCCGCAAGAGATGTTCTTGTTGCCCGACAGGATCTTGTCATAGAACAGCAGCCGCCCGATCTCAGCCTGCCGGGTATCGACGGTCAGGAAATCGTCTTCGGTCAGGGGCGGGGGAAGCTCCAGCGCCAGCGCCGGGGCCGCCATCAGGGCGCTGCCCAACAGTACCGCCCGCATCCAGGCGCCTTGGCGGCGCATATGCCACCCCGGCGCGGTGCCGTCACATTCCGCACCCTGGCGGTGGCCCGACGGCGCCGCCGCCTTGCCGCGGACCGTTGAGCCAGCGCAATTGCCAACCAGGGGTGAAACGGGGAAATTCCGTTCGTTCATCGGGTCAAACATGTCCACATCCTGACCAAAGCGTACAAAGACTTGACGCCAGCGTTGCAACAATCACAAAGAGTTCAAGTTCCGTTTCGACAACAGTTTGTTTCCTCCTCCTCAGATCAACGGGATCCTCGCCATGACACATGCGCCAAAGGCTTTGTTGTTTGATGTTTTCGGCACGGTCGTCGATTGGCGCAGCGCCGTCGTTGCAGGCCTTCGCCGCTATTTTGAGGCACGCGCGGTGTCTCTGGATTGCGAACAATTTTCGCTGAATTGGCGGGGATTGTATCAACCGGCGATGGAGGCGGTGCGCAATGGGTCGCGGGCCTATGTTCCGCTGGACCAGTTGCACCGCGAGAATCTGGCGCAGCTTCTGGACGCCGCCGGGCTGGACGTCAGCGAGGCGGACCGGGCGCATCTGACGCGTTTGTGGCATCGGCTTGATCCTTGGCCCGACTCTGTCGCCGGGCTGGCCGCGTTGCGCCGTGGGCATGTGGTGGCGCCGCTGTCGAACGGGAACATCTCGCTGATGGTGGCGCTGGCGCGGCATGGCGGTCTGACCTGGGATGCGATCCTTGGGGCAGAGATCGCGGGCAGCTACAAGCCCGATCCGGCGGTCTACCTGAGCGCCGCGCGGGCGCTGGATCTGGCGCCGGAGGACTGCATGATGGTGGCGGCGCATAACGGAGATTTGCGGGCCGCGCGGGCGCTTGGGATGCAGACGGCGTTCATCCTGCGGCCCACCGAATACGGCCCCGGCCAGACCACCGATCTGAGCGCCGACGAGGACTGGGACATCGTCACCGACAGCCTGACCGGGCTGGCGGCGGCGCTGGAAAAGGGCGCGGGCTCTAGAGCGAGATGAAGTCGAGCTGAATCAAAGGGGAGTCACATAGGCTGATTT
>CAYGRI010000261.1:0-7842 GCA_964352155.1 uncultured Maritimibacter sp. | reverse complement strand
GTATTCGGACGATTGCAGCAGCTTCAGGATGATATTCTCAACATCCTCACCGACATAGCCTGCTTCTGTCAGGGTTGTCGCATCGGCCATGGTGAAGGGCACATCCAGGATCCGCGCCAGCGTCTGGGCCAGCAAGGTCTTGCCGCAGCCCGTCGGACCGATCAGCAGGATGTTGGATTTCGCGAGTTCGATATCCGCCTTCCCGGCATGGTTCAGGCGCTTGTAATGGTTGTGGACGGCGACCGACAAAACCCGTTTCGCGTGCATTTGGCCGATCACATAATCGTCAAGGACCTCACAGATCTCCTTGGGTGTCGGCACGCCGTCTGATGACTTGAGCCCCGCCGACTTCGTCTCCTCCCGGATGATGTCCATGCACAACTCGACGCATTCATCACAGATGAACACCGTCGGTCCGGCAATCAGCTTTCGCACCTCATGCTGACTCTTTCCGCAAAAAGAGCAGTAAAGGGTGTTCTTGCTGTCGCTGCCAGAGTTGTTCGCCATACCTTATTCCCCTGAACGCACCGGCCCCGCGGCCCATTTTGCCGCCACCGGCGGATGCGTTTTTTCTACGCTTACAGACTAGGGCACCGCCCTTGGCGGCACAACGCCAAAATGCCCAACGGGCGGCGCCGTGCCGAAGCGATTAAGATTCCCCACCTGGAACGGCGCGATTTTCAACAATCTCGTCCAGATGACCCCATTCGAGAGCTTCTTGCGGCGACATGAAGTTGTCGCGCTCCAGCGCGGCTTCAACAGCCTCGACCGGCTGGCCGGAATGTTTCGAATAGATCTCGTTCAACCGCGATTTGAGCTTCTGCGTTTCCTCCGCATGAATCATGATATCGGTGGCCTGGCCCTGATATCCGCCGGACGGCTGATGCACCATGATCCGCGAATTCGGCAACGAAAAGCGCATGCCCGCCGCGCCCGAGCAGGCCAGCAGCGACCCCATCGACGCTGCCTGCCCTACGATCAGCGTGGACACCGGCGGCCGGACATATTGCATCGTATCGTAGATCGACAGGCCCGAGGTCACCACGCCACCGGGGCTGTTGATGTACATCGAAATCTCTTTCTTCGGATTCTCGGATTCAAGAAACAGAAGCTGTGCCACAATCAGGTGGGACATGCCGTCGTGGATCGGGCCGTTCACGAAAATGATCCGCTCCTTAAGAAGGCGCGAGAAGATGTCGTAGGCGCGTTCGCCCCGGCTGGTCTGCTCGACCACCATGGGGACAAGGTTGTTCTGTATCTGGGCGTATTGTTCGATCGGATCTGTCATTGGCCTGCCTCGCTGTCATGCCCGGTCTAACCGGGGAAGTGTTAAGAGAGTCTTAGTGACGCGAAATGACCGCCGCAAGGGCAGCTCGCGTCCGAATCACAAGCTACACGGGGCTTGACAAAGATGTAAGCCATGACTTACGGTAAGCCATGACTTACGAAAATACCGTCGCCTCAAAGATCGCCGCGCTGGCGGATCCGAACCGCAGGGCCTTGCTGGAAAGGCTGCGCGCGGGCCCTCTGGCCGTCGGCGCCCTCGCGGGAGAGCTGCCAATCAGCCGGCCCGCCGTTTCGCAGCACCTCAAGGTGCTCAGCGATGCCGGATTGTTGATCGTGGAACCGAAAGGGTCGCGCCGGCTGTACCGCCTGGCGCCGCGCGGGCTGGACGACCTGCGCGCCTGGCTGGACGGGCTTTGGGACGACGCGTTGGCGGGCTTTGCCGCCCGCGCCAGAGAGATTGCCAAGGAGACCCCCAAGACATGACCGACCCGATCGTAAAGAAGCTGACCGTTCCGCTGGACCCGCAGCGCGCCTTTACCCTGTTCACCGCGGAAATGGCCGAGTGGTGGCCGCTGGACACCCACTCGCTGTCCGCTGCGGAGGGGACTCCGGCCGACAGCGTCACCATCACCCCGGAACCGGGCGGCGCGGTCTTTGAAACCAGGCCGGACGGAACAACCGCACCCTGGGGCCGCGTGACGGATTGGCGGCCCGGGAAGGCCTTTGGCATGACATGGCATGTGGGCCGCCCCGAGGATCAGGCCAGCCACGTCCAGGTGACCTTCGACGTGGTGGCCGAGGGCACCCAGGTGACGCTGATCCACGACAATTGGCAGGTGCTGGGCGAGGTCGCCGTGGCCCAGCACGCCAGCTATCTCACTGGCTGGGACAAGGTGCTTGGCGGCTGCTACAGCCGGGCCTGCGCGGCGCAGCTCCAGACCGCCTGAGAGCCACGGGCCGCAAACCGCGCCGCCTTTCATCGGCGGGGTCCAGCCCGGGGGTCCGGGGGCAGCGCCCCCGGCGGATCGGCGCCACAGGCGCCGAAACCCACCGTTCCCGAAACGCCAGTCTTCCGGGCAAGCTTGCCAAGCCCCGCGCCACATGCCACGTTCCCCCCGCCACCGGCAAACCGAGGAGAGGGCATGTGAAGCAGACCGAGATCCGCCAGGGCACCGGTGCGGCATCCCACGATGCCCAATTGCCGCAGCTGCACGAAGCCCGCAATCCGGGGATGCCCCTGGATCTGGATTGGGTCCTGTCGGCCCGCGCCAACACCTCTGCCATCGAGCGTCGGGCGGCCACCCTGCCCGGGCGCCGGTCTGTCAAGAAAGCCTATCAGGCGGCCTGGCTGCTGAAGGCCGTCACCCTGATCGACCTGACAACCCTGTCCGGCGACGACACGCCAGCGCGGGTCCACCGGCTCTGCGTCAAGGCGCGCCAGCCCGTCCGCGCCGACCTGCTGAAGGCGATGGGGATGGGCCCGGTCACCACCGGCGCTGTCTGCGTCTATCACGAGATGATCGCCCCGGCTTTGGCCGCGCTGGACGGATCGGGCGTACCCGTGGCGGCCGTGTCCACCGGCTTCCCGGCGGGCCTGACGCCGCTGGACTTGCGCATCGAAGAGATCCGCCGCTCTGTCGCCGCCGGCGCGCGCGAAATCGACATCGTGATCTCGCGCCGCCATGTCCTGACCGGCAACTGGCAGGCGCTCTATGACGAAATGCGCGCCTTCCGCGAGGCCTGCGGCGATGCCCATGTCAAGGCGATCCTCGCCACCGGAGAGCTGGGCACCCTGCGCAACGTGGCGCGCGCCTCGCTGGTCTGCATGATGGGTGGGGCCGATTTCATCAAGACCTCCACCGGCAAGGAAAGTGTCAACGCCACCCTGCCCGTCAGCCTTGTGATGATCCGCGCACTGCGGGATTACTTCGACCGCACCGGCTACCGGATCGGGTACAAACCGGCGGGCGGGATCTCCAAGGCCAAGGACGCGCTGACCTATCTGACGCTGATCAAGGACGAGCTGGGGACCCGCTGGCTGATGCCCGACCTGTTCCGCTTTGGTGCCTCCTCGCTGCTGGGCGACATCGAGCGGCAGTTGGAACACCATGTGACGGGCCAGTATTCCGCCAGCTACCGCCACGCCCTGAGTTGACCGCTGCCCGCCCCCCCGGCGCCGGGATGCGGTAATTGAAACGGGAAGACACCGATGAACGTCTCTGACATCTTCAACACCATGGAGTATGGCCCCGCTCCGGAAAGTGCGGCCGAGGCGTTGGCCTGGCTGGTGGACGGGGGCGACCGCTTTGGCCATTTCATCGACGGCGCGATGACCGAGCCCGGCGCGGGCTTTGCCTCGCGTAATCCCGCGACGGGCGAGACCTTGGCGACGCTCAGCCAGGCGACCCAGGCCGATGTGGATGCCGCCGTCGCCGCCGCCCGGAAGGCGCAGCCGAAATGGGCCAGATTGTCGGGGCATCACCGGGCGCGATACCTCTATGCGCTGGCCCGGCTGGTGCAAAAGCATGCTCGCCTGCTCGCGGTGCTCGAGACGCTCGACAACGGCAAGCCGATCCGCGAAAGCCGGGACATCGACATCCCACTGGTGGCACGGCACTTCTATTTTCATGCCGGGATGGCACAGCTGATGGAAGCCGAACTGCCCGACCGCGCGCCGCTGGGGGTTTGTGGCCAGATCATCCCATGGAATTTCCCGTTGCTGATGCTCGCGTGGAAGGTCGCCCCGGCCATCGCGATGGGCAACACCGTTGTGCTCAAACCCGCCGAATACACCTCTCTGACAGCTCTGTTGTTTGCCGATCTGTGCCGCGAGGCGGGGCTGCCCAAGGGGGTCGTGAACATCGTCACCGGCGACGGGCATGTGGGCGAGATGATCGTGCGCCACGGCGATATCGACAAGATCGCCTTTACCGGATCCACCACCGTCGGGCGCTACATCCGGCAGGCCACGGCAGGAAGCGGCAAGGCGCTCACCCTCGAGCTGGGCGGGAAATCTCCGTATATCGTGTTTGACGATGCCGATCTGGACAGCGCGGTTGAAGGGCTGGTGGATGCGATCTGGTTCAACCAGGGGCAGGTCTGCTGCGCCGGGTCGCGCCTGCTGGTGCAAGAGACCGTCGCAGACCGGTTCCATGAAAAGCTCAAGCGCCGGATGGACGGGCTGCGGATCGGCGATCCCTTGGACAAATGCATCGACGTGGGCGCCATCGTGGATCCGGCGCAACTGGACATGATCCGCGAGAAGGTCGCAGACACGGCGGGGGAGGTCTATCAGACCGCCGCCGCGCTGCCCGAGACGGGATGTTTCTATCCGCCGACCCTGATCACCGGACTCGAACCCGCCGACCGGCTGATGCAGGAAGAGATCTTCGGCCCGGTGCTGGTCAGCACCACCTTCCGCACCCCCGCCGAGGCGGTGCAACTGGCCAACAACACCCGCTACGGGCTGGCGGCCAGTGTCTGGTCCGAGAATGTGAACCTCGCGCTGGATGTGGCGCCGAAACTGGCGGCGGGCGTGGTCTGGGTGAATGCGACGAACCTGTTCGACGCGGCGGCGGGGTTCGGCGGGGTGCGCGAAAGCGGATTCGGGCGCGAGGGTGGCTGGGAAGGTCTGATGGCCTACACCAAGCCGAAGGGCGCAACCAAGGCCCTGAAACCGCTGGTACCGGTGGCCGCGCCGGTGACGGCACAGGTCGAAGGCTTGGACCGGACGGCGAAGCTTTATGTGGGCGGCAAGCAGGCGCGGCCCGATGGCGGCTATTCAAAAGCGGTCTGGAGCGCAAAGGGCAAGCTCTTGGGCCATGCCCCGCAGGCCAACCGCAAGGATGTGCGCAACGCCGTCGAGGCAGCTCAGGCCGCCGCCGGATGGGCCAGGACCACCGGACATCTGCGCGCGCAGATCCTGTATTACATGGCCGAGAACCTGGAGGCGCGGGGCGCCGAATTTCAGGCGCGGCTGCGGGATCTGACCGGCGCCCCGCCCAAGGCGGCGGAGGCCGAGGTGGCCATGGCGGTGTCTCGGCTGTTCACCTGGGCGGCCTGGGCCGACAAATACGACGGCGCCGCCAAGGGCGTGCCCCTGCGCGGGATCGCTCTTGCGATGCATGAACCTGTGGGCGTGATCGGGGCCTTCTGCCCGGATGAGGCGCCTTTGCTGGGCCTCGTGTCGGTGCTGGGTCCAGCGATGGCGATGGGCAACCGGCTGGTCGCCGTGGCGTCAGAGGCATTTCCGCTGGCGGCCAGCGATTTCTACCAGGTGCTGGAGACCTCAGACGTGCCGACGGGTGTGGTGAACGTCCTGACGGGGAGCCATGCCGAATTGGCCGAGCCGCTGGCCGGGCATCTCAATGTGGACAGCGTCTGGTCGTTTTCCTCGGCGGATCTGTCCGCGACCCTCGAGCGGGCGGCGGCGGGGAACCTCAAGCGCTGCTGGGTTAATCACGGCCGGGCACGGGACTGGGTGGACGCCGAGGGCGCGGGGCGCGCTTTTCTGGCTGCCGCGACCGAGGTCAAGACGGTCTGGGTGCCCTACGGAGAGGGATAGCGGCGGCGACGCTCTGTGGTTCGGCCCGGGCGTTGGGTCCGCCGAAGCTGAGTGTGCTTTCGGACTCGGGCGCGGCGCCAGAGGCGAGAGGCCGGATGCGAGGGGCCAGCCCCTCGCGCTCCCCGGAGTATTTCGGGCCAGAAGAAGATCACTCAGTGATGCGGAAGACCTTGTCGCGGGCGGTTTGGCCGCGGATCAGACTCAGGCGGGATTTCGGGATTCCAAGGGCTTTTGCAAGCAGCTTTGTGACGGCGGCATTGGCTTTGCCCGCCTCGGGCGCCGTGATGACATAGATCCGGATCGTGCCGGCCTCGGCGACCACGGCGTTGCGCGAGGCCCGGGGGGTGACCCGCACCGCAATCCCGGCACCCGGTGCGGCGAAGTTTTTGGCGAAGGTTTTGGCGCAGGTCTTGGCGCGGTGCGACAGGTCGGTCATCTGCTTGGAACCTTTGGCAGGTCAGTCTAGGCTGAGGATGATCGCGCTGGTAACCGAGGATGTCATGGGCCGCACCGCCTTTTTCTGGGACGAACGCTGTTTCTGGCATTCCGGCGGCAATTATGCGCTGACCTTTCCCGTGGGTGGCCTGGTGCAGCCGCTGGCCGCGGGTGGATTACCGGAAAGTCCGGAGACGAAGCGGCGAATGAAGACCTTGATGGATGTGACCGGGCTGACCCGAGACCTGGAGGTTCGGTCTGCGCCGGTGGCGTCGCGCGACGCTTTGGAGCGGGTGCATCCGGCCTCCTATCTTGATCGGTTCAAGGCGATGTCCGATGCCGGGGGCGGCGAATTGGGGATGCGGACCCCGTTTGGCCAGGGCGGTTATGAGATCGCCGCTTTGTCTGCCGGGCTCGCTTGCGGCGCCCTGGCGGCGGTGTTGGAGGGGCAGTGTCGCAACGCCTATGCGCTGTCCCGGCCGCCGGGGCATCATTGTCTCCCGGACTGGCCCAACGGGTTTTGTCTGTTCAACAACATCGCGGTTGCGATTCGGGCGGCGCGGGCCGCGGGGCTGGCGCAGCGTTTTGCTGTGGTCGATTGGGACGTGCATCACGGCAACGGGACCGAGGCGATCTTTCTGGAGGATCCCGAGGTGCTGACGATCTCGATCCATCAGGAGCATAATTATCCCCTGGACAGCGGCGATCCGGATGTGATCGGCGAGGGGGCGGCGCGGGGCTACAATATGAACATCCCCCTGCCTCCCGGCGCTGGTCACGCCACCTATCTGGAAGCGATGGAGCGGCTGGTGGTGCCCAAGCTGCGGTCCTTCCGGCCGGAGGTGATTCTCGTGGCCTGCGGCTATGATGCCTCTGTCTACGATCCCTTGGCCCAGATGACGGCAAGTGCGCTGACCTTCCGGATTCTGACCCGGCAGATCATGGCGGCGGCGGACGAGCTGTGCGACGGGCGTCTGGTGATGGTGCATGAGGGGGGATATTCCGAGGTCTATGTGCCGTTCTGTGCCCATGCCGTCTTGCAGGAGATGTCCGGCAGCGCCATCGACGCGCCCGACCCGAAGGCGGAAACGGTCCGGATAAGGCAGCCCAATGCCCGGATGCAGAAAGCCTATTCCGATATCTTGACAGATTTAGTCGGATACTTTTTATAGGGTCGCCTAGCCCACAAGGAACCTGATCGCGATGCCTGTGCCCAATCCCTCTGCGCTCGACTTCATGCTGACCCGCCGGTCGCGGCCCGCCAAGACGCTGACCGCGCCGGTGCCCGACCGAGACACGCTGACCCTGCTGCTGACCGCGGCGGCCCGCACCCCCGACCATGGCAAGCTGGAGCCCTGGCGGTTCATCGTGCTGGAACAGGCGGCGATGCAGCGCCTCGCCGGTCTGATCCCGGCGCATGGGGCGCGGCTGGGGCAGCCGGCGGACAAGATCGCCAAGGCGGAGACTCAGTTTGGCGATGCGGATCTGGCCGTGGCCGTCATCTTTTCCCCGAAACCGTCAGAGAAAATCCCGCTGGTCGAGCAGCAATATTCTAC
>CAYGRI010000260.1:0-7876 GCA_964352155.1 uncultured Maritimibacter sp. | reverse complement strand
GTTCAGCCCGGAGCTGGCGGATCTGACGATCTATGTGATCGACACGGCGGCGGGGCAGGACATTCCGCGCAAGAAGGGGCCGGGGTTGGTGCGCTCGGATCTGCTGGTGATCAACAAGACGGATCTTGCGCCGCATGTGGGGGTGGATCTGGCACTTCTGGAAACCGATGCGCGGGCGGCGCGGGGAGCACGGCCCTTTGTCATGGCAGGCGTGAAGTCGGGGCGCGGAGTGGCCGAGATCGTGGCGTTTTTGAAGGATGCCGGCGGGTTGTGATCCGACGGTGCCGCTGACGCGGCAAGACCATGCTCTCTGCCAGCGCCTGCGGCGCTGTCCGAGTCCGCTCCTTGCGGCCTGACGCATTGCGGGGCCGGGGTGCGTGTTGCCAGGTTGGACGCAATCGGCGCGGGGGCCGGGGACTGGCGCCAATCACCGTGGAAATGCGCGGGAAGGGTCACATTTTTGCCCGCTTTGGCCGGGACAACCAACTCTGGCAAGAAAGTCGTGGCACAGTGGGCGGAAGACCGGCTGGGTCAAGGAAAGAGTGGTTCGCATGTCCCTTCCTATCGTTGCGTCGCTGTGGATTGGCGGCCGCCTGAGCTTTCTCGAGCAGCTTTGCCTGAAAAGCTTTGTCGATCACGGGCACAGGACGATCCTGTACGCCTATGGCGAGGTTGAGGGCGTGCCCGAGGGCATCGAGGTGCTGGACGCCAACCGGATCTTTCCCAATGAGACCTATATCCGGCATGCCAAATCCGGCTCTCCGGCGGTGCATGCGGATGCGTTCCGCTACCGTATGATCGAATTGCAGAACGTGATCTGGGTGGATGCCGACATGCTGTGCATGCGGCCCTGGGATTTCGGCGACCAATGGGTGTTCGGCTGGGAAAAGACCGGCCGTCTGGTGTGCAATGCGGTGCTGGGGCTGCCGCGGTTTTCGCGCACGCTGGCGCAGTTGAATGCGTTGTGCCGGACGGAATATCCGATCCCGCCCTGGGCCACGCCGGAAGAGACGGCGCGGTTGCAGGCCGCGGCGGCGGCGGGGCGCCCCGTGCATGTGTCAGAGATGGAATGGGGGGTCTGGGGCCCTGCCGCGCTGACACATTTCCTGAACGAGACCGGCGAGATGGCACATGTGCTGCCGCAAATGGCATTCTTTCCCATTCCGTTCAAGGACCGGCGCGATCTGCTCAAGCCCGGGCGGGTCATTGACGACAAGCTCGACTCCGGGTGCTACGGCGTCCATCTGTGGAACCGGCGCTTGCGTCGGCGGATCGTCACCCACGAGAATGGCGTGCCAGATCCCGACAGTTTCCTGGGCCGCGCCCTGATCCGCCATGGCATCGCGCCCGAGGCGGCGCTGATCCCCGATGAGCCACCGGCGCATGTTGTGGCCGAGCGGGCGGCGGATCCGGATGCGGACACGCCCGCCGCCTTGCCCGCGGCGGGGGCTGCCGCACAGACCGCAGGTCCTCCCTGGCAGAACCCCAACGTGACCCATGTGCCTCCGGTCGCGCTGAAGTCCTTGCCCGTCATGCCGCTGCGCCAGAGTGCGGCGTATCAGCGGATGATCGATGGGCTCGAAAGCCGCACCGCCAGTGTCGTTGGCTGGCTGAAGCCCCCGGCGGCGCCTTTGGCAAACGACAAGATCCTCGTTGTCACCTCGATGAAGAACGAGGCGCCCTTCATCCTGGAATGGGTCGCCTATCACAAGTCGATCGGGGCCACGCATTTCCTGATCTACACCAACGATTGCACCGACAACACCAATGCCATGCTCGACCGGCTGGAGGCGCTGGGCCATGTGACCCGGGCGGTGAACCCCTGGGACCCGGCGTCGGGCAAGAAGCCGCAGCATGTGGCGTTGAAGGATGCGGTGACGCGGAATTGCTACCGCGATGCCGATTGGGTGCTGACCATCGACGTGGACGAGTTTGTCAATATCCATGTGGGCGACGGCACCTTTGCCGATCTGATCCGCGCCAGCAACCAGCCGAACGTGATCTCGTTCACCTGGAAGTTCTTTGGCAACAAGGGGATCCATGCCTTTGAGGATCGGCCCATCACCGAACAATTTACCGCCTGCGCCCCCGAATTCATCCCTAAGCCGCGGCTGGGCTGGGGGTTTAAGTCGATGGTGCACAAAAGCGCGCCCTATCGCCGGATCGGCGTCCACCGCCCGCTGGAGATCGAGGAGCACGAGGCCGCGCAGGTGCGCTGGGTCAACGGCTCGGGTCGGGCGATGCCGGATCAACTGCTGACGAACAACGGCTGGCGGTCGACGAAGCGGTCGCTGGGCTATCGGCTGGCCACGCTGAACCACTATATCCTGCGCTCGACGGACAGCTTTCTGGTCAAGCGGGAACGCGGGCGGATCAACCACACGGACCATGACCAGGGTGTCGATTACTGGTCCCGCCGCAACTATGCGACCGAGACGGATGACCGGATTCTGGCGCGACTGCCCCGGATGAAGCGCCTGCTGGACGGGTTCCGCGCCGATGCCGAGTTGAATGCCATGCATCAAGAGGCCGTCGCCTGGCATGCCCGGCGGATCGCCCATCTGAAGACGCAGCCCGATTACCGCGAGCTCTATGCGGATCTGACCCGGCCCGGTCGCCCCGATGCCCTGTTCCTGCAGAACCGCGACGAAGAGCTGGACGACGACCCCGAAGAAAGCAGCCTGCCCAAGGCGCCCGCCCCCGTCGCCCCGATCTTCATGACGGCCGCCGTCTTCCCAACTGCTCCCACGGTCGCGGCCAAGGCGCCCTTTGAGATCCCGCCGGCACCGGCCTCTGCCCTGCGCAACCCGCGCGATCCGCGTTGGCGCGCGGCGCGGGACAAAGCCGTGACGACCGGTGGTTTCCTGTGGGAAGGCAAAGACAACGCCCTGATGTTCGCGCCGAAATCGAAGCGGCTGGTAGTGGTGTTCGACAACATCTCTTCCGCGCAGGAGCAAGGCGCCCGCTGGCCCTGGGGCTTCAAGGTGCTCTATGAACAGATGGGCTGTTCGGTGCTGGGCGTGATGGGCGCGCAACGCAACTGGTTCCGCGACGGCTTTGTCCACGACAGCTTTGAGGGGCTGCGCGACAATGGCTTTTTTGCGCAATTTGACGAGGTGCTGTTCTACGGCACTTCGATGGGCGGGTTCGGGGCGCTTACCTATCAGCGCTGCGCCCCCGGAGCACATGTGCTGGCGATCGCGCCGCAATCGACGATGAACGCGCTGCTGATCCCGGGGGAGGACCGCTGGCGCTGGACGCAGAAATTGTCCTGGGACACGCGGTTTCACGATGCGGCGGGTCAGCTTGGCACGGCGGGCCAGGTCACGATCATCGCCGATCCCTATTTCAAGCCGGATCACGACCAGGTGGTGCGGCTGCTGGCGGACAATGTGCGCTGGCTGCACACGCCGTTCATGGGGCATCAGCTGCCCAATGCCTTTGTGACCATGGGCATCCTCAAGGATCTGCTGTTCGCTGCCGCCGAGGGGCGGCTGACGCCGGAGCTGTTCTATCGCCTGTTCCGCGCCCGCCGCGATCTGCCTCGGTTCCAGCACGATCTGCTGATGCAGGCCGAGGCGCGCGGCAAGATCCGGTCGGCCATCCGGATCTGCGAATACACCTTGCGCAAACGCGAGGCGGCGAACATCCGCGCCACGATGGAGCGGTTGAAGGCGCAACTGGCCGACGATCGGCAACACGCAGCGGAGTAGCGGCATGGGCAAGCGACTTGTCATCACCTGCATGAAGAACGAGGGACCGTTCCTGCTGGAATGGGTGGCCTATCACCGGTCCGTCGGTTTCGACGATTTTCTGGTGTTCACCAATGATTGCGACGACGGCACGGTCGAGCTGCTGGACACGCTTCAGGACCACGGCATCCTGACGCGGCGGGACAACCCGTATAAACAAATAGGTGACGGCAAGAACCCGCAGAAAGGCGCGCTGTTCCATGCGCAGGGGTTGGAGCAGGTTGAGGCGGCAGAATGGGTCCTGATCTCGGACGTGGATGAATTCGTCAACATTCACTGCGGCGATGGCACGCTGGATGCGCTGTTGCAGGCGACGGGGCCGGTGGACAATATCTCTATGCAATGGCGGCTGTTCGGCAATGGCGATGTGATCGGCTATCGCGACGCCTGGGTGACTGAACAATTCGACCATTGCGCGCCAAAGTTCTGCCCCAGCCCGGTGCAGGCCTGGGCGGTGAAGACCTTGATGAACACCACGGTGGGGGAGTGGCCGGCCGGGCGCTTCAAGCGGTTTGGCGTGCACCGCCCGATCCGTCCGGGCCGGGGCGCGACCGAGGGCACGCGCTGGGTCGATGGCTGCGGGCGCCCGGTGTTGCCGCAGTTCATCGAGGGGGGGTGGCGCTTTGGCACCCATTCCGCCGGCTATGATCTGGTGACGATGAACCACTACTCGGTGCGCTCCGCCGAAAGCTTTGTGGTCAAGCGTGACAGGGGCCGGGTGAACCATGTGGGCCGCGATCAGGGGCTGGCCTATTGGCTGCGGATGAACTTCAACATGGAGCGGGACGACAGCATCCGCCGTCACCTGCCGCGCGCCCGGGCAGAGCGGGACCGGCTGCTGGCACTGGCCGGCGTGCAGGCCCGCCACGACGCGGCGGTGGTCGCGCATCGGGCCAAGATCGACGCCATCCTGACCCGCCCCGACATGGCAGAGATTTTCAAGGCGATCACGTCTCCCCGGATGCAATTGATCTCGCGCCATCTGAACCTGCTTGGCCGCGACATCTTCGCGGAAGGGCCCGAAAAGATCCCAAGGGACGTCTGGGAGCGGATCGAACGGGTGCCAGACCTGATGGCGGGGTAGCACCGCCCGCACTCCCTGCCCAATTTTTGACCAAGGGGAAAAATTTTTTCCTGATTGCCCTGTTGCGGGTGCATTCCGTTTGACGAGTCGCTGCACCTGCCCTTCTGTATGCCTGTCGAGGGCGGGTGTTGCCCGTGTCGGCCGAGAGTATGGCCTTCAGCAACTCACAGCTTGGCGTCGTCCCAGCGATCCGGGCCAAAAAAGAACAGCAGGGAATTCGAAATGACCATCTTCCGCAATATCTTTCACGTCGCTGTGGTCGGCGCCCTTCTGGGGGCCCAGACGACCGGAGCGGCGATGGCCGATCTGGCCGCCGTCGGCGATCCGAAACCGGCCGTCATCCTGTTCGGACCCAGCAATGACGGCGGGTGGTCCCAGGCAATCGACGAGGCGCGCGTCAAGCTTGAGGACGCGCTGGACCTGCGCATCCCGCAGGCCGAAGAGATCCCGGAATCCGCCACCGCGATCCGACCCGCCGCCGAATTGTTCATCGAGCGCGGCGCCAACATCATCCTCGGCTCGGCCTTCGGCTATTCCGACACCTTTAAGGCGCTGTCCGAGGAATATCCCGATGTCGTCTTCATCAATCCCGCCGGCACCACCAACGGCCCCAACCTCAAAAGCGTCTATGGCCGCACCTATGAAACGCAATATCTGTGCGGCATGGTCGCGGGCGGTCTGACCGAAAGCAACAAGATCGGCTTTGTTGCCGCAAACCCCTTTGGCCTCGTGAACTGGACGGTGAACGCCTATCTGCTGGGCGCGCGTCAGGTGAACCCGGATGTGGAACTCAGCGTCGTCTTTACCGGCGCCTGGGGCGATCCGGTCAAGGAACGGGCCGCCACCGAAGCGCTGATCGAACAGGGCATCGACGTGGTCGGCCAGCATGTGGACACGCCGACGCCGATGATCGTTGCCGCCGAAAAGGGCATCTACGGCACCGGCCACCACCGCGATCTGTCCGAGTTCAGCGAAGCGGCGCAATGCTCCTCTGTCTGGACATGGGAGCGGTTCCTGGAGCCCGAGATCACCAAGATCGTCGCCGGAGAGTTCGAAGAGGCCCCTTACGGCGCCTTTCTGTCGATTGGCGATGGCGCCATCGACGTGGCCTGCTGCGGCGATGCGGTGTCCGAAGAGCTGAAGGCCCAGGTGATGGCGGAACGCGATGCGATCATCGCGGGCAAGCATGTCTTTGCCGGACCGCTGTCGGATCGCGACGGCACCGAGCGGGTCGCCGCCGGGGAGGTGCTGGGCGACGGCGATCTTTGGGGGATGGACTGGTTTGTCGAGGGTGTCTCTGGCCAATAGCGCCGGGGTCATCCGCGCATGTCAGACGCGCTGAGCCTATGCTCTGTGACCAAGAGTTTCGGGGGCTTCCGGGCCCTCGATTCCGTTGATTTCTCGGCCCGCGCCGGAGAGGTTCACGCCCTGCTGGGCGAGAATGGCGCGGGCAAATCCACCTTGATGAACATCGCCTGCGGCCTTTATGCGCCGGATGACGGGCATGTGGAACTGAACGGGCAGGCGATCACCATCGCAGGCTCGCGCGATGCCACTAAGCGCGGGATCGGCATGGTGCATCAGCATTTCAAACTGGTGCCCGCCTTCACGGTTCTGGAAAACATCCTGCTGTTCAACGCCGACCGCCCCGCCGCCGAGGTCACCCGGGACGCCCACCGCATCGCCGCGCAGATGGGCTTTGACATCGACTTTTCCCGCCGCGCGGGGCTGCTGGAGGTGGCCGAGCAGCAGCGGCTTGAGATCCTCAAAGTGCTCGTCGCCGGGGCGCGCTTTATCATCCTGGACGAGCCGACGGCGGTTCTGGGCAAAGATGACGGCATCGCCTTGATGGAGCTTGTGCGCGGGCTGGCCGATGCGGGCAGCGCGGTGATCCTGGTGACCCACAAACTGCACGAAGCGCTCAACCATTCCGACCGGATCACGGTGATGCGCCAGGGCCGCAAGATCGCCGAAACCCGCCCCGCCGATGTGGATGAGGCGCGGCTGACCACTCTGATCGTGGGCGAATACATCGTCGAAGAGCCTGCCTTGTCCGAAAAGGTCGCGGGCACCCGCATTCTGCTCAGCAAGGTTCGGATGCCCGGCGATGGCGGCCGCAAGGGCCTGGTGGATGTGAGTTTCGAGGTGAAGGACGGCGAGATCTACGGGATCGCCGGTGTCTCGGGCAATGGCCAGACCGAGCTGGCCGAGGTGCTGATGGGGCTGGAACGCCCGCAGGCCGGCGCGATAGAGATTGCCGGGCTGGGCAATGTGACCGAGGCCGGTCCGGCCCATCGTCGGCGCAACGGTCTGGCCTGCATTCCGGTGGATCGCTACCGGCATGGGCTGGCGGGCGGGATCTCTGTCACCGACAATTTCGCGGTGAAGGGGGCGCTGACCGGGCAATTCGGCGGCTGGGGCTGGTTCAACCGCCGAAAGGCCCGCGAGCGCACGCGCGAGGCTGTGGCGGCCTATGATGTGCAGGGCGTGCGCAGCCGGGGCCAGAAGGCAGCGCTGCTGTCGGGCGGCAATGCGCAGAAACTGGTCATCGCCCGTGAATTCGAGGGGCAGCCGAAGGTCATTCTGGCGCATAGCCCGTCGCGCGGGCTGGATGTGCGCGCGGGGGCGGCGGTGCATGCCTTGCTGCGGCAGGCCCGCGACCGGGGCGCGGCGGTGATCCTGATCAGCGAGGATCTGGACGAGATCCTGCTGCTGTCCGACCGGATCGGCGTTTTGACCGGCGGGCGGTTGTCGGCAGAATTCAAGGCCCCGGCCCGGCGCGCCGATGTCGGGGCGGCCATGGTGACCCATGAGTGACAGCAGCCTTAGCAAATCCCCTGCGATGACGGGCGCCAAGGCCCCCGCGCGCAGCCGGATCCGTCTGGTGCCCTTGCTGGAGCCGCGCCAGCGCCTGTCCGACGGGCTGCGGGTGCTGATCTATGTGGCCAGCTTGCTGGTTGCCACGGCGTTGTCCGTGGGCCTCCTGGCGCTGGCGGGCGTGCCGCCGGACGAGCTGCTGCGCGAGATTTCCACCACCGCC
>CAYGRI010000259.1:0-7886 GCA_964352155.1 uncultured Maritimibacter sp. | reverse complement strand
GCGGGCAAAGGCCAGATAGGCCCGGCCCGTGGCCTCGAACGACGCCAGGGCCGAGGGCTGGCCGCTGGCAAAGGCATATTCCATCACATCGGCAAAGATCTCATAGCCCTGCCGCGCCGCCTCGGCGATCAGATCCTCGCGGCCCTCGAAATGACGGTACACCGCCGCCGGAGTCACGCCCGCGCGTTTGGCCGCCTCCGACAGGGTAAAGCCCGAGGGGCCCTTCTCCTCGATCAGGATCAGCGCGGCATCGACAAGCGCCCGCTTCAGATCGCCGTGATGATAGCCGCGCTTACCCATTCCACAACGACGGCCCGCCGCAGATCGCCGGATCGGGCGGGCAGGCGGCCTCGGGGTTCTTGCCCTCGTAGTCCAACCCCGACAGAATCGCCCGGATCGCCGCAAGTCGCGCCCGGCGCTTGTCATCCGAGCGCACGATGGTCCAGGGCGTCCGGTCGCGGTGGCTGGCCTCGAAGGTCTCGGCGATCGCTTTGGAATAGGCATCCCAGCGTTTCAGCCCCTCCACATCGATCCAGGACAGCTTCCATTGCTTCAGCGGATCCTGCTCGCGCCGCAAGAACCGCCGCAGCTGCTCGGCCCGGCCGACGTTCAGCCAGATCTTGACGAAATGAATGCCCTCGTCGACCAGCATGTCCTCGAATTCCGGCAACTGGTAAAAGAACTTGCGCCGCTGGTCATCGGTGCAGAAATCGAACACTTTCTCGACCACACCGCGATTGTACCAAGACCGGTCGAACAGCACGATCTCACCCGCTGTCGGCAGATGGTCGACGTAGCGCTGAAAATACCATTGCCCCGTCTCCCGGTCCGAGGGCTTGGACAACGCCACCACCCGCGCCACCCGGGGGTTGAGGTTCAACCGGATCCGCTTGATCGTGCCGCCCTTGCCGGCGGCGTCGCGCCCCTCGAACAGCACCACGATCCGCTTTCCTGTCGCCTTCACATCCGCCTGAAGCCGCACCAGTTCGATCTGCAGCGCCTCCAGCGCGTCCTCGTAAGCGTCACGCTGCATCCGCTTGTCATAGGGATAATCCTGCAGCACCGTCTTGCCCTCATGGGCCAGGATCGCATCGCGGATGGATTTTGGGGCGTCTTTCTCGAAGAACGTGCTGATGGCGCCGTCAAAGGGCAGGGTCATGTTTACCTCTTTTACTTTCAGGTAATGGGCGCCGGGCCCCGGGTCAACGCTATGTCAGCGGAATGTCAACGCAATCCGGCGCGGCGCGCGGCCCGGTCGACCAGCGCGATCACCGTGGCCTCTGCACTGTGATGCGGCATGTGACCGATGCCGGGGAGGGGGGTCAGGCGTGCATCCGGCAGCAGCGCCGCCAGCTTGACCGAGTGAATCTCGTAGCCGACAATCAGGTCAGAGGTGCCGTGCACAAGCTCCACCGGCACACGCACCGACGGATAGCGCGGCGCCATCCGCTCCAGATGCCCTTTTAGCGTATTGACCTGGCGCGCATTGGCCAGCAGCGTGTCGCGCCGCGTCGCCAGACCGACGCCGATGTAATCCATATAGCCCGCGGGGGCGGCCTGGGGGGCAAAGATCGCCCCAACGGACAGCCGCGCGCGGTCCTGCGGGAAAGAGGCTGCGACCAGCGGCGCCACGGTCGTGCCGCCAAACCGCGACGACAGCAGGGGATAGGTCGGCGACAGGCTGCCCTCCCACGGCATGGTCGCGCCAGAGACGATGACCAGCGCGGCCACGTTGCGCGGCCGTTCCAGCGCCCAGGCCATCGCCACCGCCCCGCCATAGGATTGGCCCAGTACGATAGGCCGCCGGGCCCCCAGCTTTGCCGCCGCCGCCTGCAACAGAACGGCCTGTTCCGCCGGGCTTTCGGCGCTGGTGTTGAGTGCGCCGCCATAGCGGTCGCTGGCGCGGTCGGTATAGCCCAGCCCGGGCCGGTCAAACACGATGACCCGAAACCGGTCCGTCAGCTCGTCCATGAAGGAAAAGGTGAAGTCGCGCATATTGCCGCTGGCGCCGTGGATCAGCACCAGATCCGGCCCGCGTCCCTTTGCGATGTAGTGCACCCGGCGCCCGTTCACCTCGACGAACTGACCCAGCGGCGGATAGCGCGCCTCGGCCGCCCGCTCTCGCGTGCCAGCCTTTCGGTCAACGGCCGCGCCGCATCCCACCAGGAACAATAGCGAAAGGAAGACGAGGCTAGCGGCCAATCTGGTGGATGTCATACGATGTTGTCTGATATATCTGGTTGATCCAGTTACCATATAGAAGATGCGCGTGACTTCTCCAGCGGTTCTGCGGCGGTTTCGACGGGTCGTCACCGGGATAGTAATTGACCGGCACATTGATCGGCGTGCCAGAGCGCACATCGCGGTCGTATTCTTCCTTCAGCGTCTCGCTGTCATATTCGAAATGGTTGAAGATATAGAGCGCGCGATGCGCCGGATCCTCGATCAGGCAAGGCCCCACCTCGGCGCTGCCCATCAGCGTGGATAACCCGCCGACGGCATCCACCTCTTCCTGGCGCACCTCGGTCCAGCGGCTGACGGGAATCACGCAATCGTCGGAAAACCCCCGCAAATAAGGCGAGGCGGGGGCCAGGTTCTGCTGCCGGAAACAGCCGAATGCCTTGGCGGGCAGCATGTGCTTTCCCACACCGCACAGATGATGCAGCATCGCCATGGCGCCCCAGCAGACACCAAAGGTGGAATGCACATGGGTCTGGGTCCAATCCATCACCTCGCGCAGCTCATCCCAATAGGTGACCTGCTCAAAGTCCAGGTGCTCGATCGGCGCGCCGGTCACGATCAGCCCGTCGAATTTCTGCGCCTTCACCTCCTGAAACGGCAGATAGAACGCCTCCATATGCGCGGCGGCGGTGTTCTTGGTCTGGTGCTCAGTCATCCGGATCAGCTGCAGATCGATCTGCAACGGCGTGGCCCCGATCAGCCGGGCGAACTGCGTCTCGGTCTGGATCTTCTTGGGCATCAGGTTCAGCAAGCCGATCCGCAACGGCCGGATATCCTGGCGCGCGGCGGCATCCTCAGACAACACCATCACGCCTTCGCGGTTCAGCACGTCATAGGCGGGTAATTCGGCGGGCAGGGTGATCGGCATGGGTCGCAATCCTCCGGGATCAGTCGGTCGAGATAGGCGCTGCGTCAGCGTCTCTCAAGGGCGCGGGCAATCAGAGCGTCGAAGCCGGCGGGGTCTGTCACCGCCGCCGCCTCCTCTGCGGTCACGGTGACCCCCCAGTGTTCCGCCATCGCTCCATAGCGCGGCTGACGATGCGCCAAGGCGCGCGCATAGGTCCACCGCACAAAGGCGTCGGGATCGACCTGGTCTTCGGCCAGACCCGTTTCGGCCAGATAATCGGTCCAGGCGCGCATCAGGAAATCGGTCTGGTAATACATCGGCTTGGGCGCGCGATCAAAGCGGCGCACCAGTTCCGCCGTATGCGCCTCCGACCCCTTGATCCACACCAAAAGCGCAGCCGACGACAGGGCGGTCAGGATCGGATCCCCAGGATCCTCGGGATCGACCACCTCGCAGATCGAGCCACCGGAATCGCAGACGAAATGATCGTATCCATAGATGTCCTGCGCCCGGTCAACAAAATAGGACGTGTCGAGCAAGGCGCGCTCTTCGGCCACGCGATGCTGTTCCTGCCGCTGCATGTATTCGGCAAAGGGCAACCCGCCCTTCGCAGGATCGCCCGGCTTGCCCAGATAGGTCGACAATGGCGTTAGATTGTCGAAGGTGATGTTCGATCCAATGTATATCGAATCCGACATCAGCAATTCGCGCAACAACGGCACCTGCATCGCCTGACGCTTGAAATTATCGACGATATGCTCACCCATGTAGCGGGTGCCGATCCGGTAATCCACGGAATAATGATACCACCCCCCCGCCTCGCGCAGCATCGACGACAGATAGGTCTTGCCCAGACCCGACATCCCGAACAGCAGCACCCGCCGCTGCGCGGTCTCCCTCCAGTCTGTCGCGCTGTCGTACATCATCGCCTGGCCCCGTCCTGTGACCCGGCCAATATCGCGAACCTGCAAGAAAACACCAGAGCCGCCCCTTCTTCTGGCCGCAAATACTCCGGGGAGCGCGAGGGGCTGGCCCCTCGCTCCGACACCGGCCGCGACAGCCGCCCTCAGACCGGGGGCGCTTTGCGGCGAAACAGGCGTCCGTCCACCAACAGCAAGCCGGTCGCCAGCAATCCCAGCCCGACAAAGGCCCGCGGGTCCAGCGCCTCGTCCCGGACCAGCGCGCCCAGCCCGATGGCCACCGGCGGGATCAGCAGCGTGCACAGCATCAGGTTGCCGCTGCCCGCCATGGCCAGCACCCGGTAGTACAGCAAATAGGCAAAACCCGTGGACGCCAGCGCAAAATAGGCGATGGCCGCGAGTGTTGCAGGCGCCAGATCGGCGCGCGGCATTCCGTCCAGATACAGCGCCAGGGGCACCAGGATCAGGCTCGATCCGGTGAGCATGCCCGCCGCCGCCACCTGCGGCGCCAGGCCAGACAGCCGCACCCGCGCCCAGGCGCTGGCCAGGGCATAGGACATCGCGCCGCCCAGGATCGCCAGCTGCGCCAGGCTGCGCGGATCGAACCGGCCCAGGTTCTCCAGCCCGATGGCGGTGGCGACCCCCAGAAACCCAAGCCCCACGCCAAGCGCGCGCCGCAGGGTCAGCCGCTCATCGCGAAACACGACCGCGGCGACAATCACCCCGAATACCGCCGTCGCCGCGTTGAAAATCGCCGTCAAACCGGTCTCGATATGCAATTGCCCCCAGGCCATCAGCGTGAAGGGAATCGCGTTGTTCAACAGCCCCATGACCAGAAAGGCGCCCCAGATCCGCGGGTCGCGCGGCACCGGCAGCCGCAACATCGCCACCACCGCCCACAGCACCAGTGCCGCCCAGAACACGCGATGCGCCACGGCCGTCATTACCCCGATCTCGTCCAGGGCGATCCGGATCGACAGGAAAGACGCGCCCCAGATCGCCGAAAGCAGAAGCAATTCGGCCCAGGCCCGGGCAGAGAGGGTTTTTTGTGTGATCATGACGCTCAGATACTCCGGGTCCGGGCGCGGCTCGACCCGATTCCTGCGCCAAACATCAGGCGGCGCGGCGGGGCCGCGTCTCGTGGCGGATGTTGACCCAATTGGCCGCAAAAATCACCGCCGCCCCGGCCAGCACCGCCCATTGCAGCGGCTCGCCATAAAACGCCATGCCCACCACGGCGATGATCGGCAGGCGGGCAAAGTCGATGGGCATCACGACAGAGGCCGGCGCCAGCGACAGCGCGGTGGTCAGGCAGAAATGCGCCACAAGCCCGGCGCAGCCCACCAGCACCAGCCAGGGCAGCGTCTGCAGGGTTGGCAAATTCATCTGCCCGTCGAACCCGGCGCAGACCAGCCCAAAGACCGCTTGCATCAGCGTCAGATAGAACAGGATGCAGGTGATCGTCTCTGTCCGCGTCAAAAGCCGGGTGAACAGCGCGGATCCGGCGAAGCCGATCGCCGCCAGCGCAGCCGCCAAGAGCCCCGGGGTCAGCTCGAATCCGTCAAACGGCTGGGCGACGAACAGCACGCCGACAAAGCCAAGGGCGGCGGCAATGGCGCGGGTGCGGGTCAGTGCCTCTTTCAGAATCAGCGGCGCCAGCACCGCCACCCAGAGCGGCGAGGTGAATTCCAGCGCAAAGACCTGCGCCAGCGGGGCCGAGATGATGGCGAAGAACCAAAGGTTCTGCCCCACGAAATGGCACGCGTTCCGGATCAGGTGGATATGCAGGCTGCGCCGCGTGATCTGGCCCAGTGTTCCGGCCCAGCCGCCGATGGCCAGCACGATGCAGATCCCCACCAGCGAGCGATAGGCCAGGATCTCGAACGTGTCATGCAACCCGGCCAGCGCGCGCCCCGCCACGGCCATCGACGTGAAAGATACGATGGCGCCGATCATCCAGACCGCGGCCCGCAAGGGCGCCTGTTGCGCGGGCTGCCGCTTGGCGCCCGGAAGAGTCGCGCTGGAGGGAGGTTTGGAGGCAGTCATGTCGGCGGCAGTACGGCAATGCGCCTGAAAGGAAAAGGGGGCTCAGTTCTCGCCCGCGTTCAGCGGCAGCCAGCAGCATCCGGCCAGGAACTCGCTGCTACCGTCCGCTTCCAGCAACACGGTCAGACCATAGGGATAGTCCCGGTCGCTCATCTGGTCGGAACACAGCATCGGCTGAATCACCGACAGCGCCCGGCCATTTGCCGCCGCATGTTGAAGCGCCACCGGAAAGGCCTGCAAGCCTTGCGCCACCCGCGTTCCTTGCAGAGCAAAGGCAAAGCTGCGCCCGCCCATATCGGAATAGACCGCGCCCGATTGCGACAGGCGTATGGACCAGAACGGTTCTGTCCCGCCGCATTGCAGCCCGGCGGGCAGGGCGGTTCCGGCGATGGTCGGCACCGGATCGGGCGCCAGGAACCGCATCGCCAGCCAGCCGTTGCCTTCTTCCCACAGGATCCGGCCCCAGGCGCCGCTGGGATCGGTGTCGATCACCTCGACCCCGCGGGCATCGAAGGGCAGGTCGCCAATATCGGCGCTGCTGCCCGAAGGCGCCGCTCGCACGTTCAGCGTATCGTCCGAGGCGACATTGCTCACCCGGTAATAGCCGGGATCCGCAAGGGCCGCGCCCGCGACGCAGATGGCGGAGAGGATCAGGAAGGATTTCATAGGCTTACCCTCGTACTTACCCTTTGGGCGCTGCGATGTTCCGGCAGGCTATCATGGTTGTGGCGCGCTGCCGATCTGTTTCTCCGGCGCGGTCACATCGACAAAGGGCAGGTGCGAGACGGCCGCGAACTGCTCTGCCGCGCTGTTGCCAAAGGCCCTGTCGCGTCCCACATGCGGGGAATAGGCCTGCTCTGGGGTCAGCGCCGGATAGGCCGGAAGCGCCTTGTCGCGGCGCAGATAGATCAGGTTCAAGCCGTTGATATTCTCGACCAGATCGTAGCGTGGCGCCAGCAGGTGATGAAACGCGGTGATCGAGGCGCCGTGATACCAGCCGGTCTTGGACCAGGCGTGGCGGTCGAAATCGTCCGAATAGGGGACAGAGATCGGGCGCAGGCCAAAGCTGGCATTGTATTCGACGATCAGGATCTCTGGCTGGAACGCGTGCAACAGGCGCTCGGTGATCCAGTAGTCATTGCCGTCGATATCCACGCTGAGCACGCCCGGCGCATCGCCGGTCTCGGCGGCGAACGCGGTCATCGGCGTCAGGTCCCCCAGGGTGATCCAATGCGGCACGGCGCGCACGTCATAGCCCGCGCGCCGCATGATCGCGTTCATATCGGCGCAATTCTCGGCGCCGCCATCCACCAGCAATCCGCGAAAGCCCTGACGGATCAGCCCGGCAGCATTCAGCTCAAAGGCGCCGAAGCCGAATTCGATGAAGCTGCGCGCGCAGTTCGTCGCGGCGGCCAACCGGCAGAGCGCTTGCGATTCGGCATCGTCCGACTGCGATTGCGCCCGGGCGTTCCAGCGGCGAGCGCGAAACCGGTACCGGACGCTGCGAACCGCCGCCATCAGCATGGGGGGCAGGGCGGGGTCATTCCCATTCGATGGTGCCCGGCGGCTTGGAGGTGATGTCATAGGTCACCCGGTTGATGCCGTTGACCTCATTGATGATCCGCGTCGCCGTTTCGCCCAGGAAGTCGTGGGTGAAGGGATAATAGTCAGCGGTCATCCCGTCGACAGAGGTCACAGCGCGCAGGGCGCAGGCATAATCATAGGTCCGCCCGTCGCCCATCACCCCGACCGTGCGCACCGGCAGGATCGCCACATATGCCTGCCAGATCTCGTCATACAGCCCGTGTTTGCGGATCTGGTCGATATAGACG
>CAYGRI010000258.1:0-7901 GCA_964352155.1 uncultured Maritimibacter sp. | reverse complement strand
ATGCGGCCGCCGGAATAATGCAAATCAATGAAGATCGAGTTGTACATGCCCGGCGCGCCCCAGCCGCGCACATGGCGGAACTTGCGGTCGTCCACGTTGAAGATGCCCAGCGGAGTCGGGCCAGAGCGGTTGTTGCCCTGATAATACCGGCCCGTCGACACCGGCCAGGAATAGTCTGGCCGCCGGTCGCCCCAGAAGGCCGCATCCCAAAGGGCCAGTTGCCAGCCGTCCCCGGCCCGCTCGATAACCCACATCTTCTGCGCGCCCGTCCCCGACAGGGCCGCGTTGATGTAGATCACATGGCTGTAACTCGGGTCGATCTGCGACGGCGGCAGGAACGCCCCGTTGATGGCCCCCGGCTGGCCCAGGCTTTCGAGGTAGTCCAGCCCAAGCCCCGGTGCCTCTATCGCCTGCGCCGGTAGGGTTACGGCGGCCGCGAGCGCGCCGAGCAGGAAACGTCTTGTAAAATCCATGGCGTCATAATCCCAAAGCAGCATGGATCGACGCCCGCCAGGCGGAAAATGTATCTGGCAGCGAAAGACCGGCCTTCCAGTCTTCCAGTACGACGACCCCCGCGATGATGGTATCGTCCACCTGCCCCAGATCCATCATTTCGAATACCGCATCCAGCAGCCGCTCTCCCGACAGTAACCAAGCTGCAACAAGTGCGGCAAAACAGACGAGAATGAAGCGGGCGTTTTGGGTCATTTCGCTAGAACTGGAAGTAAATGAAGGGGGCGACGCCGTCTTGCGCCGTTGCGAACATCATCCAGATGCCCAACCCGAGAATCGCTGCCTGAAGCTCTGGTGGGCAGCGTGACAGGGCCGATTGTATCAGATCCCGCCATGACAGGGGCAGAAATGTCATCGCCGCCCCGATCGCGATCAGGGCCCAGACCGTCCCCGTCAGGTCGGGCGCAGCATAGGAGTCGGTCCGGAAAAACGCCGCCAGCATCTGCAACGTCTCGGGGAAAGAGGCGGCGCGGAACGGGATCCACAAAAGCGCGACAAACACAAAGGTGGCCGCGATGGCAAGGACGCGGGGCAGCTTTATTCCCGCGGTGCGAAACGCCCGCTCAACTGCCAGACCCACCCCGTGCAGGAACCCCCAGAGGATAAAGTTCCACCCGGCCCCGTGCCACAGCCCCGCCAGCGTCATGGTCAGAACCACGGTGCCATGGTGCCGCATGGCAGAGCCGCGATTGCCCCCCAGCGGAATGTACAGATAGTCCCGGATCCAGGTCGACAGCGAGATATGCCAGCGCCGCCAGAAATCCCGCAGGCTGTCGGCGCGGTAAGGCTGGTTGAAATTGCGGTGGAACCGATAGCCCAGCAGCAGCGCCACGCCGATGGCAATGTCGGAATAGCCAGAGAAATCGCAATAGATCTGCACCGCATAGCCCAGCGTGCCCGCCAGCGCCGACAAGGCGTTCTGTCCGTCCGGCAGGTCGAACACCGGCTCGACCACCAGCACCGACAGATAGTTCGCAACCACCATCTTCTTGAACAGCCCCGACAGGATCAGCACGACGGCCATCGCGCGGGCCGCCGCGTCAGGCTTTGACGGGGCGTCGATCTGGGGCAGGAAATGCGCCGCCCGCACGATCGGCCCCGCCACAAGCTGCGGGAAGAAAGAGATGTACAGGAAGACATCCGCCGGGTTCCGGCGCGCCGCCACATCGCCGCGGGCCACATCCATGATGTAGGAAATCGCCTGAAACGTGTAGAAAGAGATCCCGACCGGCAGGATGATTGTCATCCATTGCAGATCGCGGGCAAAGGCGGTGTCCTGCAACAGGCGCTGCAGGTTCAGCGTGAAGAAGTCATAATACTTGAACAACCCCAGCACGGCCAGCATGGCGGCGATGCTGACGATCTTGGTCACGCGCCCCCAGCCCGGACGGGTCACATACAGCCCGCCCAGATAGGCCGTGGCAGAGACGAAGGCCATCAGCAGCAGAAAGCGGACATCCCAGGCGGCGTAGAACAGATAGGACGCCGTGATCAGCAGCGCCTTGCGCCAGCCATTGCGGTTCCAGACAAGTCCGTTCAGCAGAAGGACAACGGCAAAGAACCCGATGAACTGGAGCGTCGGGAACACCATGACTTATTGGAGCCCCGCGACCTCTGTCTTTGGGCCATCGAAAATGCCGGGGTTGTCCCGCTCGATCGCGCGCAGGATCCGGTCGATCACCATGCGGTAGCCCGCCACGGTGAAATGGCTGCCATCGCCCGCGCGGATCGTCCGACCCGCCGCAACCGTCACAAACTCCCCATTCGGTCCGGCCGTGAAGGCGGGCAACGAGATGAAATAAGCCCCGGCGCGGGCCGCTTCCTGCTGGAACAGCGGGTTCAACCGGGTCAGCAGCGCGTTGCGCCCGGGATCGCGGTCGGGTGCAGGGCCCAGCAGGTAGACAACGGCACCGTATTGCGCGGCGACGGACATGATCTTTTGCAGTTCCCCCCGATAGGCGGCATCCCATTCCGGCGTGTTATAGGGGACAGAGCTGCCATCGGGCCGCCGCAGCGGTTTATCGTCATTGGCACCGAAATGCACGACCACCACATCGGGCCGGCTGCTGGCGGCCATCGAAGCGAAGTTGCCCGGCCAATTGTAGAAATCGGCACGCGCCAGGCCGGTCGATGTTTTGCCCCGGTTCAGAACCGAGACGGGCAGCCCGCGTTCGCGCACCATCGGCGACATGAAGATGCCAAAGCCGTCGGCCAGGGAATCGCCGATGACCATCACCCGCAGTGGCTCTGCCGTCGTGATCTCGCGGCTGACCTTTCGCGCGATCTTTCCACCGGGGGGCGGCGTGAAGACAGCCGGTCGATCAACCGCTGTGACCGCTGGACCCGCGTCGGGGCGCGACGGCGCCTCTGCCGTTGTGGCCGGGGGCGGCGCGGCGACAACGGGCTTCGGCGAAGGGGCGCGGACCGTAGCCGTTGTGCAGGCTGCGACAAACAGAAGGACAAGGGCCGATAGGCAGACCCTATTGAAGCTCGACATCTTGCAACGCGATCTGACGGTTGGTGTTCGCAATCGCCTTGGCAATCTCACTCACCGCCACGCTCGCAACATAATCGTAGCCCGGCTTGGTGAAGTGGACCTTGTCGGGCGCACGCAACTGCATGATGCGGCCGTTGACATTGCCGTTCATCGAGAAGGTGCCGGTGCCGAACTGGGTCAGCCGGTGAATGTCGATGAACTTGCCTCCGGCGCGCATCACCGCATTGGCCTGCAGCCGGGAAATGATCTGGTAGGACGGCTCCCAGTTCAGGTTGCCGACGACGGGCAGGCCGAACCACAACACCTCGGCCGACCGGTCGCCCAGAACCTTCGTCAGGGTCGCGACACGCTGGGTGTAAAGCGAGTTCCACTCGGCCGTGTTGAAGCTTTCGCGGCTGCGTCCGTTGCGAATCGCGGTGATGTCATTGGCGCCGATCTGCACCACGAACACATCCTTGGTCCGGTCTTTCGGCTCACCCGCCTGGCGCAGATACCGCTGGATCCAGTCCCGGTCCGAGGTTTTGGCCAGCCCGTCGGACACGGCGGTCAGACGTATGACCTTCATCGTGCCGCATTGCGCATAGAACCGCTTCAACGAGGCCCAAAGACCGTCCGCCAGGCTATCGCCCATCACGATGACACGCATCGGCGCCTTGGGACAGGCGGAGGAATCCATCGCTTGCGCGCTGCCACCCACCGCAATCAGACCCAAAAGGCCCATCGTCATACCTAACAGGTAACGTCTCATGCCTGCTGCCCCCTCGGCTTTCCTTAGCTCTTTAACCTTGCCCCGTAAACGAATCCGCAAACTCACGAATTGCGTTCTCTGTTCCGCGCCCCGGCACCCCGTCTACCGGCCCACGGTATAAACCTGCCTCACGCAGGCGCTCCTGGATGATCCGAACCACATCGCGGTCGCGGTCCCCAAGTTGTGTCGTCAAACGGTCCGTTGCCGTCGGGTCGCCCTTCTCCAGCGCTTTCCAGTACAGGTCTGCCGCCACGTCGGGTCGCGCGTCCAGACCATCGCCACCGGTTTCATGCAATTCGGCAAGAAACGAATATGCATGCGTATAGCCTTGCTCGACCGATTTGGACAACCATGTCTGTGCCTGTATTTTCGAAACTTCGGTTCCAGTACCGGTCAAATAATAATAACCGACAAAAAATTCCGCCAGAGGATTGCCTTCTATCGCGACTCGTTCGGCAATTTCGAAGGCATCGCGCGCCGTCTTGCCCGCGATCAGATCCTTGGAATACATCACCGTCAAGATCTCGTGGCTCAGCCAATCGCCCAGGTCGGCGCCCTGCAATGCCAAATCCTCGGCCCGGGACATATCGGGCGCACCGCCGTCCTGAGGCGCGAAATACGAATAGGCCGCCAGCCCATAGGCGGCGGGAACCGCCATTTCCATCCCGAAAACATAGGATTGCTTGGCGGCATCGATGTCGCCCGCGGCCTGGGCGATGCGGCCTATGGTGGTCCGCAGCAAGCCATCGTCCGGGAATTCCGCCGCGGCGGCCTGGCAGACCGGCATCGCCTCGGCCTGGTCGATATCCTCAAGCTTGCGGGGGCCATCGAACTGCGGCAGCCCGGCCAGCAGCAAACAAGGCTGACGCACGGCCTCAAGCGCTTCCAGCGCCGCCAGTGTCTCGGCAACTTGTTGCTGACCGTCGCAGACCACGCAGCTTTGAAGATACCTCTCCAGCTTGGAGGCGCTGCGCAGCCGCACCGCGTCGTCCAGCAGGGCGCGTTCGTCCATATAGGCGGTGTCGGCCTCGATCTCGGCGATCAGCGCCTCTGACTCGGCCAGATGGGCGCAGGTCACGCAGCTCTCGGAATAGCTGCGCAGCGCCGCCAGATCCCGTGACTGGAGCGCCGCCTGAAACCGGGCGAGCTCGGCATCGGCCGCCGCCGTCTTGCGGTCGATCAAGGCGATCCGGCGCAAGGCCTCGTCGCGATACTGGCACAGCGCGCAATTCTCGACATAGATCGCCAGACGCTCGCGGCTGCTGTCGTCCTTGATCCGCACCCAGATCTCGCCCTCAAGCTCGGCGGTGCGGGCAGCATCCTCCATCGCCTGCAGGCGGTCGCGCAGGGCGTCCTCGTTAGGGCAATAGACGCAGGTCGCCAGAAACGCCTGCATCGTCGCGACATCCTGGGTTTCCATCAGGAACATCGCCTCGAACGTCTCGTGGTACAGGCGATTCTCCATCTCCAAGAAGGGGGTGGCACCGTCATGCACGATCAGCGGCGCCGTCGTGTCGTCAGAGGCCTTTAGGATCAGGCTGTAGGCCGGTCCGCATCCGCGATCCTTGGCCCGGCCCAAGGCGCCGGAAAGGTAGGTCTGCACCTCGGCCACCGTCGAGACACCATCACCATTCCCGAACGGCGCCCGATCCGCCAGCCCGCCGACCAGGCTGTAGTGCAGCGGCTGGGCCTCGTCACAGGTGGCGGCGCGCTGGCCCGAGATCATCAGCACCATCATGTCAAAGCCAAGGCCACCCAGGGCAGAGCGCAGCTCTGGCAGGGCCATCGGGAAGCGGTCGCTTTCATCGCTGATATGCAGGAACCCGATCCGGCGATGGCGCGGGTCGAAGGCTTGCACGGCAGAGCCGAGACGGTCGGCGAAATCGGACATCGAGAACTGATCGGCGCCCACGGACAGCGTGTTGCCGTCGCGCCCCGATTCCAGCCCGGCGCTGGCGACCAGGAAGAATTGTTCGAACTGCTTGTCCTCGCCCGACGGGGTTGCGACGAAGGTCGACACCGGATTGGCCCGCAGCCGTGCGGCGAAGACCTCTTGCCGGACCATGTCGGCGTCCGGCAGGGCGGTGATGGAAATGACCGGCAGGCCTTCGGTGCCCGCCGCGCCAAGCCCGGCCTCGGGGGCGGCGCCCACGAACAAAAGCTGCATGCGGGCGGTGTCGTCGGCGGCCTCGACGGGCAGCCCGGTCAGACCGAAAGCGGTGATGGCTGAAAGGGCAAATCGTACACAGCGACGCAGGGGCACGACCAAACTCTCCTGACAGGACCAGACCGGCCCCGGTTCTCAAAGGTTGGACCGACGGTAGCCAACAGGCACCAATCCGACAACAGCGCGATGGCGGGCTGTGGCATTTCAGGTTGCGAACCGCCCATCCGGCCCGGCAATTGTTGCGCGATGGGCACAATGATGGCGGCCCGCCCCCGGCTGGCCAAATCCGGGCAATCCGGCGCCTGTACCCCCCACAAGGCTCCCGGCGCACGCCACCCAGACACGCACTCTTCTTATAGGCCGCCGACATCGACCATCGAAGACCGGCCCCAAGCACGGGCGGTCAGGCACGGGCGACCCGTTTTGCCGGAAAAGAACATGCCCTGTCGGCCTGACGTGCCCCGGCTCTCAACGGCACACCCCCTGCTCGTGTTCGGCAACCGCCCAAAATTCGTGCGCCCGATCTATTTTTCGCCGATACTGCGGGCTTCGACGGGACCCGCCGCTGCTTTGGGGCGCTCTACCATTGCCGCATGCGGCTGAGCGGGCAGAGTGGAGGTGCAGGGTGTCTAGGGTTCCGCCTCCTCCTCCTCCCGAGGGTCTGGTCCGAGAGATGCCGCCTGCCCGGCAAAATCCGGGCAGGTACACGGCGGGGCAAAATCCCGGGAGAGTACTGCACCAGGGTCCGGCCGGCCTCTCCTCGTTCCGCCCCGGCCGACCCCCTTTGCGCCTAGGCGGAACGCCGCAAAAGGTACGACCCATGATTACCAGAAAATTGCTTGCCGCCGCTGCGCTGGCGCTGGTCGCCGCGCCCGTATCGGCACCGCTCTCCGCACAGGAGAAAACCGAATTCCGTGTTGCATGGTCGATTTACGTCGGCTGGATGCCCTGGGGCTACATGGAAGACTCCGGCATCATGGATAAGTGGGCCGACAAATACGGGATCGATGTCGAGATCGTGCAGATCAACGATTATGTGGAATCGATCAACCAATACACCGCCGGCGCGTTTGACGGCGTCTCGGCCACCAATATGGACATCCTGTCGATCCCGGCCGGGTCCGGGGTGGACACGACGGCGCTGATCGTGGGCGATTATTCCGATGGCAATGATGCCATCATCCTCAAGGGTGAGGGCGGGTTGGCCGATCTGGCAGGCAAGCCCGTGAATCTGGTGGAACTGTCGGTCTCGCATTACCTTCTGGCGCGCGGGTTGGACAGTGTGGGCCTGTCCGAGGCGGATCTGGGCGGGGTGCTGAACACTTCGGACGCGGACATGATAGCGGCCTATGCCACCTCGGATGTCGAGGCGGTGGTGACCTGGAACCCGCTGGTGTCGACGATCCTGGAAGAGCCAGGCGCCAACAAGATCTACGATTCCTCGGACATTCCGGGGGAGATCATCGACATCATGTGGGTGAACACCGAGACGCTGGCGGCGAACCCCGATTTCGGCAAGGCGCTGGCTGGCGCGTGGTACGAGGTCATGGCGCTGATGGCGGCGGGCGACGAAGCGGCGCTGACCGCGATGGCCGAAGCCTCGGGCACGGATCTGGCGGGCTACACGGCGCAGCTGGACTCCACCGAGATGTTTTTTGACCCGGCGGCGGCGGTGGCCTTTGCCTCTGATCCCGCGTTGAAGACGACGATGGTGAATGTGGCCGAGTTCCTGTTCGACAAGGGGATCCTGGGCGAAGGCGCGCCGTCGCCCGATTTCGTCGGCGTGGCCTATCCCGATGGCTCGACCACGGGCGATGCCGGCTATGTGAAGATGCGCTACGATACGACCTATATGCAAATGGCGGCCGACGGCGCGCTGTAGGGTCGGTTTGTCGGGGGATCGGGGGGGGGGGGGGCCCCCGCCCGGGGGGGGGGGGGGGGGGGGGGGGGGGGGGGGGGGGGGGGGGGGGGGGGGG
>CAYGRI010000257.1:0-7904 GCA_964352155.1 uncultured Maritimibacter sp. | reverse complement strand
CGATAGGCCGATCGGACAATCAGCGGCTTGCCAAGGTGATCACGGAGCGCTTGCAACTTGTCGAGCGCAGGCTCATTGACCAGCAGCTTGCCGGTGCCGCGGCACGCAATCTCGGCTGGGCTGAAATTCGGCCAGCGCCAGGATTTCTTCGGCACATCGCGCCAATGGATGTAGAAGGTCGTGGTCATTGGAGATCCTCTGAAAACGAGTTTCCCGCATCTTGCAGGGGCTCGGTGTCTTCGCCGCTCGGGAAGGTCCACTGGAACTTCCCGTCTGTCTGCCAAGCAGACCACGACGCACCCCGCCACGAGGGTGGGTGCGGGTGAACTGATGGTTTGGGGTGTCGAGCGGCTACGGGCTGCCGCCGAAGATCTTGAGCTCGATGGCGATACCCGCCAGCAGCGCCAGCATGACGCCTGTGGTGATCATTCGGACGGCGGTTTGCATGGCGGGGGGAGGCACCAGCCGGGTGCGATCCACCAGAGAGAGGGAGCGCAGATCGCGGATGTCGAGCGCGACCTCGTCACCGTCGAGACCGACATCCGCCAGCGCACAGGGTGCGATTTCCGAGTACGCAGGAGAAAACACCAATTCTTGGCTCTTGTCTCGATGGGAGAATTTGGATCGGTGCTCTGGCGCATTGTAGATGAGCTGGCCGATTTCATTCTTTCTCCTAAGTTAATGCTGTCTTCATTTTGTCTGCATTGTTTGCCCCAAGGGAGATGATAAATCTTGTCGTACCAGCGGCGAACCAGCGCGTTGGCATGATCAAGACATCAGGAGACACGACAATGAACGCATTCCAGAAAGCACTCGCGGCCGCCACTCTTGGCCTGAGCGCAATCGCAACCACTGCCGCAGCCGATGACTTGGCCGCTGTGCATGCCTTCTACGATATTTTCACCAATCCAGGTCCTGAAAGCAATGCAGCATTCCTTGCTGCGACGTCCGAGGATTGGAAAAGCTACGCCGATTATTCCGGCAATTACGAAGTCCGCGAAGATCTGTTGCCCCGGTCGGCAGGCATCGTAGCGTTTATGCCGGATCTTGAATTTACAATTGAGGCCATTCATCAGGACGGCAACTTTGTGATTGTCAGAAGCCGTTCAATCGCAACGCCAGCAGGCGAATTCATGGGCGTAGATCCCCAAGGCCGCAACTTTGACATCATGAACATCGACATCCACGAATTGAAGGACGGCAAGCTTGTAAACCTCTGGCACATCGAAGACTGGGCGACTGCAATGCGGCAAATGTCCGGCCAGTAAGAGCCGCACGACTGAAAAACACGACGATGTATAAGCCCCGAGTTGGCAGGAATATTTTGAGCCAACTCGGGGCTGCGATAGGCGGAACGCACGATCAGTGGCTTGCCCAGAAGGTCCCGCAGTGCCTGCAGCTTGTCCAGCGCGGGCTCGTTGATCAGCAGCTTGCCGGTGCCCCGGCAGGCGATCTCGGCGGGCGAGAAGTTCGGCCAGCGCCAGGTGCTCTCCGGCAGATCGCGCCAATGGATGTAGGAGGTCGTGGTCCTTGGAGATCCTCTGAAAACGAGTTTCCCGCATCTTGCAGGGGCTCGGTGTCTTCGCCGCTCGGGAAGGTCCACTGGAACTTCCCGTCTGTCTGCCAAGCAGACCACGACGCACCCCGCCACGAGGGTGGGTGCGGGTGAACTGATGGTTTGGGGTGTCGAGCGGCTACGGGCTGCCGCCGAAGATCTTGAGCTCGATGGCGATACCCGCCAGCAGCGCCAGCATGACGCCTGTGGTGATCATTCGGACGGCGGTTTGCATGGCGGGGGGAGGCACCAGCCGGGTGCGATCCACCAGAGAGAGGGAGCGCAGATCGCGGATGTCGAGCGCGACCTCGTCACCGTCGAGACCGACATCCGCCAGCGCACAGGGTGCGATTTCCGAGTACGCAGGAGAAAACACCAATTCTTGGCTCTTGTCTCGATGGGAGAATTTGGATCGGTGCTCTGGCGCATTGTAGATGAGCTGGCCGATTTCATTCTTTCTCCTAAGTTAATGCTGTCTTCATTTTGTCTGCATTGTTTGCCCCAAGGGAGATGATAAATCTTGTCGTACCAGCGGCGAACCAGCGCGTTGGCATGATCAAGACATCAGGAGACACGACAATGAACGCATTCCAGAAAGCACTCGCGGCCGCCACTCTTGGCCTGAGCGCAATCGCAACCACTGCCGCAGCCGATGACTTGGCCGCTGTGCATGCCTTCTACGATATTTTCACCAATCCAGGTCCTGAAAGCAATGCAGCATTCCTTGCTGCGACGTCCGAGGATTGGAAAAGCTACGCCGATTATTCCGGCAATTACGAAGTCCGCGAAGATCTGTTGCCCCGGTCGGCAGGCATCGTAGCGTTTATGCCGGATCTTGAATTTACAATTGAGGCCATTCATCAGGACGGCAACTTTGTGATTGTCAGAAGCCGTTCAATCGCAACGCCAGCAGGCGAATTCATGGGCGTAGATCCCCAAGGCCGCAACTTTGACATCATGAACATCGACATCCACGAATTGAAGGACGGCAAGCTTGTAAACCTCTGGCACATCGAAGACTGGGCGACTGCAATGCGGCAAATGTCCGGCCAGTAAGAGCCGCACGACTGAAAAACACGACGATGTATAAGCCCCGAGTTGGCAGGAATATTTTGAGCCAACTCGGGGCTGCGATAGGCGGAACGCACGATCAGTGGCTTGCCCAGAAGGTCCCGCAGTGCCTGCAGCTTGTCCAGCGCGGGCTCGTTGATCAGCAGCTTGCCGGTGCCCCGGCAGGCGATCTCGGCGGGCGAGAAGTTGGGGCAGCGCCAGGCATCCTCCGGTGCCTCGCGCCAATGGTCGTAAAAGGTCGTCGTCATGGTGTCCTCCAGAAACGAAAAAACCCGCCACATGGGCGGGTCGGTTGAGCTAACGGATTGGGATGCGGCGGAGCTATGGGGCCCCGCCGAAGATCTTGAGCTTGATCGCGATACCCGCCAGCAGCGCCAACATCACACCGGTGGTGATCATGCGGACAGCGGTCTGCATTGCTGTGCGGCGCACCAGCCGGATGCAATCCAGCAGGGATCGCAGGTCGCGAACATCGAGCGCCGCTTCCTCACCGTCGAGGCCAACATCGGCGAGCGCGCGCTTGGCGCCTTTCTCGGCAGCGCGGGCCAGCATCGCCTCGAACTCGGCGTCGGGCATGCGCACGAAACCCTGATCGGATCGGGGTGGTGTCATGGGGTAATCTTCTCTCCGATCAGCCGATCTTGCAGCCCCAAAGGGACGTGCTATCGGCCGCGAAATACCCATCCTGCGCGCGGAAATACCCCTGCAGTTCGACGGTATCGCCGGCCGTCAGCGGCACCATGGTCTGCAGCCAGATGGCGGTGGCTTCCGAGACATGCGCGCCACTGATCTCGCCATAAGACCCTCGGATTTCGGTCCCGCCGTTTAGCACGAGCCGCCCGCGCATCCGGGCCGAGGTGCTGGAATTGACCTTGTAGAGCAGCGTCGCGCCGAAGAGGTAGGTGCCGTCCACGGGGGCTGTGAACAGGTTGGTCCCGGGATCAAACCCGCCCTGATCGTTGTAGTCGGTGTTGTTGAGGCCGATCTTCGTCCAGCTCCCGACGCCGACATAGTTGTCGTAGTTCGTGTACGCCTTGAAGCGCGGCAGTTGCGGCTGATCGACGATGCCGTTCGCGTTGTCGACGCTGAGCCCGTCGAAGAAGGTGCTGCCGTCGGCGGAGACCGCAAGCCGGAACCTGTCGGAGCCGAACAGCCCGACCAGCGCCTTCGTGACGAAGCCGGTCTGCAGCGTGAGCCCGAGATCGTCGCCTGCGGCCTCCTTATTCATGGTGTAGAACAGATCTCCGGTGCCGCCCTCGGCGACGGTCTTTGCCGTCCAGAGCGCAGCATTCAGCTTGGCCGAGAACGGGTTCGAAGAGTCAGCGGTGGTGCCGATCCCGAGCAGTGCCATGTTCTGTAGCACCGTAGGCGTGGTCCCGACCCAGCTCGCGCCGTCGTAGACGAGCAGCAGCCCCTCGTCCTCGACCCATGCCCGCCAGCCTGTTCGTGGCGGCAGGCGCAGCCACGCGCCGTCGGTCCAGAGCGCGACGTTCAGATCCCAGCCCGCCCAATCGCCCGTCGCGCCCGAGCCGACGATGTGGCGGTCGCCATCGGCCGGGCTGGCGGGCGGCGCTGTCAGGTCCCGGTCGAGGACGGAGAGCTGGACGAGCCCGTCGAGCAGCCGCAGCGCCTCGTTGTGGGTGACATGCTTCTGGGCCTGTGCCGCGAGGATGTAGGGCAGCAGGAGATGGGTCGTGGCGTCGGACATGGGATGGCTTTCAGAACAGGAGCGTGACGGTTTTCGGCGCGCCCCGCCCCACAAGGGCGGAGAGCTGGAAGATGCGGATGTCGAGCGTGTCGCCGGGGCCGAGCGACGCGCCCCAGTCCGCAGTCTGCTGGGCGGCCGTGTAGACGGCGCTGGTGGTGGTCACGCTCAGCACCCGCTTGACCGTCGCGCCGTCGAGGATGTCGACCTCGTATGCTTCGATTTCCTCGGCGAGCGGCACGTCGGCCGCGCCCCAGTTGTCGGCCGCGAGCGACCGGGACCGACGCGTCCAGCGGATGGTCAGGTCCCCGGCAGTGCGCGGCGTGCGCCACGGCTGCTCGACATGGGCAACAGAGAACGGCCGCAGCCCGACGCCAGCGGGCGTGAAGGCCTGCGGGACATAGGTTTCGTCGCTGACCGGTCGGCTCGCGGGGCCGATGCGCCAGTTCCAAGGGATGCCGAGATCGGCCTCGGCGATGGGCAGCGAGGCAAGGCTGTCGTCGAGCACCACCACCCGCGCGCCTGCAAGAGCCGGATTAGCCATGGCCGTTTCCGTGCCGCGCTGGCCACGAAGCAGGCGCATCATTCGATAACGGCCCGGCGCAATCAGGTCTACCACGCCGGCCTGCACGATTTCCCACGTGCCGGGTGCGCTCTCGATGGCCAGCGCATTGGCCCCGCCGAACAGCGTCAGGTCGGGGACGCTTTCCAGTGTGCCAGAGAGCAGATCGATCACCAGCGCATTGCCAAGATCGAAGCGCGAGGTCGGGCCCGCGAAGAAATCCGAGACCAGCGTTCCGATCCGGGCACGGCCGCCAAATGTCGTCAGCAGCTCGAAGCCATCGGTAGAGGGACTGCGGAACACCGCCATTTCGCCCGGCCAGGGAACGGCATGGGCTGCGGCGAAAGGCCGATGCGCGGGTTGATCCTCGGTCAGCTGCGGCAGGTCCAGCAGCACCGCCTCGGGGGCGCCGAACACAATAGCCCGAGAGAGCGCCGAGGGTCGCGGCGCGCCGGGCGGAAGATCGTAAGCCTCCCGATCTTGGCGGACGACCTCAATGCCGCGCGCGTCGGCATCGGCAATCGAGATGAGTCGCTGCGGAATGGACCGGCCGTCATGGGCGAGCGCCACCACATCGGCCGGGTCGAGTGCCAGTCGCGATGGCGGCAGACGGAACGCTGCCGTCTCCCGCCCGGTCCATGCTTCCATCAGCGCGCGGCGGCAGCGGCGCTCGGCCTCCTCGGGCGGCACGGCCATGGGGAAGCTCTCGGAGGCGATCCGCGTCGTATCGACGGTGATGCGCCGCGCCTCTACGAGGGCGGCGTCATAATCCTCGTCGGCGCGGGCGACCTGCCATTTCAGGGCCTGAGGCAGTTCGGTCTCCTGGCCGCGCGTCAGCTCCAGCACGTCGCCCTCGCGAGCGGCTACCAGATCGTCCGGTTCGACGCTTGCCACAGCGGCCCGGCCGCGCATGACGAAGCGGATCAAGCCCTCGGTCTCGACGGCATCGAAGCCGAAATGCCGCGACAGCGTTGTGATCGAGGCACGCGGGCTCTCCAGCGCGCCGATGGCGTAGCCCTCGACCGCGCCCCACAGGCCGGTGACGTCGATGCGATCCTCGGGCAGGCCCGCGCGCAGGCAGACGTGCCGGACCAGTGCCGCCAGAGATACCGCGCCGAGCCGCCCGGTCAGCCAGTGGCCGAGCCGCCAGTTCGCCCCGTCCGTCCAGACGTCGGTCAGCGCCGGGAAGAACGGGTACGGCCGCGCGTCCCAGGTCCAGGCGGCGCATTCAGGCACATCCACCATCCGGCCGCCATAGACCGAGGACAGCGGGTTGTTCACGGCCTCACCCCACCAGAGATAGGTCGCTTCGAGGTAGGCGCGCTGGATCGCGTCGTCGCGCCAGCCCCGCGAGAAATGCGGCGTGAAGCTCTCGGAGGACTTGGGGTCGAAGAAGACGTTCGGCTGGTTGGTGCCCCGGTCGATGGCGGGACAGCCAAGTTCGGTGAACCAGATCGGCTTGGACTGCGGCACCCATGCGGTCGGTGTCGCGCTCTCCACTCCGCCCGGGCGGTCGTAGTGCGCGTTCGACCACCAGGCACGCAGATCCTTGTAACGGAAGACCCATGGTTTGCCCGCAGCACCGTCGGTGATCGGGGTGCGGACCTGTGCCGACCTATCCGAGGCCGAGGTATAGAACCAGTCGAAGCCTTCACCACCCGCGATGTTCCCCTGCAGGTAGGCTCGGTCATAGATCGCGGGCCAGCCCTCGACCGCGTCAGCATGCTCGAACCCGTCCCGCCAGTCCGACAGCGGCATGTAGTTGTCGATCCCGACGAAATCGATCTCCGGATCGGCCCAGAGCGGATCGAGGTGGAAGAACACATCGCCGCTGCCGTCGTCCGGCTGGTGCCCGAAATACTCGCTCCAGTCGGCGGCATAGCCGATCTGCGTGCCGGACCCGAGGATTGAGCGTACGTCCGCCGCCAGATCGCGGAACGCCTGCACGGCGGGATAGGTGCTGGCCCCGGAGCGGATTGTCGTCAGCCCCGGCAATTCGGAGCCGATCAGGAAGGCATCCACCCCTCCGGCCGCCGCGCAGAGATGGGCATAATGCAGCACCATCCGGCGCAGGCCCCATTCGCCTGCCGCGCCAGTCCAGGAGACGGTTTCGCCCGAGACCGCGAAGTCGTAGGGGCTGGCGTTGCCGAAGGAGGCCGCCACCTGCGCGGCCGCCGCGGCGGTCTTGTCCACGGTCCCGGCATAACCCGCCGACGGCGAACAGGTGATCCGGCCGCGCCAGGGAAAGGCAGGCTGGCCCGCCTCGGACGAGTTGTCAGAATACGGGTTCGGCAGCACGTTGCCGGGCGGCACGTCCATCAGGATGAACGGATAGAAAGTCACCCGCAGCCCGCGCGCCTTCATCTCCTGGATCGCCTGGACCACCGCGAAGTCTGCCGGCGTGCCGCCATAGACCGGTCGGCTCTGATCGTCCTCGCTGACGAGATGCGCGCTTTCCCGATCGACGCCGTTCACGGACCATGTCTTGGGGCTGGTGGTCTTGGAAGACACCTCGACGCCCGGCCGGACCTGGCAGTTGCCCGCCCGTAGGTCATTCCCAAACCAGGCGACGACCAGGCTGACACTCTCGACCGCGGGCGCCATGGCCTCCAGCTGGTCCAGCGCCACAACCATGTCGGCAGTATCGGCGCGCGCGTTCAGGTTTTCCGGAATCTGCGCGCCACTGCTGCCCTTCCGGATGCCTTCGGTCGCATATGCGAACTCACCTGAGGCAGGGATCATCGTGACGGCGCGGGTGAGCCCCTCGGCGGTGTCAGGATCGGCGAGGGGCCGGAACACCTCGAAGGAAAGCTGCGGAAGACGGTTTCCGAAGGTCCCGAGCGGCAGGTCCTCGAAGACGACATAGGCGGTGCCGCGATAGGCCGGGCTGCCTGCTGGACCCATCTTTGCCGAAATGAAGGGATCAGCAGTTTGCGTCTCGTCGCCCGGATACCAACGCCAGGTGATCCCGGCGGTGTCGAGCAGCTTCCCGTCCGCCCAGATGCGGCCAA
>CAYGRI010000256.1:0-7912 GCA_964352155.1 uncultured Maritimibacter sp. | reverse complement strand
GCCCTACCCGAACCAGGTCTGCCAAAGCCCGGCGGCATAGAACATGATGGCCAGCATCAGAAAAACCAGCCCCAGCCCCCGCTTGTCGCGCAGCGCAAAGACGATGGGGTCGTAATCCTGCCGCCCGGTATAGCCCATCCGCACCATACGGATAAGCCACAGGGCCAGCGGTGCCATCGCCACCCACAACAGCCATCGCGTGGGATAAAGTTTCAGCGCATGCTCGGTAAAGGTGTACAGGAAGAACACCAGCAACGACCCGAAGGTGCCCAGCCAGGCGACATTCAGCAGATCCCCCCGGTCGCGCCGCCCATAGCCCCGCCCCGGCAGGCGCTTGTTGCTTTTGGCCAAGGTGACCTCGGTCAAGCGCTTCACGCAGCCCAGCGTCAGGAAGGTGGGAAAGATGAAGACCAGCAAATAGGTCGAAACGTCGACCTCGACCGCCAGCGCCCCGGCCACCACCCGCAACGTATATAGCCCGGCCAAGGTGGCGATATCGACCCAGCGCAGGCGCTTGAGCTTCAGCGAATAGCTCAGCGACAGCACCATATACAGGGCCACCACCCCAAAGAAGCCCCAGGAAATCATCAGGCTGATCCCGCAGGCCAGCGCCATCAGCACCGCGCAGGCGGCCATCCCCACCCGGATCGGCACCGCGCCGCTGGCAAAGGGACGCCGGTTCTTGGTGGCATGCAGCCGGTCCGCCTCCAGATCCAGCAGATCGTTGACCACATAGATCGACGAGGCCGCAGCGGAAAACGCGGCGATCCCCAGCAGGATCGTCAGGATCGTCATCGCGTAGAAATCATGCGCGGCGATCATCGGCACGAACAGGAGGACGTTCTTGACCCATTGATGCGGACGCAGCGCGCGCATCAGATCCGACACCGTCCACTGCCCCGGCACTTCCGTGACCGGCTTGCCCGCCGATGTCAGCCCCCGCACGATCCCCGGATGCGACCCGACGACGATGGCACCCCGGGCGCGATCCCAGATCGCCCGGTCGGCCACCTCGTTCCCGGCATAGTCAAAGCCGCCCTCGCCATAGGCGCCCACCAGCGCCTCTGCCTTGGCCTTCCCCTTCAGGTTGCGCTCTGGTGTCGAGGCGAAGACCCGGTCCGACAGTCCATGATCGCGGGCCAGCGGCACCACCAGTTCCGTGTCAGAGGCGGAGGCAAGCACGACCTCGCGCCCGTTGTCCCGCGCCGCGCGGGCCAGCGCCGCGACCTCTTCGTTGACCGGCAAAAGATCGGTCCGCAAACCGGCGACGCGGGCCAGCTCATGCTTCAGACGCGCCCGATCGCGCAGATGCGTCCAGGACAGGCGCAATGTCTCGACCGGGGCCTTGCCCAGCCCGGCCCAGAAACACTCGAACAACATATCGGTGCGCAGAAAGGTGCCGTCGACATCCAGAACCAGCGGCGTAGAGTCCTGACGGTGGTCCCGGTCAGCCACCAGAGGCCCCCGACACCGCAAAGACACAGCCGTCACTGATCAGCTCCGGCGGCGTCAGGCAAAGCCCCCGCGCCACCGTCCAGGCGGCCAGCACCTTGGGCACATAGGCCCGCGTCTCGTCATAGGGCGGCACGCCGCCGTGGCGGTCCACCGCGCCCTCGCCCGCATTGTATCCGGCCAGCACCAGCACGGGGTCGCCGCCGAACCGGCCCATCAGCCAGTCCAGATAGGCGACACCCCCCTTGATGTTCTGCACAGGATCGGTCGGATCCGTTGCGCCGAACCGTTCGGCCGTGGCGGGCATCAGCTGCATCAGCCCGGCCGCGCCCTTGTGGCTGACGGCATTGGCCCGCCCGGAGGATTCGATCCCGATCACCGCCAGCGCCAGCGCGGGCGACACCTTTGTGCCAACCGTCGCCGCAAGAATGGTCGTGCCATATTCCCTGGCGATCTCCTGCATATGTGCAAGCCGGGGCGTGGGAACCCCGTCGCCCTTCTGCAAGCCCGCGACCGCCTCGGCCAACCGACCAGAGGAGCCGGCCTCGATCTCCGGGCGCACCGCGTTCCAATACCAGGCATAGGCCCCGGATTGTTCCGGCCCGTCCGCCCTGGGCGACGTGGCCACGGCGGGAACCGGTTCGGGCGCCGGTTCGATCTGCACGGTGATCCGGGGGCCGCTTCCGGCCGCGGGCGGCTTCACCCGCTTGAACGTGAATTCCGGGAACGGGGGCGGCTCGGCCGAGGCCGGTTGCCCGCCCAGTACAGCCGCGGCCACCAGTCCTGCCGTCACCAATCGCCACATGCGCCTGTCCATTCCTTGTCGAGGTCGCGAACATTCTTTGCAAACCTCTTCTGGTTTGGCCAGTTCGCGTTCGGGGGGCCACGCCCAGCTTGACTTGAAATGTGTCAAAATTGACATCCCGTTCGTCAAAGTCAGCGTAAAATTCTCTCTTTCCTTCGGAAATGATCAAGAATTTCCGCTTTGCCCGCGCGGAAAACCCAGCGTGAAAAAGTACCAGTTCGGCCTGAGTGTCGCCTGATTTTCCGCGCTAATTGAGCTCGTTCCCTTTGGGACGTGGGGTCGCGAGGCGCCGAATGCCTGCTGCGAAAGGAGGACGATCATAGCCTATCCCAGATCAGAGAGATTGATATGATTCAAAGAGACCAATTCACCCGCTTCATCCGGGACGAAGACGGTGCGGTCACCGTCGATTGGGTCGTACTGACTGCTGCTATCGTCGGTATCGGTGTGGTTGTTCTGACCGCCGTCGGTGGCGCGACGGCCGACTACGGCACCGAAATCGGCTCGCATCTGGCCGAGCAGACGATCAAAACGACGTATTGAGGTCTGCACAGGTCAATGCCTGCCCATGCAAAAGAACTAACTGCGCCGTCGCTCGGCGCAGTTTTTTGTGGTTTCTGTGCAGAGCAGGGCGCAGAAATGGCCAGAAAACGGGCGCCGCAATAGACCCGCCGAGTCAAATGGCCATGCCTTTGCCGCCGCGCTCTCAAGATTTTGCCGCATTCCTGAGCCATTTTATCCGCAAAGAAATCCGGCTTCCCGCGCATCGAGAACGGTCGCGGCAGCGGTCCAAACACGAAAGGACATAGAATGCGTGTGGTATTCGGACTGGTCCTGGTCATCGGCCTTGGCCTTGCAAGCTTTGCCGTCTACATGGCCAAGGACTACCTAGAGCAGCAAAGCGTGGCGCGCGAAAAGATCGTTCCGACGGTCGATGTCGTGGTGGCGAACAAGCAGCTTACTTATGGCGACGAAATCACCGCCGAAGACATCCGGATCATCAAATGGCCCGCCTCGTCGGTGCCCTCGGGCGCCTTCCCGTCGGTCGAGGCCGTGTTCTCGGAGGGGCCGAACGAGCTGCGCACAGCCCTGCGCACGATCGAGAAGGACGAACCCCTGATGACCGTCAAGATCACCGAACCCGGTGAGGATGCGGGCGTCTCGACCCGGCTGACCAAGGGCATGCGCGCCTTTGCAATCAAGGTGGACGTGGCATCGGGCGTGTCGGGCTTCCTGCGCCCCGGTGACCGTGTCGACGTCTACTGGACAGGCACCCTGCCCGGCTCTTCGCGGTCCGAGATGTCGCGGGAGGTTACCAAGCTGATCCTTCCCGGAGTCAAACTTGTTGCCGTGGACCAGACCGCCGATGGCGAGCGGGCCACGCCGACGATTGCCCGGACGGTCACGGTCGAGGCCAATCAGCTCGAGGTCGGTGCCCTGGCCCAGGCGCAAAGCTCGGGGCGGTTGTCGCTGTCGCTGGTCGGCGCCGGGGATGACACGGTCCTGGAGAACGAGGTATCGATCGATCAGATGCGTCTGCTGGGGATCGTCGAGATCGAGGAACCAGAGCCCGAGCCCGAGGTGGTTGTGGCCGCGCCGCCTCCGGTCTGCACGATCCGGACCCGCCGGGGCGCGGAGATTGTCGAAGTGGCGATCCCCTGCACCAACTAGCCGGGGCATGATCAGGCACCTCTTGCAGCACAAAGCTGACAAGCCGGAAACCAGATCTAGGGCATTTCGAAAGAATACAGCAGTTTTCCCACAACGGATGGGTCTCGCCACGGCGGGGCCCATTATTGTTCGACCTGTACAACTATGTGCGCGATGTTGCGCATTCCCCACATCAAGATGAATCTCCAACGTGTTGATTGTTGATTAAAAAGCACTTTTCGGGCAGGGTCGAGGCAACCCGGCGCTACGACCGGACTCCCAGTGATGATCAGAGGCAGGTCACATGCACATTGCTAGATACCTAGGGGCGGCCCTTCTTGGGCTGTCCGTGCTGGTGGCATCCGTTCCGGATGCATCCGCGCAAAGTCTTCGGGTTCTCAGAGGGGCGGCATCGGGCAGCCTCAACGTTCCCATGAACCGGGCCGTCGTTGTCGAAAGCGACGTTCCGTTCGCAGAACTCAGTATCGCGAACCCTGCGATTGCCGATATTTCGACGCTCTCGGACCGGTCGATCTATGTTCTGGGCAAAAGCCCCGGGCGCACGACGCTGACCCTGCTTGGGGTCGATGGCGGGCTGATCGCGAATGTCGAGGTGCAGGTGGCCCCGGACATCGCCGAATTCAAAGAGCGGCTGCAGCAGATCCTGCCGGGAGAACGGATCGAAGTGCGCACCGCGAATGATGGAATTGTGCTGTCCGGCGTGGTGTCCAGCATCGAAAAGCTGGACCGGGCGTTGGATCTTGCAAGCCGCTACGCGCCGGATCGGGTGTCGAACCTGATGGTCGTGGGCGGTACGCATCAGGTGATGCTCAAGGTCCGCTTCGCCGAGATGGAGCGGACGGTGTCCAAGACCCTGTCCTCGTCCCTGGCGGTTCTGGGCGGCGGCGACCTGAGTGTCGCCAGTGAGACCGGCACCTGGCTGGATGGCGACAACGGCCTTGGCAACCCGATCACGGTCAACGGCGCCGAGGGGGCGTTGGCGCTTGGGTTTACCGCCGGTGCGCTGGAATTCGGGATCCTGCTGGAAGCGCTCGAAAGCAAGGGCGTTGTCCGGACCCTCGCGGAACCTAACCTGACCGCGCTGTCGGGCCAGGAGGCGAGCTTTCTGGCGGGTGGCGAATACCCGATCCCGGTAGTCGGCTCTGACGGCGATGTCTCGATCGAGTACAAGCCCTTCGGCATTGAACTTAGCTTCACGCCGCGCGTCGTCGACACGGACCGGATCAACCTTCAGTTGAACGCCGCTGTGTCTGGAATCGACAACAGCATCACGGTGGAAACCGGCGGCGTGTCGGTGAATGCCTTCCGGCGGCGCGAAGCATCGACCGTGGTCGAAATGCGCGACGGCGAAAGCTTTGCCATCGCGGGGCTGCTGCAGGACGATTTCGAGGATCTCAGCGGCCAGGTTCCGTGGCTGGGCGATATCCCGATCCTGGGCGCCCTGTTCCGGTCCGCCAGCTACGAGCGCCAGCAGAGCGAACTGGTGATCATCATCACCGCGCATCTTGTCTCTCCCACCACGGGGGATGCGCTGGCGCTGCCCACCGACCGTGTCCGCCCGCCCACCGAATCCGAGCTGTTCTTGTTCGGTAAAACGGTTGGCGGCATCAGAAACCGCCCGCCGGGGCCTGCTGGCGAAGTCGCTCAGCAAGACTTCAAAGGCTCCTACGGCTATGTGATGGACTGAACAGATGGCAGTTATCCGCAAATCCACCCTCCTTGCTGCGGTCAGTGTGGTGGCCCTCACCGGCTGTGGCGACCGGACGATCCTGTCCAGCTTTACCGAAGAATCGGGCGCCTTCCTTGACGAAGGCGGCTTTGGCAACGCGACGATGAACAACACCCAGATCCAGAACGGGGATCTGAGCCATGTCGTGAACCTGAACGCCCGCTTCAACGATGAAGTCCCGACAAGCGTCGAATTCGCCTTCAACTCGGCCGTTCTGGACGGCCGGGCCCAGACGATCCTGCGGCGCCAGGCCAACTGGATCCGCCAGTTCCCGGAAATTCGCTTTCGGGTCTACGGGCACACCGATCTGGTGGGCTCGGACAGCTACAACAAGCGGCTGGGCCAGCGGCGCGCCAATGCCGTGGTGACCTTCCTTGCCAGCCAGGGAATCAACCGCGGGCGGCTGGAAGCGGTCGTGTCCTTTGGCGAGACGCAGCCGATCATCTACACCGAACAGCCCGAAATGCGGAACCGGCGCGCGACGACCGAAGTGTCGGGTTTTGTCGCCGGGCACCCGCTGCTGCTGAACGGCAAATATGCCCAGGTGATCTTCCGCGAATACGTGGACAGCGCGACAGAGCTGCCGCCGGATCCAGCGGGCGGACTGGACGAACTGGGCCAGTAACCATTTCCACAGTTTTTTCGAAAGCCCCGGCATCGTCCGGGGCTTTCGCGGTCTGGTCGCAGGCGGCGGCCAAGACAATGCAAGACAATGCCGGCCAGATCCGCCCCATCGTTCGGAAAACCGAAAAAAGGCGTTCTTGTAGCCGCAATCTCGCCCACATTTCCCGGCACAAGATCAACGTAGGAGCAGTTTAACCGGCCACAGGGCCGGGGTTCGGACAGGCCGGAGTGTGCAAAACGCACCCGGACAGGTTCGAGACAAAGGGGAATGAAATCATGGCTTCCAACGCGGCCTTGCAAAGCGAACCGGCACCGATCCTGGCGTGTACCGTGGCGCGCGACGTACAGAAGTTCGACCTGCTGATCGAGGACATGGAAACCGAATTGGGCGAGGCCTGGGGCGATCTGTCGTTCGAGGATGCCCGCGCCTTCTTTACGCAGCCCGAAGCCCGCTACATGGAATTCGTCGCGATCGCCATCGATGAAGAGGACGAGGCCAACCTGGCCGTCATCGCCGATCTGATCGAGACGGCCAATTCCAACGGTCTGAAAGTGGTGCTGATCGCCGAGAATGTCAGCCCGATCTGCCTGCACCAGTTGCTCAAGCTGGGGGCCAAGGAATTCTGCCCCTATCCGCTGCCCGAAGGCACGTTGCACGATGCGATCACGCGGATGCGCAATGCCGATGAGTTGGTCGAGATGGCGATGAAGGCGTCTACCGCGACCGCCTCCAAAGGCGACCGCAACGGGGTGATCGTCACGCTTCAGGGGCTGGCCGGCGGTGTGGGCGCCACCACGCTGGCGGTGAACATCGCGTGGGAGCTGGCCAATGTCGACGCAAAGAAAGCGCCGCGGGTCTGCATCCTCGATTTCGACCTGCAGTTCGGATCGGTCTCCACCTATCTCGATCTACCCCGGCGCGACATGGTGTACGAGCTGTTGTCCGACACCACCGCGATCGATGCCGAGGCCTTTGTGCAGGCCATGGTGACCTACAATGAAAAGCTGCATGTCCTGACCGCCCCGGCCGACATTCTACCGCTGGATTTCATCGGCCCCGAAGACATCGAACGGGTGCTGCAATTCGCGACCGCCAATTTCGATTATGTGGTGGTCGACATGCCCACCGCCATCGTCAACTGGACCGAGACGGTGCTGGGCGAAAGCCATGTCTACCTGACCGCGCTGGAGCTTGACATGCGGTCGGCCCAGAACACGCTGCGCATGTTGCGGGCCCTGAAGTCCGAGGATCTGCCGTTCGAAAAGCTGCGCTATGTGCTGAACCGGGCGCCGAAGTTCACCGACCTGTCCGGCAAAAGCCGGATCAAGCGGATGGCCGAAAGCCTCGACATCGAGATCGAGCTTCTGATGCCCGACGGCGGCAAGCAGGTGATGCAGGCAAGCGACCATGGCATTCCGCTGGCTGAAACGGCCGCGAAGAATCCCCTGCGCAAGGAAATCCAGAAACTGGCCCAGTCCATCCACCAGCACAACATCGACCAGGCCGCAGCCGAAGCCCAGTGAGGTAACGTACAGTGTTCGCACGATACAGCAAAAAACCCAACGACACGGCCAAACCTGCAAATGGCGGCGCCCCCGCGCCCAAGGCGAAACCGGTTTCCACCGCGAAG
>CAYGRI010000255.1:0-7995 GCA_964352155.1 uncultured Maritimibacter sp. | reverse complement strand
AAACCGGTATGCCGCCTGAATTCGTGGGTTTCCTTGCTGCGATGGACACCGTCACAGCGATCGGTGCTCTGTTCGAAGACAGCAAAGATTTGTCCGGTCTTATCGGGCGCGCAACAACACCACTTTCGGCTGTCGTCACAGATTTGCTAAGTTCGTCCGGCAGCTAGCGCCAGAAGGCCACGCCGACACACAACGACCGCTTCAAAACCCCAGTCGAAAGGCGCGTGAAGCGGTCGTTGGATGTCAGAGGGCGAACGGAAGAAAGGTCCCGCAATCCGTGAGTTCATGCGCGGCGCAGTGAATGGCGGCAAACTTGCGCGCACAGATTGCAACCTATCGCCAAAAGACGAACTGAGAGGCGCAGGCCGAGCTACAACATCGCGATTCACGCGCAACAATTGTTGTAACTAGACCGAAAACGGGTGCAGATGCCCTCGGCACCGCGACCGAGATGAAGGCAATGCGCAGATATGCCGGGCACCGGCTGGCGCCTTGGCTGGGTCACCTCATGGTCTCGTGCTCCGAGACCGCGCGCCAGTTGCTGACGCCGGGCGAGATCATGCAGCTGCCGCCCGACGACGAGATCGTCATGGTCGCGAGGTCGCCGCCGATCCGGGCGAAGAAGGCGCGGTATTTTGAGGACAAGCGGTTCGTGGATCGTGTGGAGCCGCCATCAGACGCGAAGCAAAGCGATCCGGTAGGTCAGGATGATCCATGGTCATGCCTTCCAACCATCGAAGTTGATGCGCCAGCGCGGACTTCGACGCCGTCGACCAACGCCGATGAGGCAAACGCTGGTCTGCGCCGGGAGCCAGATTTACCCGAACATCTGGCTGCAGCCTCTGAAGAGACGAAAGAACCGGCGCGCGAATTCGAGATGATGCTCGATGACGAACCGGAAGAGGCCGCACGGCAACGGCAAGCCCTCCGCAAGCAGATGGGGTAGGTAGCCCGACAGGCCTCGATGGACCGAAATGACGGTATCGATCTCTGAGGACTGACCCATGCGCGACCGTCGCCTATATCGGCGAGGTTCCCATCGGTCTTGCGCTCGTCGAAATGTCCGAACGGGTCACGCTCAGATACTTTAGGGGCAAGTATGTGCGGGACGACAGTGCGATCGTGAAGGTCGCCAGACCACACCAGCTGGTCCACTCCTGGACGACCGAGAACGATGTTCCGTCCGGGCGCTTCCGGCTTGTGGCGTATGCACCGCGACGGGACGTGGAGTGGTCAGCGATCTGGCAAGAGACACCAAAGCGAAACTTGTCGTTCATGTTCCCAAGGATCGTGAAGGAGCTGGAAGCCGTCGTGCCGGACCTCAAGTCCAAGACCGCAGAAGCCGAGGCGGCGGCCATCCGCAAGCAACGCGAATGGGAGGAACAGCAGGAACGCGGGAAGCGCGAAGAGGATCGACGCAACGCGGACAAGGCCCTTGCCCAAAGCCGCGCACAACTTTCCGAAGTGATCCAGAAATGGTCCGCCGCGATGTCGATCGAAAGCTTTTTCCGAGAGGCGGAAGAGCGACTTGCCGACGTCGAGACCGACAAGCGCCAGGCCTTGTCCTCTCGGCTTGATCTTGCGCGGTCCATGATGGGAACGCTCGATCCGCTGGAATTCCTGGAGCAGTGGGTCGCGCCGGATGAGCGCTATCGACGGCAGTATCTGGATGAGTAATTGTATTTTATGACAGAACTTTAAGAGATGATATTCATGTTCCGTCTCCGGGGTGTCGAACCCGTTTTGTCCGAAGTTTGGCCGCAGAACCCGGCCGCGCGGGGTTTCTCTTGCGCTGCCTCGTATCCCGCGTGGTGACTTCGGCATTCCAGGTCCAGTCTGCGAACTTGTCGCCGGTTTGGCGCAGGTGAGTGTAGCGCTTGAGCGACGTCCATGACCGGTGGCCGGAAACAGCAGCCGCGTGTGGAACGTTGTAGCCGATCTCGAACAGGCGCGAGACGCCTTCGTGCCTCAGGTCGTGGAAGCGCAGATCCTCGATCCCCAGAAACTGCGTTGCCCGAGTGAACGCAGCGCTGATCGCATCGGTGGAGTACGGGAAGATCTGGCTCGCGTGTTTGGGCATTGCCTCGATGACCGCCAGCGCCGGATCGGGCAGGTCGCACCAGACGTCGTTGCCAATCTTCTCGCCGGGGTTCTTCATGTCGCGCACGATGACGCGTTTGCCCTCCTTGTCCAGGTCCGCCCATTTGATCCGGGTGATCTCTTCCTGCCGCCGGGTCGAGAAGATCGCAAAGGCGATGACGCGATGCATCGGGACGGAGGAGGGGCGTCGGATCGAGCGGTCGAGGAAATGCGCCATCAACTGGTCAAGTTCGTCCAGCGGCGGCCGCCGGTCGCGGTGGCGGCTCTTCTGGGTCAGGCCCAGCTTCTTCGCGACGATCATCGCATTGCGCATCGCGCGCTCGTCCAGCGGATAGTTCCAGGCCGGGCCGGCCACTGTGAAGACCGCGCTGAGATGTGACAGGTAGTTAGACACGGTCTGCGGCGAGACACCGGTATTCAGCTTCTCCTTGGCGAAGGCAACGATGTCGGCGCTGTCGATCTGGGCGCAAAGCTCGTTCGCGATGTCGAATTCCTTGATGCTTTTAAGCACCTGCGCCTTGGTCCGACCGATTGCCTTCGCGCTGTCTTCCACATATTTGTCGATGGCGTCGCCAAGGGTCACTTCGCGGCGGCGTGTCTCCCCGATGGGCAGGTTTTCGAGGGCGCCGGGCTTGGCGAGGTCCTTCTCGCGCTTCTCGATCCAGGCCGCGGCTGTCGAGCGCAGCTCGAAGGTCCGGTTCTCGCGCCATACGGTTTTTCCAGCCCGCCGAACGGCGATCGGGGCAAGCCAGGAGGCAGTGCCGTCTTTGCGCTTTCGCTTGATGATGGTACCCATGGGGTTACAACACTTGGCCCAAGTTACAACATTTGTTGTAAATTCTACCCTGAATAGGCGCGAATGGGCGCGATTTACAACAAATGAGGCAAGACCGGGCTTGAGGACTGGGCGTTAAATGGCTGATAAAAATAAAAAATCCAACAATTTCAATATGCCCCTTTTGGCGGTCGCGCCGATGATGGATTGGACAGATCGCCATTGCCGGGCGTTGCACCGGGCGCTCAGCCGCCATGCGCTGTTGTATACAGAAATGGTGACGGCCCCGGCGCTGGTGCGGGGCGGGGCGCGGCATCTGTTGCGCTTTGATCCCGTCGAGCATCCCGTGGCGCTGCAACTGGGCGGGTCGGACCCCGCCGAGCTGGCCGAGGCGGCGCGGATCGTGGCCGAGGAAGGCTATGACGAGATCAACCTCAATGTCGGCTGTCCCTCGGACCGGGTGCAATCGGGCTGTTTCGGCGCGGTCTTGATGGAACGCCCGGCGCTTGTGGCCGAGATCGTCGCGGCCATGATCGCGGCGCAACCCGTTGAGGTGACGGTGAAATGCCGGATCGGCGTGGATGACCAGGCCCCCGAAGAAGTGCTGCCGGACTTTCTGGAGCAGATCTGCGCGGCGGGGGTCAGGCGGGTCACTGTTCATGCGCGCAAGGCCTGGTTGCAGGGGCTCAGCCCGAAGGAGAACCGCGAGGTGCCGCCGTTGGACCATGACCTCGTCCATGCCATGAAGGCGGCGTTTCCGCAGATGCATCTGTCGATCAACGGCGGCATTACCAGCCTGGCCGAGGCGCGGTCGCATCTGGATCGGGGCCTGGACGGCGTGATGATCGGGCGCGCGGCTTATCACACCCCGGCCGACGTGCTGCTGACGGCGGACCGCGAGATCTTTGGGCAAGAGCCGCCGCTCGAGACGGCCGAACAGGCGGTGGAGGCGATGAAGCCCCATATCAGCGGCCATCTTGCCGAACGCGGTCGGCTGAATTCCGTCACGCGGCATATGCTGGGGCTGTTCACCGGGCGCCCCGGCGCGCGCGGCTGGCGCCGCGTGCTGAGTGCCGAGGCGCATCGGCCTGGTGCCGGGCTGGAGGTGCTGGATCTGGCGCTGGCGCAGATCACCGACCGCAGCGACCGGCGCGCCGCCTCCTGACAAGGCCGAGCGACTGGACCCGTTTCGCGGGTTCCGTTTTGCGTGCCCGTTTCGCTGGCGCTGTTTTCTGCGGTACGGGCGGTTGGGCAGAGGGTTTCCCATTGCTGGCGGCCTCAGGTAAGAGCGGTCACCGGACCAGATGGGGGCAGGGCGATGGACGACACGGCATTGTTGGTGAAACTGGCGCTGGCCCTGATGGCCATCGGCGCCTTTGCGGGCGTGCTGGCGGGATTGCTGGGCGTGGGCGGCGGGATCGTGTTGGTGGCGGCGTTCTATTACAGCTTTCTCGCGCTGGGGTTCGAGGGGCCGCAGCTGATGCAGATCTGCCTGGCGACCTCGCTGGCGACGATCATCGTGACCTCGGCGCGGTCGGTTCACGGGCACAACAAGAAGGGCGCGGTGGATTGGCAGATCTTGCGGTCCTGGGCGCCGGGCATCGCGATCGGCGCGATCCTGGGCGTGCTGGTCGCCGCCTTCCTGCGCAACGCGGCGCTGCAGGCGATCTTTGGAGTGCTGGCGATCACGGTGGCCTTCTACATGGCCTTCGGGCGCAAGCATTGGCGTTTGGGGTCAGAGATGCCCACCGGTGCGGCCCGGGCCGCGCTGTCGCCCGCCGTTGGCTTCATGTCCGTGCTGATGGGGATCGGCGGCGGCTCTTTCGGGGTGCCGCTGATGACCCTGTACAACATGCCGATCCACCGGGCCGTGGCGACCGCCGCCGGATTTGGCCTGCTGATCGCGGTTCCCTCGGTGGCGGGCTTTCTGTTCGTCACCATAGATCCGGCGACGCGACCCCCCTTTACGGTGGGCGCCGTCAACCTGCCGGCCTTCATCCTGGTGATCGCCATGACGCTGCTGACCACTCCGCTGGGGGTGAAGCTGGCGCATTCCATGAATCCGGCGCCGCTGAAACGGGTCTTTGCGCTGTTCCTGTTCCTGGTGGCGCTGAACATGCTGCGCGCGGCGCTGTTCGGCTAAAGCCTGTTCCCCGCAACCGAAATCGGCCGCCGGAACGCGTAGTGCTGCGCAAAGGGCGCCCGGCCTTCTTGACGTGGAGCAGCCCGGCCCCTCGCATGCGCTACGCGGGCGGGCGGCCCGGCCACCCCGGATGCGTTCCGCGGGCGGGCAGGCTGCATTGCGGCGCTGGCTGACACGCTGTTTCTGAGGGCAGGCCTTGGCCGCGTCCGCCTGCTTCAAGGGGCGGGCGTGCCGCGCCCTTTGCGCCCGCCGCGGCGCTGGCGCAGCAAGGGCGCGCGGGAGGGAAGCTCGGTCATCACAGAGGCGCGCTCGGCCGGGGTCATGGCGCTCCAGCGTGCGATTTCCTCGCGGCTGCGCAAACAGCCGGTGCAGATCCGGGCATGGGGATGGATCATGCAGATCCGCACGCAGGGCGAGGCAATGGGCGCGGGGGGGGGCCTGTCGTCTTTCAAAGGTCCTGCCTCATGTTCTGCATTCGGTCCAAAGCGCCCTGCAAGATAATCCCGGCGGCGACATGATCAATGACCTCCGCCCGGCGGCGGCGCGAGGTGTCTGCCTCCAGCAACGCCCGCTCGGCGGCGACGGTGGACAAGCGTTCGTCCCAGAACGAGATCGGCAGGTCCGTGATCCGCGACAGGTTGCGGGCAAAGGCGCGGGTCGCCTGACAGCGCGGCCCCTCTGTCCCGTCCATGTTCACCGGCAGGCCCAGCAGCACACCGCACAGCTCGCGCCCCTCGACGATGCGCATCAGCGCGGCCGCATCGGCGGTGAATTTCGTCTTGCGGATCGTCTCCAGCGGGGTCGCGATCGACCGGGTCAGGTCCGAGACGGCGACGCCGATGGTCTTGGTGCCCAGGTCCAGCCCCGCCACGGCGCGCATCGGCACCAGCGCTTCGGCAAAGGCGGCGATGTCGTCACAGATCACTCTGCAACCCCGGCCTGAACAGCGGCAGAGCGGATTGTGGCCAGCGCCTGGGGCGAATCGGCGAACACCGTCTGCGCTTCGGTCCAGATCGCCGAGGCTTCGTCGGTCTCGCCCAGGACCCCCAGCGACGAGATCAGCCGCGCCCAGTCTTCCGGCGGACCGCCTTCGGTGTTCAGGCGCGCTGCCAGCCCGTCCACCATGCCGCGGATCATCTGCATCCGGTCTTCGGGGCTCATGTCTGCCGCATTGGCCATGTCTTCGGCGGTGGGGCCTCGGATCTCTGGCGGATCCCAGCGGACGCCCGCCATCATCGCCAGCTCGGGCATCTGTTCGCGCATCGGCGCAAGCCAGGGCGCGTCGGGGGGGGATTCGCGGTAAAGCTGCTCCCAAATCCGGAAGGCCACATCCGGGCGCCCGGTCTGCGCAAAGCTGAGGCCGTAGTAGTAGCGCGCCGTGCCGTTGGAGGGATCCCTTTCCAGCGCCGCCGACAAAACCGCCTCTGCCTGGGGGGAGACATAGCCACCGGCGGCCAGCACCATCAGATCGCCCAGATCGGCATAATCGGTTGCCGTGGCCGCATCGCCGCGCACCTCGATCAGGCGGCGCTGCGCGTCGGCGGCGGCGATGAAATCGCCCAGCCGCGCCTCGTTCACCGCCAGCAATTGCAGGCCGCGCTCATCCTCGGGGTTTTCCTCCAACGCCTGGCGCAGCAGCGTCATCAGCTCGGCAAAGCGTGGTTCGGGCTCGGCGGGGGGGCGGCGTTCGGCGACGGATTGCGCGATCTCGTCCTGGCTGGGGCGCGAGGCGCGCACGGCCTCGGCATCGGCGATGCGGCTGGCCAGCGGCAGATCCGAATAGCCCGGCTGCCCGATCGCCCGGTACATGAAGATCGTGCCCACAAGCGCCGCGATCACTACCGCGACCCCCAGATAGGTCAGCGACGGCGGCGCATTCCCGGCCGCCGTGGCCGCCTGCGCCTGACGGTCCGCCTCCAGCAGGCGGCGCGACACCTCGACCCGCACCCGGGCGGCCTCATCCTCGGTCAGCACGCCGCGCGCCAGGTCCCGTTCCACCTCGGCGAGCTGGTCGCGATAGACCTGCACGTCCGACGCCTGATCCGGCGCGGCAGCGCCACGGCGCATAAGTGCGATCACCAAAAGCCCGACCACCGCCAGACCCAGAACGCCAGATACCAACCAGAATGCCATGGCTCCCCCCTTTGGGACCCGTCTAGCCACTGGATGCGCCGGGCAAAACCCAAAAATTTCGTGATGTGCCCCTCGGTCGCCGCGCCGCCCCGGTTACCGGGGTGCGACAGGTTGCCCGGACGCATGTCGCAAATCTGAAAGAGAGTGCCGCTCCGCGTCTTGGAACTGCACGCAGGGCGCGTACAACGGGCAAAGCTTTGCCCAAGGGATTCGCCCGATGAAACGGTATTCCGCCTTCGCTATCGCCAAAGAGGCGCTGAACCAGCATATGGGCTGGGATCGCGCCTGGGCCTCGCCCGAACCGAAGGCGCAGTATGACGTGATTATCGTCGGCGCGGGCGGCCACGGGCTGGCCACCGCCTATTACCTCGGCAAAAACCACGGCATCCGCAATGTGGCGGTTCTGGAAAAGGGCTGGCTGGGCGGCGGTAACACCGGGCGCAACACGACGATCATTCGCTCGAACTATCTGCAGGACCCCTCCGCCGCGATCTACGAGAAATCCCGCAGCCTCTATGAGACGCTGAGCCAGGAGCTGAACTACAACGTCATGTTCAGCCCGCGCGGCGTGATGATGCTCGCCCAGACAGAGCATGAGATCCGCGGCTATCAGCGCACCGCCCATGCCAATGCGCTGCAAGGCGTGGCGACGGAATTCATCGGCCCCCGCAAGGTCAAGGATTTGTGCCCGATCATCAATCTTGCGGGGCCGCGCTATCCGGTGCTGGGGGCGCTGTGGCAGCCGCGCGGCGGCACGGCGCGGCACGATGCGGTGGCCTGGGGCTATGCGCGGGCCTGTTCCGACATGGGCATGCACATCTTGCAAAAGACCGAAGTCACCGGC
>CAYGRI010000254.1:0-7997 GCA_964352155.1 uncultured Maritimibacter sp. | reverse complement strand
ATACAGCGCCGCGCCGGGTGCCACGCCGCCCACCGACAGCTTGTACCCCGCCAGGCTGCGCTGGACAAAGACCACCGCCAGCAGCGTCACCCCAAGCCCCAGAAACAGCGAGGCATTGACCCGCGTCCCCGGAATCAGGATCGGAAACATCGCCGAGGGGCCGAACAGGATCGACTGCGGAAAGTTGAACCCGCGCGGGTCCCGCATCGGCCCCGACACCAGAAAATACAGCAATTGCAGCGCCACGCTGGTCAGCATGAAGGTCACAAGGATCTCATTCGCGTTGAACCGCGCCCGCAGGAAGGCCGCGATTGCGGCCCAGGCCATGCCGCCCAGCATCCCCGCCAGGATCATCCCCGGCAGCAGCAGCGGCGAGCTGGTGCCGTGAAACTGGATCGCAAGGGCCGCGGCGGCGATGGCGCCGACGATCAGCTGCCCCTCTGCCCCGATGTTCCAGATCTGCGCGCGAAAGCCGATGGCCAGCCCTTGTGCGATCAGCAGCAGCGGCGCCATCTTCAGCAGCACTTCGCCGATCCCATAGGTGGATCGCAGCGGTTCCACAAAGATCGCCTCCAGCCCCGCGAGCGGAGAGACGCCGTAGATCATGAACAGGATCGAGCCACCGATGCAGGTCAGGACCAGCGCCAGCAGCGACACCTGGATGGGCGCCCAGACCGAGCGTTCCGGGCGGACTTCGATCACATATTTAGACACGCCCGGAGTCCTTTTGCGGACCGGACTCCGGATCGGCCGCGTGCAGCGCGTCGAAATCGCCCGCCATCGCCAGCCCCACATGGTCGATATCGGTGACATGGGTCGGCACCGCCTGCGACAGACGCCCCCGGAACATGACCTGGATCCGGTCGCAGATCTCGAACAATTCTTCCAACTCCTCGGACACGATCAGCAGCGCCGCGCCCTCGTTGCGCAGATCCACCAGCTTTTGCCGGATCGCGGCAGCGGCGCCCACATCGACGCCCCAGGTCGGCTGCGAGGCGATCAGCACCCGGGGCCGGAGCGCCAGTTCGCGCCCCACGATGAACTTTTGCAGATTGCCGCCCGACAGGCTTTGCGCCGTCGCCTCTGTCCCGCCGCAGCGGACATCCATCGTGTCAATGGTCTCGTGGGCCAGCGCGCGGCGCCGCGACAGGTTCAGCAGACCCCAGCGCACCAAGCCGCCGTGATGCGTGGTCAGCCCGGCATTCTCGGCCAGGGTATGGATCGGCACGGCGCCGCGGCCCAAACGCTCTTCGGGGATAAAGGTCAGCCCCTTGCGGCGGCGCGCGTCCGGGCCAATGGCGCCGATCGCTGCGCCGTCCAGCCGGACGCTGCCGCCATTGTCGCGCGGCAGGGTGATCTCTCCGGCCAGAACACGGGTCAGCGCATCCTGCCCGTTCCCCGACACCCCCGCGATGCCCACGATCTCGCCGCTGTGCAGGGTCAGGTTCACATCCTTCAACGCATGGGCAAAGGGGTTCAGCGGAGTGTGGTTCAGCCCCGCCACCTCCAGCATCGGGCGGCTGTCGTCCCGGGTGGTGCCCAGCGTCGGCGCGGCAATCTCGCGCCCGATCATCAGGCGGGTCAGGCTGCGGGCATCCTCGACCTTGGGGTCCACCACACCCACAACGCGCCCGCCCCGCATCACCGTGGCCACATCGCACAGCGCGCGGATCTCATCCAGCTTGTGCGAGATGAAGATGATGCCGATCCCCTCAGAGGCCAGCTTCCGCAACGTCTCGAACAGCCGCGCGATGCCCTGCGGCGGCAGCACCGAGGTCGGCTCGTCCATGATAATCAGCCGCGGCTCTTGCAGGATGCAGCGCAGGATCTCAATCCGCTGGCGTTCGCCGACGGTCATGGATTGCACCAGCCCGGCGGGTTCCACATCCAGCCCGAATTGCGCGGCGGCGGACCGGATGCGCTGGGACAGGTCGGGGATGGTGCCCGGCACGGCAAGCGAGATGTTCTGCGCCGCCGTCAGCGTATCGAACAACGAGAAATGCTGGAACACCATCCCGATGCCCAGCGCGCGGGCCATGGCGGGGGACGCGATCTCGACCGGTGCGCCGTTCCATTCCAGCGCGCCGCTGTCGGGCCGTACCGAGCCGTAGATGATCTTCATCAGGGTCGATTTGCCCGCGCCGTTCTCCCCAAGCACCGCATGGATCTGGCCCGGCATCACCTCCAGATCCACCGCATCGTTGGCAAGCACGGCGGGATAGGCCTTGGTGACGCCGCGCAGGCGCAGCAGCGGGGTGCCCTCAGCCATCTGCGGCGGCCCCAGTTCCAGTCGCATTGCCAGTCGCAGCGTCGGGCGCAGTGTCGGGCGCTGTTTCAGTCTCGCGCAACTCGTGCAGCGGATGGATGCCCGGCATGGTCACAAAGCCCGGCAGGCTGCGCACGGCATACAGCCAGTTCCGGATCGCGGGAAATCCGTCATGCTCCAGCCCCGCGTCGGGGCTGAGCGCGACATAGGGGAAACAGGCGATATCGGCGATGGTCGGGGTTTCTCCCACCAGCCAGACGCGCCCTTCGAGGACCCGGTCGGTCAGCAGCAGCTCCAGCTCTTGCAGGTCCTTCAAGGCAGCGGGGTAGACCGTTTCGGCATCCACCGGCCAGTCCAGCATGGCATGCAGCCGCGCCTGCCCGAGGCTGCCCGTCAGCCGCCCACTGAAGGCCAGCCATTGCAGCACCAGGGCTCCAAGCAGCGGGTCGGCGGCGGGGTACCAGGTGCCAGAGGGATCGTGCGTCAGTGCCAGCCAAGCCAGCATCGCCTGCGTCTCAGTCAGGACTAGATCGCCCGCCGTCAGCACAGGCAAGGTCCCCGACGGGTTCAGCGCCAGCATCTCTTCCGACCGATGTTCGAACCCCGGATAGAAATTTACCGCGACCGTGTCATAGGGCACGCCCAGCAGCCCCGCCATCAGCCGGATCTTGTAACAATTGCCCGACAGGACATAATTATAAAGGGTAAAGTTGCTCATGCGTCCTCTGTCAGCGCGCCATAGAATGCGCCGCGCCGTTTCAGCCAGCGCCGATATGCGATCGATGTCATGTCGGCCCGCGTCGGGATTTCCATCTTGGGATCCAGCGGCAGCTTCACCGGCCGCTGGTTTTCCAGGATCGAGCGGTCCTGCAGGAAGATCTCTTGCTGGAACTGCACGAGCTCGGCAAAGCTGGAGCTGTCGTCATACAGCGCCATCCACGGCCAGACGTCGCATTCCGTCTCGCTGCGCGGCTGCACGAAAATCGCGATCACGTCCATGAACTCGGGCCGGGGCGGGCAGGTCTTGTACAGCACCGCCGTCGTGGGCGCGGCGACCCGGTAGGCATAGCGGGTCTCGATCCCGCCTGCCGCGCTTTTGGCGGCCTGCGGCTGGTAAAAGCTGATCTCCGTCGCCCAGACCTCATCGGCCTCTTCGCGGATCTCCGCCTTATAGGAGGCCACTTCGGTATGCGGTTCGGACCCCAGAATATCGGTGTGAACAAAGGGGAAATGGGCGATATCGAGGAAATTCTCGACTGCCCGCAAAGGCGAGCATTTCACCCGCACCACCCCGCAGGGCACAAGGCGGCGCCCCGCCTCGTCCGCTTCGGGGATGTCGAACAGTGGGCGCGGATCGTCGCCCAGCGTGGTCCAGACATGGCCATAACGGATCTGCGCGGGATAACGCTGCCAGGCATCGTCGGTCACCACCGGCTCTTCCGGCGACCCCGAGACCCGCAGTTCGATGCCAAGAAGCTGCGTCTTGCGCGGGCCTAGCGCCAGCCCGGCCACATCGCCCACCGCATACCAATCGTTCAACGCATAGGTCAGGCTCATGCCACCTCCCTCTTCGCGGCTTCGGCGCTGCGGCGCATCGCGTCGCCCCATCTGGACAAGGCCTTTCGGACGGGCAGCGCCAGATCCGGGCCGGTCAGCAGGGTCACCTGCGTCTCAGATGTCCGCATCGGGTTTTTCAGGATCAGGATCTGCGTTGCGCCTAGCTCATACAGGCCCGCCCCCGCCGCCTTCGGCAGTTGACTTTCAAACACCGTGGCTTCGCAGGCGGCATCCACCGCGCCCTTTGTTGCCCGGACAAAGAAGCTTCGCAGCGGCGCCATCGCAGGCGGCACCGCGCCGGGCTGCGCCGTTTCGTCGGTGTCGACCCAGATCACACCGCCGGCCTCGACCACGCTGAAGCGCAGGGCCTTGATCGTCGCGGGTGGGTCCAGATCGGGATGGGCGGGGATGTAGCTGCACCGCCCGCCCCGTTCGTAGTGCCACCCATGATACAGGCAGGCCAGACGGTTGCCCCGGACGAACCCATGGCTCAACGCCATCCCCCGGTGCGGGCAGCGATTGTCCCAGGCCGCAATCTCGCCATCGGTCGCGCGCCAGACCACAAGGTCGCGCCCCCCCACCGTCGCGCGCATCACACGTTTGGGGGGCAGATCGCGCGACAATCCCACGGGCAAAGCTGGCATCTTTCCAAGACCATCCGACGGTTTCCTTGCGCGTCATGCTGCCCTTTTGGCGCGGAAGAGAAAGGCAAAAGCCCACAAAACCACCAGCCCCACAAGCAGAACGCCGAGAAATCGCCCATTCGTCTAAATTTTGCGCAACATGTCAGGGTGTCACAACAACCGAAAGCCGTTGGGTCGGCCGTGCAGCACCGTTTCACGGGTTTCGATTCGGTCGACCAGCACGTCCATCGGGCCCAGACTGCAGGCCATTTCCATCGCGTCGATCATCGCCGCCGGACCGGCCACGACGATGGTCATGGCGTCAGGGCCCTCGGCGCGGGCCCAGCCCTTGAGGTCCAGCAGATCCGCCCGGTCGCGCACCCAGCCCGCAAAACCGTCGGACGCAAGCTGCCCGTGCAACCGGAACTCAGTCGCCGTCATCCCGCCGCGCCGGTCTGCCAATAGGCCCGATGCTGTGCCGCGATCTGATCCTCCAGCTCGGGGAAGGGTCCGCGCACCGCGACTTTGCGGCGCCCCGAGGCGAAGATCACCCGGCATTCCAGATCCTGCGTCGGGTTTTCGGGGTCATCTCCGGTCAGCGCCCCCAGCCGGTGTTCGGTCATGCCAAAGACCACCGCGCCAATCTCGGCCCAATAGATCGTGCCCGCGCACATCGAGCATGGCTCCACCGAGGTATACAGCGTCGCCCCGCGCAACGTGTCGATATCAAAGGCTTTCGCCGCCGCCCGGGCCAGGTTGGTTTCGGCATGGCCCGGCCCCTTGTCGATGGAATGGCTGTTCTTGCCCTCCATCAGAACCTCGCCCGCGGCAGAGACGAGCACCGCCCCGAACGGGTGGTTTCCCTCGGCCACCGCCTCGTCCGCCAGGTCGATGGACCGAAGTAGATGCTGGATGTCTGCGTCGTGTTGCATGGTCTCTCCTCGGGCCGTGCCCGCCTGGCCTTGTACCCTGGGCGGGATCAGCCCCGCGCCACCGACAGGCCCGCCCCCTGTGAAGCCTCTTGTCCATCCCCCGGTGCGGCGCCAGCGGACCAGACCGCCAGGATCTCGTCCGAGCGCATGACCAATCCGGTGTGCAGCGACACCATCTTGAGCGCCGCGTCCTCCATCTCTTCATTGGTGCCGCGCACCAGATCGGCGGCGACACAGACCCGGTAACCCAGGTTGGAGGCGTCGAACGTGGCGTTCAGAACACAGCAATCGGTCATGCCGCCGTTCAGCACCACCCGCTTGATCCCCATCGACCGCAGCAGGAAATCCAGATCGGTGGGATAGAACGGCGACAGGCGCCGCTTGGTCTCCACGATCAGGTCCTGGTCCAGCACCTCGGTGGAGAATTCGGTCCAGCGGGTGCCCTGGATGGCATGGCCGTCCGAGCCCGGGATCTCTCCGACCGTCAGGGGAAACAGCGTGCGCCAGGCGGCGGGATGCACGCCGGCCAGATCGTCCTCTCCCGTCTTGCGCAGGATCGAGCGGACATGGATCACCGGCACGCCCAGATCGCGGGCCGCGCGGTGAAAGGCATTGACCGGTTCAATGATCTCGCGCCCGCGCGGGGCGGGACAGGGGCACATCGGATCGTCCGACAGATGCCCCTCGTGCATGTCGATAGAGATGATCGCCGTGTCGCCCCGCGCCACCCATTCGGCAAAGGTGTCATCGGGCAAGTCGCGTTCCGTTCCGTAGACAATCGCCTTCATGGCCCCTCTCTCGCAAACATATCGGCAGGCTTGGTCAGGATGGATCGGGCGGGGTCTTGCCCCGCCCGCCCGGTGTTACGGTGTCGTGCAGGCCAGCCGGATCGCATTGCCATCTGGATCGCGCAGAACGGCCATGTACCAGTGGTAATAGGTCATGAACTGTTCCTGCACCATCGTCGCGCCAAGCCCCTTGGCCTTTTCGACGATTGCATCCAGCGCGTCCTTGCTGTCGCATTTGAAGGTAAAGGCCGTTTGATCCCCCTCGCCCGCCCCGCGCGGGGTCAGGTTCAGCATCTCATAGGCCGCCAGAGCGCTAAAGCCGATCATTACATCGCCCGACATATAGCCGCGGAACACATCCGACCGCAGGCTTTCATTCTCTGTCAGGTCAAAGCAATCCCGGTAGAACTCGGACAGGGTGATGAAATCCTCGGAAAAGAGGCTCACCTGCATCAAGAGGTTCATGACCGGCGCCTCACGCTGCTGTGCCGAAGGTTTTCTCGAACTGGGCGCGCAGGTGTTCTCCCGCCGTCATCGGCGGGTGGATGGCCTTGCCGTCATGTTCCAGAATCGTCGGCGCGCATTCGACCTTGTAGAAATATTCCGGGTCACAGAACGTCGGACAGGAATAGCGGGTCTTGTCCGTCGTGTTGTTCAGCACCCGGTGATAGGTCGCCTTGTAACGGTCGTTGGTGATCACCGGCAGCATCTCGCCCAGGTTGATGATGTAGGTCCCCGGGATCGGCGGCGCGGCGATCCAGTCGCCATCGGCATTGCGCACCTCCAGCCCGCCGATGTCGTCCTGCAACAGCAGCGTCAGCAAGCCCCAATCCGAATGCGCCCCGGCGCCCAGCTGGTTCGCGGCGGCGTCCTTTGGCATCGGCGGGTACTTCAGGATCCGGCAGTAGTGCAGCGGCTCCACCAGCGCTTCGTCAAAGTAATCCTCAGGCAGTTCCAGCGACAGCGCGACCAGACGCGCCAGGTGGCGACCCAGCTCCAGCGTGCGCTCGGCATAAGCCTCGTATTGCGGGCGGAACTCGGGGAAGGTCTCGGGCCATTGGTTCAGACCGGTGCCGGGGACCTCAAGCTTGGTATAGCGGTGGTCCGGCCCCGCCTCGACGCTGGACATGTAGCCTTCCTTGAGGTCGGGCGGAGAGCCTTCGTCCAGCGTTTGCGCGGCCATCGGTTCATAGCCCCGCGTCGAATCCTCGTTGCGGGAATCGAGCTTCATCTTCTCTTCCAGCGGCAGGTCGAAGAATTGCGCGGCCAGTTTCAGCTGGTTGTCCATCACCTCTTGCGCGATGCCATGGTTCTTGACGTAGAAAAAGCCGGTGTCGACGCAGGCCTTGTGGATTTCCCAGGCGATCTTCTTGCGCTTTTCCAGATCGTCCGAAAAGCTGTCGGCCAGGTCGATCAGCGGAATCTCCGTCGCGGCATGGGGCGGTTCGTAGATGATCATGGTTGCCTCTCCCTCTTGTGTGTTGGCAGTTGGTTACCTTAGTTGCGTTCTTCGCGGATGTGGTGCTGGCCCAGCGCGGCGGGTTGCGACCAGCGGTCGGACCCGCGCAGCGCGACCCAGGTCATCACGCCCAGCGTCGCGAGATAGGGGGTCATCTGCAGGAAATACTTGGGAATATCGACGCCCACGGCGGCGACCCTTGGGATCAGCGCCTCGATACAGCCGAACAGCAGCGCGCCGGCCAGCACCCGCCAGGGGTACCAGCGCGCAAAGATCACCAGCGCAATGGCGATCCAGCCGCGCCCGCCCACGACGCCGTCCACCCAGATCCGCGACACGGCGACCGTCAGATAGCCGCCCGCAAGACCGACG
>CAYGRI010000253.1:0-8005 GCA_964352155.1 uncultured Maritimibacter sp. | reverse complement strand
GGGCTTTGGAACTGGGCGGGCATGGAGGTCTCCTTTGGCATGATGTTGTGACTGCCCCCGCAATACCCCCTCATATTCGCATGGCGAATTGACTGAATCGGCATTTAGACTATGCATAAACGCATGAACTGGGACATGCTGCGTTTCGACTGGGTCCGTGCGCGGGCCTTTCTGGCCACCGCCGAGACCGGCAGCCTGTCGGGCGCGGCGCGGGTGCTGAAGCTGGCGCAGCCCACCGTGGGCCGCCAGATCGAGGCGCTGGAGCGTGAACTGGATGTCGCGCTGTTCGAGCGGATCGGAAAGCGGCTTGTGGTGACCCCCGACGGGCTCGACCTGCTGGAACATGTGCGCGCCATGGGCGAGGCGGCGCAGCGGGTGGCGCTGACGGCCTCGGGGCGGAGCCAGAGCCTCGATGGCCCGATCCGCATTACCGCGGGCGAGGCGGTCAGCGCCTATATCCTGCCCCCCGTGCTGGAGACATTGCGCACCGTCCATCCCGATATCGAGATCACCGTGGTCGCCACCGGCCAGCAAAGCAATCTGCAACTGCGCGAGGCCGATATCGCCATCCGCAACGCCCAGCCGACCCAGGACGACCTGATCGCGCGCCGCACCCCCGACCGCCCGGCGGGCCTGTTCGCCCGGCGCGACTACCTCGAGCGGCTGGGGGGCGATCTGACGCGCGCGGATTTCATCGGCTTTGAGGGCAGCGCCAACATGGCCCGCGCCCTGACCGAGCGTGGCTACCCGGTCGAGGCGCGGCAGTTCCGCATCCTGTGCGAGGCGCATCTCGTGCAATGGGCCTATATCCGCCGTGGCATGGGCGTGGGGCTGATGATGGACGAGATCGCACTTGCCGATCCGGATATCGCGCGCGCGGTACCGGGGTTCAGCGTGCCGGTGCCGATGTGGCTGGTCGCCCACCGCGAGCTGCGCAGCTCGCGCCGCGTGCGGGTGGTGTTCGACATGCTGGCCGAGGCGCTCAGCCCTGCGCCAGCCCCACCGGCCTGAGGCGCAGATCGGGCCAGGCGCCGAACGCCCGGTCATCGACCTCGTCGCCAGGCAACGATCGGGGAACCAGATCGAATCGGCAACGCGGAAACGGGTCGGTTGGGACACCTCCAAAAGGCCGCACGGCGCCCGCGGATCGACCACGCCGCCGGACGCAGGCGACGGTCCACAAAGACCTGAACACGCGCGAGAAGGCCGCCCAGCCATTCATGTGTGCGTTCATCTGGTGTGTACCCCAGTATCTTTGGGTCTGATACCGGAAGACACTCGCAGTGGACGGACTTGCCCGGAAGGGTTTCGGGGCTGACGTGGGGTTGTGGTTATTTGTGGTTGCGGCGCCAACAGGCGTGGATTGCACTCTTGCTGACGCGGCGGGCTGGCGGGAACACGGCGGCGACCTGATCCGCGATCTCGATGAAGGTGAAGCGGTCCAGGCGGGCGCGGATGAAGGCTTGCAGCTCCAGGTCTGTGTCGATGATCGCCGGGCGCCCAGGGCGATGGTTGCGGCGGTGGTCTGTGACGGCACCGTCGCTGGCCGGGGCCGTGTTGAAGGGGGCGTTAAGCGGGTGTTGAACGGCCCGTTCAAACGCCGCGCTGGCACGGGCATGGGCGGCGCGAGCGGCATGGAGCAGCTCGCCCGCTTCGCGCAGTGCCTTTCGGGCCGTGTCGAAGTCAGGCGCCGCAGGTATCATGTGGCAAGCCATCGGCGCACCGTCTGGACGGACGCGCGCAGGGTCCGGGCGATCTCGTTCTTGGACATGCCCTGTGCGGCCAGGACCTTCGCAAGCCATGGCTTGGCAAGCGGCACCTGCCGGGTGAGCCGGTGCGTGTTCTCGCCAAGGCGGCGCGCGTTGTCCATGCCGATCAGTTGCACCAGGCGCGACCCTTCACCGAGGTTGGATGCGAGGTACAGCTTGCCACTGCCGAAGGTCAGCAGGAATTGCACGGTCAGGTCCACGCCCATGATCTCGACATAGGGCGCGACCTGGGCAGGGCGCTTCGGAGTGTAGGACGTCACGCCTCAGACACCACGGTTCCCGTCCCAGGCGCCCGAAAGGAATTCCTCTATTGTGTCCTTGATATCGGTTTCGTCTGCCTCATCAAGGCCCAGGTAAGGACGGGCCGGAATGTCGCCCCATGGGATAGGTGAGCCGCGCGAGGTTATGCCGAAGGAGCCCTTCGCGGCCCCGAATTGCTGAACCGCAGCTTAGATCATGTTGGACCCGATTTCCACGCTATAGCCATCAATCCCGATTATGTAGGTAATCCCGTTATGCAGGCGACGGCTTGGCCCAAAGAGAGGCCGGAAGTCTCGAACAGTGGTCTTTCGGTTACGCTGGTATGCGTCGATGGTCGCAGCGGATTTCGGAGCAAAAGGTATTCCCTCGGGGGTCACGCCACGTTCCATGCGACGTTGGCTGCTGTCGGCCAGCATCTCCCCGAGTGCGCCGAACAATTCAAAGGTCGCGTGAGAGACTCGGACAGGCGGTCCAGCGCAGCGGAAACGGCCTCTGTTTCCATGCTGATCTTGATTTCAACCATGGCGCTTCCGATCTTGAATGGCGCCCTGCCGGGGTTGGGACGCGTCCCCGGGCAGGGCAGCGCCGGGCATGGTCCTCTACGCGCTCTACCGGGCGCATGACGGCAAGACTCTGGACGTGGCAGGGCTGACCGCGCTTGACGCCCTCGCCCGGCCGGTCCGCGACTTGGCGGTCGCGCCGCTGCGCGCGATCCGGCGCCGGATGAAGTCCGAAGGTTTCAAGGCGGATCCGGACGGGTTCGAACGCTTGCGCAGCGAGGCAAAGACCGTTTAGCTGCAGGCCGAGAGATACCTGCAATCGCTTTTATCCGCCGCCCGCCCGGTCACCGGAAGCGCCGATCCGACCGAGGCCGCCAGGTCAAATCTGGCAGCCTATGCGCAGGTCATCGGATCGCCGCCATTCCCTGAACGCCTGGTCGCGATCCTGATCAACCGCCTGGGCCAGATCGACTAGCCCGCATCCTCATCGAACGCCGCCCCGCTCTGCCAGCGCCGCACCGCGCCGGTCTCGACGTAGAGCAGATCCAGCGCGTGGCCGACCAGATGGTCGATCATGTCGTCGACCCGTTCCGGGCGGTAGTAGAAGCCCATCACCGCCGGCATGACGATCGCCCCCGACCGCGTCGCCATGTCCATCGCCGCGATATGGCCGGCATGCAGCGGCGTCTCCCGGAACATCAGAACCAGGCGGCGCCGCTCTTTCACGCAGACATCCGACGCCCGCGAGTTCAGATCGTCGCTGTGACAATAGGCAATGGCGCTGAGCGTCTCGACCGAGCATGGCACGACGACAGCAAGAACCCGCTCGCGACGCTTGCACCGATGTCGCGAAACCCGTGCACCACATCCGCCAGGCCGCGCCTTCGGCCAGGGTGCGAGCTGTTTCCAGCCCCATGGTCCGGACCGCGGCGGAGGACATGATCAGATGGGTTTCGAGATCGGCCCTGTCCGGCAACAATTCCAGCATCCGGATCCCCAGAATTGATCCCGATGCGCCGCTCATCGCGACAATCACCCGCTATTTGTCCACCACTTCGATCTCGCTCTTGCCTGTTTCGATGCCGGAAGGCCCGTCGATGCGACTTTCGGCGCTGTTGTGATCCCTTCGCCCGGCCGATCCCGCCCTTCCACCAGCGCGCATCTGTCCCGCGCGGCGGCCGGCCGCGCCAGCGACATGCCTCACCATCGGACAATCAGGGCGCCTTGGCCATGCAATACTCCGCCCTCGGCATTGAATCAGATCCAGGCCGGCATGGCGAGGTTTTTAGTGGTCCGTATCGGCCCTGTGAAAACCCGCGAATGCGACAAGCCGCCTATATTCCGTGTCTCTAACAGCGCGGGCCCTGGCGTTTGACGCCCCCCCAAGCCTTCAACGGCCCCGTCTCCCCGGCAGCACCATCGCGCCAGATCCCAACACCGGCGTCATTGTTGAAGGCCCAGGCAAAACACCGAACCCCTTCGCAGGATCGCCGACACCGCCTTCAGCGCGGCCAATCTCAACGCCTTCGCCCCGCACGCCTATCGCTATCCGCGCGTCCGTACCGCTGCAAGAACATGCGCCGCTGCCGCTGCAATCGTCGCAACGCCCCAGTAGCTTGGCCACATCGCCGTGCCGACCACCCTGCGCCGCCACGGCCAGAATGGCCTCGACCGGCGGCACGTCTTCATCCCCGGCGTGCCGGAGGGCCGAACTTGACCCGGTCTGGCCGAAAGGCAGACTGCGAATCCTTGGCCACAGCAGCGTATTCCGCCAGCTTGTGATGGACCTTGCGACAGAGTCCCGCTAGCAAACCGCATGGATCACGACCTCGCCGGGTTTGAGCATGACATTCGAAACCGTCTTCCTCGCATCTGCGCTGTTGCTACCGTTGATCGTCCGTTTGCTATCACGGCGGCCAGAGGCGCTTTTCCTTGCCGCATCCGCCGTCTTCCTGGTGTTCGGACTCTTGCTGACAGGCGAGACTGGCCTGCGGTTCAGCCGATGGTCACATACCGACACAGCCTACCATGACACGCTCTATGTCGTGGCCCTGGGCAATTACTGGCGCAACCTCGGCATTGGCATGTTTGTGTTGTTCGCAATCACATGGCTCCAGAGCCGTTTGGGCGCGTTGGTTTTTCCTCGGACAACCAAGTTCTTGTTCTGGCTGCTACACCTCGGGTTGCTGGTCCGCATCGGATTGCCGGAAATCGCGGGGGCATCCGCGCTATCGCAACGGCAATTCGTCGAGGCCCCGGATTTCGTGTCTGTCCTGAACCTCTGGGATACGGTGGCGAAACTTGTCGTCGTGGCGGCGGCGCTTGGCCTGATCGGGATGTCCTTTTGGTCGTTCTATCGCAATTGGGCATCGCGTAAAGCCCCCTGAAGTCGTGGCGGGCAGACCACAGGCCCCGCCCGCCCGGCACCGGGCAAAGCCGCACGCCACCGCGCCGATCGGGTGCCTGGACGTCGCGACCGCGAGTCGCACATGTCGCCCTCCGGCTCCCGAAACCGTCGTTCAGAGGGACCAAAGGCCGGCGCACCACTGCCTGAGAGTATTCCAGCAAAGGGACCCGCTTCAGGGTGAAGGCCAGAGACATCAGAGGCCATGCAAAGGCGCGGCGACCGCCCCACCTGCGCCAACCCGGCAGACACAAATGGTTGAAACGGCTTTGCAATTAACTGCTTGATCTTCGCCGCCTGGCCGGGTAAACGTCGGAGTGGTGGTGTGAGATAGCAATTTCGACTTTCTTTTTTGGAAAGGTATCTCACCAATATGCGCGTCTATCTGATTGCGCCGCTCGCGGACTTCCTGGGTGAAACGCTGGTCAACGACAAGGTGCTCAACACCGACAAGCGCTATGCGTTGATTGCGCCTGCCAGCCTTGTCACGGTTGCCGCGCTGCTTGGGGATCGGTTTGAGTTCCGGCTGTGCGACGAGGCCATCGAAGACGTCGACTACGCCGATCCGGCAGAGGTTGTCGCGATCAGCGTGAATGTCGCCCAAGCCGCCCGCGGGATAGAGATGGCACGCCGCTTTCGCGCGTTGGGCCGGACCGTGATCATGGGGGGGCCGCATGTTTCCCTGGCGCCCGACGTGTTTGACGGCGTGGCGGACTGCCTGGTGACGGGCGAGTTCGAGCCTGTGGCGCCGCAGGTGGCACACGACCTTCTGGCGGGGACCCTCAAGCCCATCTACCGCGGCAGTCAGGCCGACCTGTCGCTGTCGCCCCGGCCGCGCTGGGACCTGTACCGCAATGACCGGGCCATCTCGGGCGTCATTCAAACCAGTCGCGGCTGCCCGTTCGAGTGCAATTTCTGCGATGTCATCCAGTATCTTGGGCGCAAACAGCGCCACAAGCCCATCGACAAGGTGCTTGCAGAGGCGCAGGATCTCTACGATCACGGCTATCGGCTGATCAGCCTGTCGGACGACAATTTTACCGTGAACCGCCGAAAATCCCGCGCCCTGTTGGAGGGGCTGGCATCCTGGAACGGGCGCGAGGGCAGAGACCCGGTACAATTCTCCACTCAGGCCTCCATCGACCTGGCCCGCGACCCGGAGCTGATCGCGATGTGTAACGACGCCGGGCTGCGAGAGATCTTTGTGGGCATCGAATCCAGCAACGAAGCGGCTCTGGCCGAAGCCAGCAAGCGCCAGAACCTGCGGCGGGATCTGATCGCGGATGCGGCGGCCATTGTCTCTGGTGGAATTATGCTGCTGTCCGGCATGATGGTTGGCTTTGACAGCGACGGGCTGGACTGTTTCGACAGAGAGTTCCGCTTTGGCATGCAGCTGCCCGTGGTCAATATCCGAGTAACGGTACTGGTCGCCCCGGTCGCAACACCGCTGTTCGATCAGCTGAAGGCCGAGGGGCGCCTGTACAAGGACGGCTCCTCCGACATCTTTCCCGGCGCCGGCCTTTGGACCAACATAGATCCCAGGCACATGAGCCGCGAGCAGCTTGCAGAGGGGGCGCAATGGCTGGTCACTTCGCTTTATGAGCCGGATAACGCGATCAAGCGGTTCACCCATATGGCCAAACTGCTGGGGGCTCCGCCGGACCACCTGCGCGCCACGAACAGCACCGCGCTGTTCGGGACAGGATCTGCCGGGGCGCTTGACCTGATCCGGACCAGTCTGCGCGATCCCGGTGCGCGGCGCGTCATCGAGGCGGTGAACGAGCTTAGCAAAAGCAGGCCCGAGATCGCGCGGGATCTGTCCAGCGCCTTGGCGATGTATCTCAACACCTATCGGTCGATCAAAGCGGGGCACACCGTACCCATGCCAAGCCGCCACCATGACACCGCCGCGCCTAAGTTTGCGATCTAACGCTCGGGTCGCGGTGTGAACTGGTATGACAGCCCCGGTATGACAGGGACATCTGGCCGGCCCGAACGCGATCCGTCGCTGCGCCACAGCGTTCTGGCCGCGCTGAATGCGCGGCGCGACCGGCCCGTTTTCACAATCCTGCACCGGCGCCGCGCCGCCACCGTCCTGACCGGGGCCGACGTGCTGGCGCGCGCCGCAGCGATGCACCGCGTGTGGGACACGGCGCTTGGCGGACCGCCTGCGACCTTGGTCGCGGCGCTCCCCGCGGGCGAGGAGTTTCTGATCACCCTGATCGCCTCCCTGCTGGCCGAGATCTGCCTGGTCCCCGTCGCGCTGCCCCGGGCGGCGGATCCGCCGGGGCGCCTGGCTCGGATGGTGCGCGTCTGCGACGGCTCTGCGCTGCTGTGCAAATCGGCGAACAAGGCCTCGGCAGAGGCTGCGTTGTTGGCGACTTCAGGCCCCGCCTGCCCGGTCCTGGCCCTGGACGCACCCGCACCCGCCACCCTCGCCCACGCCGCCCGGGGCGCAGCCCGGTTTCCGATCATCCAGCACACATCCGGATCCACCGGGCATCCCAAGGCCGTCCCAATCACAAGCGCGCAAATCCAGGCCAATCTGCATCTGATACAAAGCCTTTGGGGCATGAATGCCGATACGGTGATGGTGAACTGGCTGCCCCACTACCACGATATGGGGCTGATGGGCTGCATCCTCTATCCGCTTCTGAGCGGCGCGCATTCCGTCCAGATGAGCCCGTTCGACATGATCCGCAGCCCCGTGTCCTGGCTGCGGGCGATCTCGGACCACCGGGCCAGCATCAGCGGCGGGCCGGCCTTTGCCTTTCAGGAATGCCTTACGCGGATTGGCCCGGAAGATCATCGGGGCCTCGATCTTGGCACCTGGACCCGCGCCTTTTGCGGGGCAGAGCCGATCCCGGCTGGCTTGCTGGACCGCTTTCACCGCAGGTTTGAGCCCTGCGGGCTGGCGCGCGAGGCGGTGTTCGGCTGCTATGGCATGGCCGAATGCACGCTTTTCGCCGCCGGAGAACCCGGCCCGTCCCAATCGCAAAGCGCAGCCCCGCCCCACAGCGCGGCCCAGTTCCTACACCCGGCCCAGTCCCACGAGGCGGCCCAGTCCCACG
>CAYGRI010000252.1:0-8068 GCA_964352155.1 uncultured Maritimibacter sp. | reverse complement strand
GGCCTGCCCCTGCCCGCGCTGGACTCGCCCGCCCGCGAACCCCGTTTCGCTCTGAGTCTGGGCGGGCAGGCGACCTTTGACGGGACCGGTCCGGCCAAGGCGCGGGTGATCTGGCGGCTAAACCCCCTGACGCGTGAGGTCACCCGGCAACGCTGGCCCGGTCTGATCCCCGGAGACCTGCGCCAGATCAGCCCGGAAGCGGTCATCTTCTCGGATGTCGAAGACTTCACCGTCGAGGTGTTCGACCCGGATTTTGGCTGGGTTCTTGGCTTTCCCCCGCCGGATGCGACGCTTGGAACCCTGCCGGATGCGCTGCGGGTCACGCTTGTGCTGGACCGGCTGGAACGGATCGAGACCGTGGTGACCCTGCGATGAGATCCCAGCGCGGCGTCGTTTTGATCAATGCGTTGGTGGTGGTGCTCGTCATCGCCTCGGTCACGGCGGCGCTTCTGGCCCGATCCGAGGCGGCGCGCAGCCGGGCCGCCAGCACCCAGAACGCCCAGCAGATCGCCTTTCACCTCGACGCGATGGAGGATCTGGCCGCTATGATCCTGGCGCCGGTGGGCCTGTCGGGCGCGGTGGTTCATCCCGGCGACCCCTGGGCGGTCCAGACGCATGTCTATGACATCGGGGCGGGACAGGTGCGCGGGGAGTTGGCGGATTTGCAGGGGCGGCTGAACATCAACTGGCTCGCCGCCGGCGAAAACGCCTATGTGGACGAGACGTTCCGGCGGCTGTTCGTCGCCATCGACCTGCCCGCGGGGCTGGTGGCAGAGATTCGCGCCTTTCTCGCCCCCGGCGGCCCACGCGACCTGCCGCGCTATCTGCGCGCCCCGGTACCGACCGAACCGCGCGGCGGGCCGCTGAACGTGCTGGACGAGTTGAAACTGCTGCGCACACTGGAACCCGGCGCCTTCGATATCCTGGCACGCTATACCACCGCCCTGCCGCCTGACACGCAACTCAACCTCAACACCGCGCCGATGGAGGTGCTGCGCGCCGCGCTGCATCCGCTGCCCACCGAGGTGCAGGTGGAATACACGCGGATCGACCGGGACGGCCCCATCGACTCTGTAACCGAAGTGCGCAACATGACGATCGAGATCCTTGAAACCGAAGCGATCGAGGGTTTGCCGTTCGACCGGTTCACCGTCTCCAGCCAGTGGTTTCAGGCCGATCTTGCCGCCGAGCTGAACGGGCAAATCGCGGCGCGGCGTGTGATCCTGCGGCGGTTCCCGTTCAACGCGCCCGAACCCAGTGTCCGCGCGCGATGGTCGTTGCGCGATTGAAGCGGCCGGGCCTTTTGCCCATAGTGACGCGAACGCAGACGGGGGAACGCCAGCCGATGAAAGGCCGCGACGCACGCGCGCCAGCGCTGTGGCATCTGGAGGATCCGGGGCCGCCCGACGGCGCCTATGTCGCGCTGGCCCCGGGCGCCGACCTGCCGTTGCTGCCTTTGGACCTGCCGGACAAGCTGACCGGTCTGGCGCGCGAGCGGGTGGCGCAGCGCGTGATCACCGACAAGCTGGCCCTGCCAAAGGCGGGGCTGGAACTGCGGCCATGGCGCCGCGCGGGCAAGGCCTGGGACCGGATCCTTGTGGCCGACGCGGAAGATCTGGCGGGCTGGCGCGGCCGGTTGACGGATGGCTGCACCGGCCTGCTGCCCGATTATCTGGGCCTGCCCTGCATCCCCGGGGTCTGGACGGTGGCAGTCGACGCCTCTGTCCGGGCGCGGCTGGGGGAGGGCGACGGCTTTACCGCAGAGCCATCCCTGGCCGCCGCTCTGCTGGCCGAGGCGCCCGCGCCAAAGGCGGTGCTGCGGCTGGGCGAGCCGTCAGAGCCGGTGGACGCCGCCCTGGCCGACAAGGCAGTGCCGCTGTTCCACAGCTTTGACGATCTGGCCGCCGCCGGGCATGGCACCCCGCTGCCCTGGGCGCAAAGCGTTCGGGGGCTGGATCTGAAGGCGCCGCCGACCGCCGGGTTTGACCGCATTCGCAGCGGTCTGCGCCAGTGGACCGCGCCCGTGCTGGTGGCCGCCATGGCGCTTGGCGTCTGGATCGGCAGCGTCTTGGTCGAAACCCGCGATCTGCAGGCCCGGGCCGAGGCCGCCCGCGCCGCGTCCGAGGCGATGGTGCGGGCGCATTTTGTGCCGAACGGTCCGATCCTCGACATGCGCGCCCAGGTCTCGGCCGCCTTGGCGCAGGCCGCACCGCCGCCGACGCCGAAAGCCGATGCGCTGGTCCTGTTCCAAATGGCCGCCCCTTTTCTGGCGGGCGATGCTGTGGTGTTGCAGGCGATCTCGTACCGCGCGGACAGCGGGCTTGTCGCGGTGGTAGAACTGACGGATTTTGCCGCCTTGGACCGGCTGGTCGCCGATCTGCGCGCGGGCGGCTTCGCGGTCGAGGAACTGGACAGCGCCGCGCGCCAGGCAGGTGGCGTGGCGGCCAGTTTGCGGCTGCTGGACGGGGAAACGTAGCGTGGATTGGATCGCCTACAGGCTGGCCCAGCTTACGGGGCGCGAGCGGCTGCTGTTGCTGATGCTGGTGGCTGTGATCCTGCCGGTGGCGGTTGGGTTCATGGTCATCGCGCCGGTGCTGCAGGCCCGGACCGACGCCGCACTGGCCGCACAAGAGGCGGACGCGCTACGCGACTGGGTGGCAGCCCGCGTCACAGACCTGCCGCCAGAGGGATTGTCTTCGGCTGCGCCAACCACGGGCACAGACAGCGCGCCCATCGGTCTGAGCGGGCTGGAACGCAGCCTGGTCGACGCCGGGCTGCGCGACCGTGTGGCGCAACTGGCCAACATGGCCGGGGGCGGTGTCGACCTGCAATTCGACGCCGTGGCCTTTGACGCGCTGATCGGCTGGCTGGCCGACACGACGCCCGGCTGGGGCTACCAGATTGCCGCCTTCCGGATCGAGCGGGCCGACCCCGGCCGCGCCGAAGCCGGGTTCACGCTGGAGCCGGCAGAGTGATGGGCCGGTTGATGCGGGTGCTGGCGCTGCTGCTGGTGTTCTCGCTGGGGCTGGCGGTGGCGGCGCTGTGGCAGGGGCGGATGCACCATCTGCGGCTGGCCCTGCCGGTGACTGTCCTGCCCGGCTGGACGGCCAGCGTCCCGGATGCGGCGCGGTTGCGCGAGGGGCGGATGAACCTCGCCGCCCAGGGGCTGTTCCCCGCGATGACTCTGCACTGGGAGGCGCTGTGGCCCGACCTGTCCGGCTGGCGCTGGCAGGTGCGGCTGACCGGCGCCGGGATAGGTTTGGCCGGAGAGATGCAGATGCCGTTCTGGCTTGCCACGGCCCGGGTGACGCTCACGTCAGGCCGGGTGGAACTGGCGCCGCTGCTGCCCCTGCGGGGGGTTGCGGGGGCGTTTGTGGTGGACGGCGGCGCGATCCGCCTGCGCGACCGGCCCGATCTGCCCTGGGTCGAGGTCAGTCTGACCGGCCGCACGGAGGGCGCGGCGGCGGCTGGCGTGGAACTGGGCGCCGGCCCCGCCCAGGCGACCTTGGGACCGGAGGGGGCCTGGGCCGTCTCAACCCGGCTGGAGGGCGGCGCGACCCGGCTGGAGGCGGTGGTCGACGGCCTCTGGCCCGATCCGGCGGGGATCTTCGTGGTCACCCTGGACGATGCCAATGCGATCCCGCCGGGGCTGGAGGCGCTGTTGGACGGAGCGGGGCGGCCCGAAGGCGCGGGATGGGTCGTCGAAGGGCTGCTGTACGTGTTCTGACACCCCCTTTTCAGCTTGGCCTTTTCAGCTTGGCGGAGCGCTGCGACGCATGCGTGTCGTGCAAAGTCGGGGTCGCGCATTCACATACCGGAGCAAGGCGGGGTTTGCAGACCCCGCGCCCGCTCCGTCCGGATTGTGACCTCGGTTTGGCGCGACATGCTCTGCTCGCGTCCCTCCCGGCTGGCGCGCGCCGGTGAGGCCCAAACCGCGCCGCAGCACGGGCAAAGGCCCTTGCCGCAGCGGCACTTGGGGCTGGCCCCCGGAAACGTCCCAACGCGCCTCAGACGTCTTGCTGCGCCACCTCCAGCACGTCGACGCCCTGGGTGGTCGATTGGGTCCCGGCGGTGCGCAAGGCGCCTTTGACCGGGGCCAGGTCGAAGTAATCGCGCCCCCGGGCCACCACGATATGGTCCAGACCGGCGGGTTTCTTGTTGGTGGGGTCGAACTCCACCCAGCCCATATCGGAGCCGCACCAGGCCCGGACCCAGGCATGCATCGCGTCGGCGCCTTCAAGCCGGGGCTCGCCCTCGGGCGGGAGGGTGCGCAGATAGCCGCTGACATAGCCCGCCGGGATCCCCAGACCGCGCAGCGCCGCGATCGCCACATGGGTGAAATCCTGACACACCCCGCGCTTGATCGCGAAGGCCTCGTCCACCGCCGTGTCGACCATCGTCGCCTCGGGGTCGAAGGCGAGGTCGCGGTGGACCGCATCCGACACCGCCTGCGCAACGCCGAACACCGTCGTCTCGTCCGCCGTCACCTCGCGCGCCCAGGCGATGATGTCGGGGTGATACCCGACCCGGGGCGATTCAAAGCGGAAGTGATGCGGCGACTGGGGCCCGGCATCGGCCAGAGTCTTCAGCTCGCGCCGCAAGCCTTCGAGGCTGGGGGAGATGTCGAACAGGTTGCTCGGCTCTTCGCGGTCGATGCGGGCCTTGACGCGGAATTCGGTCGCCATCAGCGGCGCGTCATAGGCGATCTCGACGCAGGCATTGCCAAAGAAATCGCGCCGGGTCACGCGCTCGGCCGGTTCTGGATGGATCACGAGGCTGGAGGCGATGACCCGCTGCTCGCCCGGCAGATCGGCGGGCACGATGCGCAGCACATGGCGCCCCGCATCCGCAGGCGCGTCGTAATCATAGGTGATGGACAAAGAGATATCGTAGAGCATTCGGTTACCGTAGATGCGAATGGGCAAGAAGACCGGACAATTCGGCGGTGGCATTCGACACTTCGATCAGCCGGTCGCGGTCGAAATCATCGGCGGTGGCGACGGCCAGATCGGTTTCCAGCCGCAGCACATCGCGCAAAACGGGGGTCATCTGGGGCGCGTCGGAGGGCGCGGGCAGATCCTCCAGGTGCTCCCGGATCGCCGAGAGCTGGTGCAGGACAGAACGCGGGTTCATCTGGTCGAGCAACAGCAGGTCGATCACCGTGTCGCGGCCGGTGCCCACCGTGAAACGGCGGCGGTGCGACATGATCGAATCGCCGACCTCGATGGCGATGTCGTTGCTGCCGTCGGGCGCGTCCGGATCGGTAAAGCTGACCAACAGGTTCGCCGTGGCCCAGGCTCGCTCCATCGAGCGCCCAAGGCTGAGGAACCGCCAGCCGGTAAAGCGGTACATGTTCTCATGCACCAAGCCGGTAAAGCCCGAGATCTTGCGCAGCAGGATCGACATCGCCCGCGCCGAATCGTCGCCGGGGGCGATCTTCGGGGCCATCTGTTCCATGGTTTGCAGCAGATCGGTCAGGGCGTTCCAGCCATCCACCGAGAACCGATCGCGGATCCGCCCGGCCGAGGTCAGCGCGGCGCGCACATCGCCCATCATCCCGTCGGACAGGGGCACGGCCGGGTCGATGCCAATCAGCTCCATATAGTCCGCAAGATAGGCGGTCAGCGGCAGCTCTGCGCTGGGGTTCTCGGCGATCCGCAGGTTGTAGGCGCGCAGGAACCGGATCTTTTGTTCCGCCCGTTCGGTGTAGCGGCCCAACCAGAACAGGTTGTCCGCCGCGCGGCTGGGCAAAGCCGCAGTGAGGCGGCGTTTGAACCCGGTCTCAGCCGGTTTGACCAGCGTTTCATCCTCGGTCGCGGCATTGCCGACGATCCACACATCGCTGACCGACCCGCCCTTTTGCATCGCGATGTCGGGCGAGGTGTCGGAATGGCCGATCCGGGCAAAGCCGCCAGGCATCACCTGCCAGCCTTCGGCGGTGCGCGCCAGAAACACCCGCAAACTCATCGGGCGGGGCACCAAGCGCCCGTCCACCAGCGCGGGCGCGGTGGAGAGCGAGACCATTTCCTGCGCGGCCAGGCGCCCGGCCTCCTGGTCAATCCACTTGGGGTTCACGTCGGCGCCCTTGCGGGTCTTGCCGCCGATCACCACCTCGGCCCCGTGATCGAAGGGCAGGCCCGTGGCCATCGCCTGATCCACCGTCATCCGCGACAGGTTCTTCTTGACGTAGTCGCGCGCCGCCTGCCCGCCGCACCACCATGTGGCGATGTTGGGCAGGCGCAGGGGCTGGCCGTTCAGATGCTCGGCAATCCGGGGCATGAAGGCCATCAGCGCCCGGATCTCGATCGCGCCGGAGCCGACCGCGTTGATCGTATCCACCGTGCCCGCGCGCAGCGCCCCCAGAAAGCCCGGCGTGCCGATGGCCGAGGTCTCGTTCAGCTCCAGCGGGTCCATCCATTCGGAATCGAGCCGCCGCCACAACACCGAGATCGGCTGCGGCCCGCTGACCGTATGGACCATCAGGCGGCCATTGCGGACGACCAGATCCTCGCCCTGCACCAGCAGCAAGCCCAGATAGCGCGCGATATAGGCGTGTTCGTAGTAGGAATCGTTCATCGGCCCCGGCGTCAGGATCGAGGCGCGGCTACCATCGCTATCGCGCAGGTCGGTCAGCGAATCGCGAAAGGCGCGAAAGAACTTGGCCAGCCGCGTGACTTTGGTGCGCCCCATGATCTCTGAAAAGGTCCGCGCCGTCGCCATCCGGTTTTCCAGCGCATAGCCCGCACCCGAGGGCGCCTGCGCCCGGTCGCACAGCACCCACCAGCCGCCCTCCGGACCGCGCCCGATGTCAAAGGCCAGGAAATGCAGGAAATGCCCCGACCGGGGGCGGACATCCACCATCGGGCGCAGCCATTCCGGATTGCCCGCCAGCAATTCGGGCGGAATGACCGCCTGCGACACCAGATTGGCGGGGCCGTAGAAATCGGCGATCACCCGTTCCAGCAGGTTGGCACGCTCGGTCAGGCCGGCGGCGATCTCTTGCCATTCCGCGCCGTCGATCAGCAGCGGAAGATGGCTCAGCGGCCAGTCGCGTTCGCCGCCCTCCGCCTCTGGCCCGTAGTGGCGAAAGAACACCCCGGCGTCGCGCAGGTATTGGCTGCCCCGGGCCAGGGCGTGGGTCAGGTCCTCGTCGTTCAGCGCCGCGAGGTCGGCCAGGAACGGCCCCCAGACGGGCCGCATTTTGCCATCCGCGTCAAAGAGTTCGTCCGCCACGCCGGGCACGGGGGCATAGTCGCGCAGCAGGCGCGCGAGTCCATCCTCCGTTTCGCTCCCGACCGTTTGGTCTTGCATCTCAGATCCCCGACAGGCGGCGCAGGTCGAGCGTCATCGGAAACTCGGGATGCGCCACCTCTGGCACCGGAGTGTATCCGCCGGGGGTGTGGCCGTGGGGTTCGAAGCGGGCCAGACGGCGGGCCTCTGCCTCGTTCGCATTCACCGGGAAGGTGTCATAGTTGCGCCCGCCGGGATGGGCGACGTGATAGGTGCAGCCGCCCAGCGCGCGCCCAGTCCAGCTGTCGAAGATATCGATGGTCAGCGGCGCATGGACCGGAACGACCGGATGCATCGCCATCGAGGGCTGCCACGCCTTGTAGCGGATCGCGCCCACCGAGGTGCCGTTGGTCCCGGTGGCCGTCATCGGCACCGAGCGGCGGTTGCAGGTGACGGTATAGCGGGACGGGTCGGCGGTGGTCAGCTTGACCTGCAACCGCTCCGTCGAACTGTCGGTATAGCGCACCGTGCCCCCGATGGCGCCGGTTTCGCCCAGCACGTTCCAGGGTTCCAGCGCCTGCCGCAGCTCCAGCTTGACGCCCTCCACCTCGATCTCGCCGCAGAAGGGGAAGCGGAATTCGGCCTGCGCCTCATACCATTCGGGGCGGAAGTCGAAGCCATGCTGTTTCAGATCCGCCAGCACGCCCAGAAAGTTCTGCCAGATGAATTCGGGCAGCATGAAACGGTCGTGCAGGCTGGTACCCCAGCGGGTGAAATTGCCGCCGATCGGATCGTTCCACATCCGCAGCAACAGCGCGCGGATCAAAAGCTGTTGCGC
>CAYGRI010000251.1:0-8169 GCA_964352155.1 uncultured Maritimibacter sp. | reverse complement strand
GCCCGCGCCTTTCTCCTTCGGGCCAGAGCGTGACGCCTGGGACCGGGTGTTCAACGACGCGCGGATGCAAGCGCTGGTCGCGGCGCTTCTGGCTCGCCCGCCGGCCCTTGCCACCCGCCTGCGGCAGGATCTTTACGCCGCTTTGCTGCCGGGGCTTGGCCGGGTTCCGATCCAGGAATTGCTGGCCGACCCCGACGCACTGGGTGCGCGGCTGGACACCCTTATTGCGGATCTGTGTCGCGGCTAGCACACTATCCGCAAGACGCGGGACCCGTCACCAAAGCCAACGGCGTAAAGCGCAGCGCCGACGTTCCTTGTCAGACGAACCGGGCCCGGCGGGCGGCGCGGGCCTTGCGCCAACGCGTGTCGGCGTCGCGACCCATTATCCGCCAAGCGCCTCCAGCGCCGCCTCGATCAGCGGGCCCGTTGCCCGGCACTCTGCCTCGGTGGTGTAGGGCGCAACGGACAGGCGCGTCCAGAAAGCGCCGCCGAAGGGCATGATGTGGATCTCTGCCCGGTGTTCGGCCCAAAGCCAGGCCTTCAGACGCTCTGACACCGCGCGGTCCGCGGGCAGCGATCCCGGCAAGCGCACCGTTGACATCGTTCCGAACAAATCCCCGGGCGCGCCGGTTTCCGTACCCCAGCGCGCCGCAAGCGCCTGCCCTTCGGCCACCGCAACCGCGTGACAGCGCTGCCGCATCACGGCCCCGCCCAAGGCGTCGTGGAACTCCAGCGCCGCCGGAACGGACAGCCAGGCAGAGGCGTCGCGGGTCCCGATCTTGTCGAATTCAAAGGTAAAGCCCTTGCCCAGATCATGGGAGATCACCGTGGGATGCAACCCCTCTTGCCGGGCGGGGTCGGCCCAGACAAAGGCGGATCCCTTTGGAGCGCAAAGCCACTTGTGGCAGTTCCCCACGTACCAATCCACGCCCAGCGCCGCCACATCCAGATCCAGCATCCCCGGCGCATGTGCCCCGTCGACCAGCACGGGAATGCCGCGCGCCCGCGCCATTTCGGCGATCCGCGCGACCGGAAAGACAACCCCCGTGATCGAGGCGACATGGTCAATGACGATCAGCCGGGTCGCCGCGTTCACGGCCCCCATGACCGCGCCAACGATCTGATCCGCATCCGCGACGGGCAGACCAACCTTCGCGACCGCCACCGTCGCGCCTGCAGCCTCGGCCACGAAGGTCACCGTGTTGCGGGTAGCGTTATAGATGTGATCGCTGATCACCACCTCATCCCCCGGCGACAGCGGAAAGGAGCGTAGGACGGCATTCAGGCCCGCCGTGGTATTCTCGACAAACACGGTGTCCTCGGCGCGGGTCCCGATGAAATCCGCCAACCGCCCCGCCGCCGCCCGGATCGCGGCTGGGGCGACCTCGTTGATGAACTGGCATGGCTGGGCCTCCAGTTGCCGTTGCCAATTCTTCTGCGCGTCCAGCACCTGGATGGGCGCCGCGCCGTAAGAGCCGTGGTTGAGAAAGATCATCTCTGGCTCCAGCGACCAAAGCTCTTTCAATTCAGCGCCGTATCTGGTCATCATCCATCCTGTGTATCTGCGGCCGATGGCCCGCTGCGCGACGTCTCAACAGACCGGAGATCCCCGATGCCCCATATCCTCGACAACGACAGCCGCGCGCTGCTGGAGGGGTGTTCGGTCCCCTCCGTCGTTTCTACGCTGTACAGGATGGGGTTCCAGAACGTCTTTCTGCGCGGCGTCAGCCCGTTGGCCCCTGACGCGCCGGTGATGGTAGGACCCGCCATGACCCTGCGCACCATCCCCATCCGCGAGGATATGCGCAGCGCGATTGCCGAGGGACGGGCCGAGAACCTGCAGGGCCGGGCCTTCAACGAGGCCGCACCGGGCGAAGTCTTGGTCTGCGAAGCGGCGGGGGTGAGCGACACCGCGCTTTTGGGCGATATGGTGACGACGGCCTTCAAGGTGCGTGGCGTCGCGGGCATCGTGGTGGATGGCGGCGTGAACGACCGCGCCGCGATCGCGACGATCGGGCTGCCGGTCTATGCGGCGGGCGATGCCTCGCTGCCGTTCACCTCGCACCGTCACATCACCGCACTGAACGCGCCGATCGGCTGTTGCGGTGTCGCGATCTTTCCCGGAGACGTGATGATCGGCGACCAGAACGGTGTTGCCGCGATCCCAAGGGCGGTGGTGGCCGAGGTCGCCGCCAAGGCCCGCGAGCGCGAAGAGCTGGAGGCGTTCTGCGCCGAGCGTCTGCGCGCGGGCGCGCCTTTGTCCACCACCTATCCGCCCAATGACGAGACCGTCGCGGCCTTTCACGCCTCGCGCGACGGCCGCTAGCAGGTCCGACGTGAAGCCGGCCCTCATGCGCCGGGGGCCGGGGCGGAGCCGTAGTTCGCCACGAACCCCGACTTTCCGGAGGTCTGCTGGCGATCCGGCAGCAGGTCTTGGTTCACACAAGAGCGCAGTCGGCCCTCGCGCAGGTAGTTCACAACGTTCTCGGTCGCGATCCGGCGCATGTCGATCACCGAATCCGGACTGTAGAACGCGGCATGCGGGGTGATGATCAAGCGCCCGTCCAGCCAATCCTCCGACGCCTCGAAGGCCTTTAGCAGGGGGTGGACATAGTCGATCGGCTCTTGTGGCAGCACGTCCAGCGCGGCGCCGCCTAGCCGACCGTCCCGCAGCGCCGCCTCGACCGCGTCAAGATCCATCGTGCCGCCGCGCGACGTGTTCACCAGCAGCAATCCCGGCTTGGCCTGTGCAAGACTGTCCGTCCCGATGATCCCGGCGGTCTCGGGCGTCAGGGGCGTGTGGACGCTGACGATATCGCAGGCCGCCATGAAATCGCCCAGAGTCTCGGCCCGCTCGAACCCAAAGGACTTTTCCGCCCCCGGCGCCAGGTAGGGATCGTGAAAGACGATCTTGAACCCGAAGGCCTGCGCCCGCAGCGCGGCGGCGGTGCCGATCCGGCCCAGGCCGAGAATGCCAAAGCTCATGCCGCGGCTGCGGCGCACCGTGCCCTGCGCGCGGGCATCCCACCCGATGCTGCGGGTCCGCAGCTTGGCATCATAGGCCAAGATTCCGCGCACAAGGCACATCGCCAGCGTCACCGCGTGGTCGGCGACTTCGCCCGTGCCGTAATCAGGCGCGTTGCAAACCGGGATGCCCCGCTTGGCGCAGGCGGCGATGTCGATATGGTTGAACCCGACGCCCGCCTGGCTGACGATGCGGCAGCGATCCATATACGCCACCGTCTCTTGCGTAATGGCGTTTCGGCTGCGGCAATTGATCAACGCATCGCATTTCGCGAACTCCTCCACTGGCGGAAAGCCGCGTTCGGCCGTACGCCAGACCACAATGTCGGCGTCGGCGCCCGTGACGGAGCGTTCGACATCCGGGTCGGCCTCGAACTGGGGATCGATGATCAGAATGCGCATAGCGGGGATTAGACGGACATGAGCACACCCATGCAAGTCATGACTGTGATTCTGCTTGCGATTTTCTGGGCGCTGAACTGGCCCATGATGAAAATCGGGTTGACGGCCGTGGAACCCTGGACCTTTCGGGCCACCATCGTCCTCGTCGGCGGGGTCGGCTGCCTGCTTGTTGCGCATCTGTCGGGCCGGTCCATCGCGATCCCGCGCAGCGATCTGCGCCCGCTGCTGTGGCTGACGCTGTTTCAGGGTGTGCTTTGGAACGCCTTTTCCGGCTTTGGCATCGCCATGGTCGAGGCCGGGCGCGCCGCCGTTCTGGGCTTTACCATGCCGGTCTGGGCCACCCTGCTGTCGATCCTTGTGCTGAAAGAGCCGATCACCCTGCGCCGAAGCCTTGGCCTGGCCACCGGCATGGCGGCGATGGGCCTGCTGATCTGGCCCGCGATGGGCGCCCTGGGCTCTGACCTGTTGGGCGCTCTGCTGATGATTGCAGGGGCCATGTCCTGGGGCTTTGCGACCATCATCGTCAAGGCGGTGGACTGGAAAATGGGGGTCCTGACCTTGTCTGGTTGGCAATTCCTGATCGCGGCGGTCCCTTTGATACTGGCCGCCCTGCTGGTTGGCGAACCCGCCAGCCTGCTGCGGATCGACTGGATCACCGGCGGGGCCATGGCGTTTTCAGCGCTGATCCCGATGATCTTTTGCCAGGCCGTCTGGTTCGCGGTCGTCCGCCGCCTGCCGACCTCGCTTGCCTCGACAGGCACGCTTCTGGTCCCGCCGCTGGGCGTCTGGTTCGCCGCCCTAATCCTGGGAGAGACGGTCGGCCTGTTCGAAGTGCTGGCCCTGCTTTTGGTGATCGCGGCGCTTGTGCTGATCCTGCCGGGGTTCAACTGGCGAGCCAGCCTCCATCCACCGCCAGCGTCTCGCCCTGAATAAAGCTGGCGTCGTCGCTGGCCAGAAACAGCGCGGCCCCGGCGACATCGGCCGGCCGGCCCAACCGCGGCCAGGGGGTGCGGGATTGCGAAAAGGCGATGACCTCGGGCGCGATAGCAGGGCCGGTCTTTCCCGTCAGCATCTTGCCCGGAGCGATGGCGTTCACCATGATATTATGCGGCGCGTAATCGGTCGCGACAGAGCGGGTCAGGTAGTCCACCCCCGCCTTGGACACGCCATATGTGCAATTGCCCGGCGCGGCACGGATCCCCAATTGCGAGGACAGGTTGATGATCCGGCCCCGAACCTCGCCGATCACCTCCTGGTCGATCATCTGCATGACCGCCCGCTTGCACCCGAAAAAGACGCCCGTCAGGTTGACGTCCAGCACGTCGCGCCATTGCTGTTCGGTCGTTTCCAACAGCGGGCGCGGCGGGTAGCGCGTTGTCATCGCATTGTTGACCATCACGTCAAGCCGTCCGTGCTGCGCCACATGCGCAGAGACCACCGCATCGACCGCCGACCAGTCGGACACGTCACACTCCACATAGTCAGCCTGGCCACCGGCCTGTGCAATCACCTCGGCGGTGGGGGCGCCGCCCTCGCGCGGGGCGATTTCCAGATCCGCGATCGTCACCGCCGCCCCTTCGGCGGCAAAGCGGCAGGCCATCGCCCGCCCTAATCCAGAAGATGCACCCGTAATGATCGCAGATCGCCCTTGCAGTCGCATTGTTGTGCATCCGATGAATAAGAGGGCCAGAAAGGGATTGCGACATCGCAGCCGCCCCATCAGTATCGCACAATGTCCAGGGGGAACGTCAAGGCTGGCCCTGCGACCGCAGCGCGTCGCGCCAGGCGGCATGATATCGTTGAAATGGGGGCCACGAAATGACGCTGTTCTTGGTTCGCCGCTTGTTGCAGGGCATCGTGATCATCCTGGCGATGTCGCTGATCGTGTTTCTGGGCGTTTATGCCATCGGCAACCCGGTCGAGATCCTGATCAACCCGGACGCCACGCCAGAGATCAAGCAGGCGGCCATCGAAAAGCTGGGCCTCGATAAACCGGTCTACGAGCAATACGGCTATTTCGTCATCCGGGCCCTGCAGGGCGACCTTGGGAATTCCTTCATCTACGACGAACCGGCGCTGAAACTGATCCTTGCGGCGATGCCTGCCACGCTGGAGCTGGCGATCTCTTCGCTGGTGCTGGCCATGGTATTCGGCATTCCGCTGGGTATGGTCGCGGGCTACTGGCCGGATGCGTGGTTCTCGAAGCTGATCCTGTCCGGCTCGATCCTTGGGTTCAGCCTGCCGTCGTTCTGGGTCGGGCTGATGCTGATCGTGCTATTCGCGGTGCATTGGGGCATCCTGCCCTCCGGCGGCCGCGGCGATACCGTTTCGGTCTTCGGCGTAGAGGTCAGTTTCCTGACATGGGATGGCCTGGCGCATCTGTTCCTGCCCGCCCTGAACCTGGCCTTGTTCAAGATCGCCCTTGTGATCCGGCTGACCCGCGCCGGCATGCGAGAGACCCTGCAACAAGATTACATCAAGTTCGCCTATGCCAAGGGCCTGTCCGTCCGCCGGGTGGTCTTTGTACATGCCTTCCGCAACATCCTGATCCCGATCGTGACGGTGCTGGGGCTGGAACTCGGCACGGTGATCGCCTTTGCCGTTGTCACCGAAACGATCTTTTCCTGGCCCGGCATGGGCAAGCTGATCATCGACTCGATCAACCTGCTCGACCGGCCCATTGTCGTGGCCTACCTGATGCTGACGGTCCTGATGTTCGTCGTGATCAACCTGCTTGTCGACATCACCTATTCCTTCATCGACCCCCGCGTGCGGCTGACGGAGATAGACGATTGACCCTGGAAACAGACGACATGCCCGTGACGCCGCCAAAGGCGCCCCCAAAGGCGCCGCGGTACAAAGAGCGGACGGGCTTTGCCAAATTCGCCGCCGACTACGCCGAAAGCCCGACCGCGATCATCGCGCTTGTCGTTTGCATCGCGATCCTGCTGGCGGCAATCTTTGCGCCCTATGTGACGCCGACCGATCCGTATGACCTTGCCAGCCTCGACCTAATGGACAGCCGGTTGAAACCGGGTGAGGTCGGGATGACCGGCATGACCCATTGGCTGGGCACCGACGGTCAGGGGCGCGATCTGTTTTCGGCCATCATCTACGGGTTGCGCATCAGCCTGGGCGTCGGCGTCGTGGCCGGGATCGTCGCGCTGACCGTGGGCACGACTGTGGGTTTGACGGCCGCGTTCTTCGGGGGGCGCGTTGATACGCTGATCATGCGAATCGTAGAGTTCCAGCTATCCTTCCCGGCAATCCTGATCGCGCTGATCATGCTGGCCGTTCTGGGCCAGGGGATCGACAAGATCATCATCGCCCTTGTCGCTGTGCAATGGGCCTATTTCGCCCGCACCGTCCGGTCCGCGGCGCTGGTGGAGCGGCGGCGCGAATATATCGACGCCGCGCGCTGCCTTGGTCTGTCGCAGCGGCGGATCATGTTCGGCCATCTGATGCCCAACTGCATCGCCCCGCTGATCGTCGTGGCCACGGTTCAGGTGGCCAACGCCATCGCGCTGGAGGCAACGCTGTCCTTCCTTGGCCTCGGGATGCCGGTAACCCAGCCCAGCCTGGGCCTGCTGATCGCCAATGGCTTTGAATATGTGCTGTCGGGCCGCTACTGGATTTCCACCTATCCCGGTGTCGCGCTGCTGATCACGATCATCTCGATCAACCTCGTCGGCGACCGGATCCGCGATGTGCTGAACCCACGGCTTGAGACATGAGCGACAGCCAGACACCCGCCCTGCAGGTCACGAACCTGCGCACCCATTTCTTCACCAAGGCGGGCGTGGTGAAGGCGGTGGACGATGTCAGTTTCAGCGTCGCCCCGGGCGAGATCATGGGGCTGGTCGGCGAAAGCGGTTCCGGCAAGACAGTCACCGGGTTCTCGATCCTCGGGCTGGTCGATCCGCCAGGCCGCATTGTCGAGGGCAGCATCCGCATCGAAGGCGATGAGATCGTGGGGCTGTCCCGGCAATCGCTGCAAAGCATCCGGGGACAGCGCGTGTCGATGATCTTTCAGGATCCGATGATGACCCTGAACCCCGTGATGCGCATCGAGACCCAGATGACAGAGGCGATCCTCGCGCATGAGAACGTCTCGAAACGGGCGGCCGCCGCGCGGGCGCTGGAAGCGTTGCAGAAGGTCGGGATCCCGGCGCCAGAGGAGCGGCTGCGCGCGCATCCGCATCAGCTGTCGGGCGGGATGCGGCAGCGCGTGGCCATCGCCATCGCCTTGCTGAACCAGCCCGCCGTTATCATCGCCGACGAGCCCACAACAGCGCTGGACGTGACCATCCAGGGGCAGATCCTGGCCGAGATTCGCGCCCTCGCGGCGGAATTCGGCACCGCCATCGTCTGGGTGACCCATGACCTGTCGGTGGTGGCGGGGCTGGCCGACAGCATCTCGGTCATGTACGCGGGCAGGATCGTCGAAAGCGGCACGGTCGACGATGTGCTGGACCGCCCGTTGCATCCCTATACCCGCGGCCTGCTGGACAGTGTTCCGCAGATCGGCCAGGCCCGCGGGCGGCTGAAGCAGTTTCCGGGCATGACCCCCTCACTGCTGAATCTGCCCGAGGGCTGCCCTGTGCAGCCCCGGTGCAGCCGCGCCAGCGCTCTGTGCCGTTCAGAGCCCGCCCTGACGCTTCATGATCCCGGCCATTACGCCCGGTGTCACCACCCGCTGGGCCCGGTTGCCGCCCCGGCCCCAGCCACGACAGAGCCTGACGC
>CAYGRI010000250.1:2630-8220 GCA_964352155.1 uncultured Maritimibacter sp. | reverse complement strand
GATCCGAACATGCCCTGGTATTCGGTCAAGGAGGCGGTGCTGCCCTTTGCGCGCTTCCCCGGTGTCGACACGCTGCTGAGCCCCGAGATGCGCTCCACCGGCGAGGTGATGGGCTGGGACCGGTCCTTTGCGCAGGCCTTCCTGAAGGCACAAATGGGCGCGGGCACGCTCTTGCCCACCGAGGGCGCGGTGTTTCTGTCGTTCAAGGACGAGGACAAATCCGATGAACTGCGCCAGACCGGCGCGATTTTGACGCAGCTTGGTTTCACAATGCTTGCAACGCGCGGGACGGCGTCATTTCTGGCGGAGCATGGGATCGAGACGCAGGTCGTGCTGAAAGCCTATGAAGGGCGCCCGAATATCGTCGATCTGATGAAAGACGGTGGCGTGGCCTTGGTGATGAACTCCACCGAAGGCGCGCAGGCGGTCGAGGATTCGCGGTCGCTGCGGAATGTCGCGCTGATGGACAAGATCCCTTACTACACCACGCTCGCCGGATCCCATGCGGCCGCGCTCGCGATGCAGGCTCGCGAAGAAGGCGAGATCGGCGTCAGAACACTTCAGGGATAAGCGCCCGTCCGGCGAAGCCGGCAAAAGGTCCGGTGGAGCGTTTGAGGCGCGCACGGGGCGAAGCCCCGACGGACCCCGGTTTGGCGAAGCGGGCTCACTACCCGGTTGGTCTTTGTCGGCGCAGGCGAGCGGAATGCCACGCCTGCGAACCCCACCTCACACCGCCCCTAGCCCCACCAACCGCGCCCGGAATACCTGACTTGCCAGACCCTCCCGCGTTGGACACACTCGCGGCAACACAGGAGACGCCAACATGCTTACCCGCCGACTTGCCATTGCATCCGCCCTTGCCGTTGCCGCAACCAGCGCCCTTGCCCAAAGCGGCCAGATGGGGGGCAAGGATTCGGGCAATCGCCCGGCGCAGGCCATGGACATCTCTGGCAATTATACCGCAGAGGGCCGCAATCCGGACGGCTCCGCTTATTCCGGTCAGGTTCGGATCACCCAGCAAGGCACCCGCATCGCCTTTGCCTGGCAAGTGGGGAACGACAGCTATTCCGGCGAAGGCCTCATCGACGGGCGGGTCGTCGCGGTCGATTGGGGCGCGACCACGCCGGTCGTTTACGTCGTGATGCCCGATGGCGAGCTGCACGGCACCTGGGACGACGGCAAAGCCCTGGAGCGGTTGCTGCCGCGCTAAACCAGCCGCGCGTCGATCTCGCGCAGCCAGTCGTCGACCAGCGCCTGCTCTTCCGCCGCGAGCTGTTGGGCACGGGGGTAGACGGGCAGCGCGCGGTCGTCGCGGATCGGCGCGTCCCAGCCGCCGGTCGTCTCAAAGAACCGCCGCACCCCCGCCTCGCCGAATTCGCGCAGATAGCCCTGCACCACCACATCCAGGTAGCTCAGCAGCACCGGATGGGCGACATCCGGCGTGCCATGCTTGCCTTCGGGGATGGCATAGACCTGCACCTCCACCGCGCGGCCCACCGCATGGGAGACCTGCGGCGTCACCGGCGCCCGGTCATAGGCCCGCTCGCGCGTGTCCAGGGCCACCCAGTCGTTGCCGGGGACATGGGCGATCAGCCCCTCGATCTCGACCCCCGCCGCCGGTTCCGCTGTCAGGAAGGCCACCGGGCGTAATTCGGTGTGCCGCCAGACCCGCCGCCAGCCGGTCAGGCGGGCGGGCGCGGCCTCCGGAAAGACATGGGTCGACCGGTTCACGAGGCTTCCGTAGCCGAAGAAAAAGGGATCTGCCATGGCGCCGCTTTTGGCCCGCCCGCCGGGGCGAATTCAACCCCTTGCCGCCCGGCATCGAGTGGAATAGCTTTGCCGCGTCGGAACAGGGAGAATCCGGGTGACACCGGTGCCGAAGGAGCAACCGCCCCGGTAAACTCTCAGGCAAATGGACCTGTCCGGCACAGGAACTCTGGAGAGATCCCGGCCTTGTCCGGGGCGCCGAAGGGATAACGATCTCAGGCGGACGGACAGAGGGGGCATCGAACGCGCGGGACACCCGCGCCGCAACGGTGCCGGGCATGCGTCCGGACAAGGACGAGGGGTGTGGCATGACCGACCTGAAACGGACATGTCTGTATGATTTCCATGTGGATCAGGGCGCCCGGATGGTGCCATTCGCGGGCTATGACATGCCCGTGCAATACCCGATGGGCGTGCTGAAAGAGCATCTGCATTGCCGCGCGGGCGCGGGTCTGTTCGACGTCAGCCATATGGGGCAGGTGATCTTGCGCCCCGGGCCAGAGGATCCGGCGGCAGCGCTGGAACGGCTGGTTCCGGCGGATCTGCTGGGGTTGAAGCCCGGCCGCCAGCGCTATGGGCTGTTCACCAATCCGGCGGGCGGGATTCTGGACGATCTGATGATCGCGAACCGCGGCGATCACCTGTTCGTCGTGGTCAACGCGGCCTGCAAGGCGGCCGACGTGGCCCATATGCAAGCCGCCATCGGCGATCTGGTGGGGATCGAGGTCATATCGGATCGCGGCCTGCTGGCCCTGCAGGGCCCGGCGGCAGAGGCGGCGCTGGCCGCCCTTGTGCCGGCTGTGGCGGCGATGCGGTTCATGGATGTCGGGACCTTCGACAGCGCGTTCGGAGAGCTCTGGATCTCGCGCTCTGGCTATACGGGCGAGGACGGCTACGAGATCTCGGTGCCCCAGACGCAGGCCCGCGCCCTGGCCGAGGCGCTGGCGGCACAAGACGCGGTGGCCCCCATCGGCCTTGGCGCGCGGGATTCGCTGCGGCTGGAGGCGGGGCTGTGCCTGTATGGCAATGACATCGACACCGGCACCGACCCAGTCGAGGCGGCGCTGGAATGGGCGATGCAAAAGGTCCGCCGCCGGGGCGGGGCGCGGGCCGGTGGCTTCCCTGGTGCCGACCGGATCCTTGACGCGCTGGACCAGGGCACCGCCCGCCGCCGGGTCGGGCTGCTGCCCGAGGGCCGGGCGCCGATGCGGGCGGGAACGCCCCTGTTCGCCGAGGTGACAGGCGGCGATCCCATCGGCGAAGTGACCTCTGGCGCCTATGGCCCGTCCATCGCGCGGCCGATGTCGATGGGCTATGTCCCGACCGGGCTTGCCACGGTGGGCACCGCCGTATTCGGTGAGGTGCGCGGCAAACGTCTGCCCGCGACCGTGGCCGCGATGCCCTTCCGGCCTGCAACCTACAAACGCTGAACCAACAGGAGACCCACATGAAATTCACCGAAGAACACGAATGGCTGCGGATCGAGGATGATCTGGTCGTGGTCGGCATCACGGACCATGCCACCGAACAGCTGGGCGACATCGTCTTTGTCGAGCTGCCCGGCGTCGGCGGCGTGGTCACCAAGGACGACGAGGTCGCGGTGATCGAATCCGTCAAGGCCGCCTCGGACATCCTGGCCCCGGTCGACGGCGAGATCGCCGAGGTCAACGACGCCATCGTCGCCACCCCCAGCCTGGTGAACGAGGATCCCACCGGCGACGGCTGGTTCTTCAAGCTGAAGATCGACGACATGTCCGTGCTCGACGATTTCATGGACGAAGACGCCTACAAGGACTTCATCGGGTAGCCGCATCCACAGCGACAGCCGCGCGTCCGAAGACCTATAGCAAAAAGAGCTGATACATGCCCTTTACCCCGACCGACTACAATCCGCACGACTTCGCCAACCGCCGCCATATCGGCCCCTCTCCGCAGGAGATGGCCGAGATGCTGCAGGTGGTCGGCGCTGACAGCCTGGACGCGCTGATCGACGAGACGGTGCCGCGCTCAATCCGCCAGAAGGTACCGCTGGACTTTGGCCCCGCCAAGTCAGAGCGTGGGCTGACCTGGTTCATGCGCCAGACCGCGCGTAAGAACCAGGTGTTCAGCACGATGATCGGTCAGGGGTATTACGGCACCGTGACCCCGCCGGCGATCCAGCGCTATGTGCTGGAGAATCCGGCCTGGTACACCGCCTATACCCCCTATCAGCCAGAGATCAGCCAGGGCCGGCTGGAAGCGCTGTTGAACTACCAGACGATGATCTGCGATCTGACGGGGCTCGACATCGCCAACGCGTCCCTGCTGGACGAATCCACCGCGGCGGCAGAGGCGATGGCGATGGCGCAGCGGGTGTCCAAATCGAAGGCCACCAGGTTCTTCGTGGATGAGAATTGCCACCCCCAGAACATCGACGTGATGCGTACCCGCGCCGCGCCCCTGGGGATCGAAGTGATCGTGGGCGACCCCGGCGCTATGCCCGCCGAAGGTTTGTTCGGCGGGATCTTTCAATATCCGGGCACCTATGGCCATATCCGCGACTTCACTGACCAGATCGCGGCGCTGCATGGGCAGCAGGCGCTGGGGATCGTGATCGCCGATCCGTTGGCGCTGACGCTGCTGAAGGAACCCGGCGCGATGGGGGCGGATATTGCCGTCGGCTCGACCCAGCGTTTTGGCGTGCCGATGGGCTATGGCGGGCCGCATGCCGCCTACATGGCCTGCCATGACGCCCACAAACGCGCCTTGCCGGGGCGGATTGTCGGCGTGTCGGTCGACGCGCGCGGCAACAAGGCCTACCGCCTGTCGCTGCAAACCCGCGAACAGCATATCCGGCGCGAGAAGGCGACCTCGAACGTCTGTACGGCGCAGGCTTTGCTGGCGGTTATGGCCTCTTTCTACGCTGTGTTCCACGGCCCCAAGGGGCTCAAGGCGATCGCCCAGCAGATCCACCGCAAGGCGCTGCGGGTCGCCCGCGGGCTCGAAGCGGCGGGCTACACGGTCGAGCCGCGGCACTTCTTCGACACGATCACGGTCGAGGTCGGCGCGCTGCAGGGTGTCATCCTGCAGGCCGCCGCCGCACGCCGGATCAACCTGCGCAAAGTCGGCACGACCAAGGTCGGCATTTCGCTGGACGAGACGACGCGGGGCGAAACCATCGACCGCCTGTGGCAAGCCTTCGGGCTGGAGATCGGCGCGCCGCGCAGCGAAGAATGGCGCCTGCCGGACAACCTGTTGCGCACGACCGACTACCTCACCCACCCCACCTTCCACCACAACCGGGCCGAGACAGAGATGATGCGCTACATGCGCCGTCTCGCCGACCGGGATCTTGCGCTGGACCGGGCAATGATCCCGCTGGGGTCCTGCACGATGAAGCTGAACGCGGCGGCAGAGATGATGCCGATCACCTGGCCCGAATTCGCCAACATCCATCCCTTTGCCCCCGAGGATCAGACGGCGGGCTACCGCGAGATGATCGAGGATCTATGTGCCAAGCTATGTGTGATCACCGGCTATGACGCGATGTCGATGCAGCCGAACTCTGGCGCGCAGGGCGAATATGCGGGGCTTTTGACCATCGCCGCCTATCACCGGGCCAATGGCGATACGGATCGCAAGATCTGCCTGATTCCCACCTCGGCCCACGGCACGAACCCAGCCTCGGCCCAGATGGCGGGGATGAAGGTGGTGGTGGTGAAATCCGCCGCGAATGGCGATATCGACCTGGACGATTTCCGCGCCAAGGCCGAGGCGGCGGGGACGGCGCTGGCGGCGGTGATGATCACCTATCCCTCGACCCACGGCGTGTTCGAGGAAACCG
>CAYGRI010000250.1:0-2620 GCA_964352155.1 uncultured Maritimibacter sp. | reverse complement strand
CCTGAACCTGCACAAGACCTTCTGCATCCCCCATGGCGGCGGCGGCCCCGGTATGGGCCCGATCGGCGTCAAGGCGCATCTGGCACCGCATCTGCCCGGCCATTTCGCCACCGGCGGCAGCGAGGGGCCGGTCTCTGCCGCGCCCTTCGGGTCGGCGATGATCCTGCCGATCTCCTGGGCCTATATCCAGATGATGGGTGGCGACGGGCTGATGCAGGCCACCAAGGCGGCGATCCTGAACGCCAACTACATCGCGCGCCGGCTCGAAGGCGCGTTCGAGGTGCTGTACAAGGGCCGCAACGGGCGGGTGGCGCATGAATGCATCCTGGACACGCGGCCGTTCGAGAAATCGGCGGGCATCACCGTCGAGGATATTGCCAAGCGTTTGGTCGACAACGGCTTTCACGCCCCGACGATGAGCTGGCCCGTGGCCGGCACCCTGATGGTCGAACCCACCGAAAGCGAAACCAAGGCCGAGCTGGACAGGTTTTGCGACGCCATGCTGTCGATCCGCGAAGAGATCCGGGCGGTCGAGACCGGAGAGATGGATCCGGTGAACAACCCGCTGCGCAACGCCCCCCATACGGTCGAGGATCTGGTGGGCGACTGGGACCGCCCCTATAGCCGCGAGGTCGGGTGCTTTCCCGCAGGCGCCTTCCGGGTCGACAAATACTGGCCGCCGGTGAACCGGGTCGACAATGTCTACGGCGACCGCAATCTGGTCTGCACCTGCCCGCCGCTGGAAGCCTACGCCGAAGCGGCAGAGTAAGCGCCCAAACGCCCCGGCGCGGCCAGCATTTCGATTGCGCGCCGGGACAAAAAGTTGCTGGATCCAAGGGCTGGGCGGCCAACCCGCCGCGGAGGGAGGTGCCCAGCCAAGGTGCGTACAGACCGATGCCCGGCCGCGGCGCGCCCGTTGGGCCAGTCATTTGCCGCGACGGCGCGCCGGGATCAGAACGGCACGTTCGGATATTGCGGCGGGTCGTATTCTTCGTCGACCGCCTGCCCGATCCGCACCACGTCTTCGGTATCGATCTGCGGCACCCGTTTCAGAACCGCTACGAAATCGGTGTTGTAGGTCGCCTGCAGATGGACCAGCTGCAAGCCGATCAGTTCGAGGCTGCTCAGATCCGCGAGGATCTGGGCAAAACTCACCGGGTCAAAGCGCCAGGAATGGCCCATGCGGATCTCGGGCCGGGTTTCGCCTCCGTCCGAGTTCAGGATGTTGCGCACCCGCTCCCGCCATCCCGGATATTTCAGCGACAACCCGCGCGACGCCTCCGGCATTCTCCAGCCGCCGACCTTGATCCCCTTGGGCCGGGCGCCATAGCGCAGTTCATCGATGTTGGACGCAATCGTCGGGACCTGCCGCTTTTCCATATGCGCCTGGAGCACTTCGCCCAGACTCGAGGGCGGCTTCAGGCAGTCAAAGCACAGGTAGCGATCCGGCACGATCACGGCATAGACGCCCCCGTCCTTCAGCACGTCCCGAACCTCGTTCAGATGGCCCACGAAATCGGGGATATGTTCCAGCACATGCGACGAGGCGACCCAATCGAAGCTTTCGCCGCGCACCGTTTCCGCCAGGGGCTGGCCCTGGTGGAACAGATAGTCGATCTCTTCCACCAGATCCGGGTCGCGGCCCTCTTTCTCCATGAACGCGCGCAGCTCTTCGGTCGTGCGCGTCTCGACATATTTCACCGCTTCCCCGGCGCTCTTGCGGAACATCGGGTCGATATGGGGGCCGATTTCAAGGCCGCTGCCCGCGCTGTCAACCCATTGGCGGAGCAGTTCGATCTTGTCATTGCGTTTCAATGTCGGGCCTTTCGGATGGGGCATCGCGATGGGCGGTAAACTATGCGCGCGGCGCGCGGATGCAAATGGGTGTTCGGCGCCCCTTGAGACCCGCAAACCAATCTAATACTGACAGTGCCAGCCTCAACAAACGGAGCGGCGCCGCATGGCAAAGGATGACCGGAAGAACGCGATCGTGCGCATGTACCCAAGCGAGGGCGCATTGCCAGAGCGGCGGACCTACGTTTGCCTTGGTGTCGCGCGGGGTGGCACGAGTGCCGTAGCCGGTGTCATGCAGCGGCTTGGCCTGTTCATCGGCGACGACCTGCCCAACAATTACGAAGATCCCCATTTCACCGGCGGCAAAACGGCGGTGAAAATGAAAGAGACGATTGCCAGCCGCAACGAAGACCATGCGATCTGGGGGTGGAAGTTTCCGGGCGCCTCCAACTACCTTGAACAACTGATGCCAAGTCTGGTGAACCCGCATCTGATCATCGTTCACCGCGACATGGTGGCGACGATGAAGGCACATATGCGCTGGCACAAGCGCAGCCAGCATCTGGCCGTCCACGAGATCCTGATGCAGCACCAGCGCAACTGGTTTCTGGCGGAACGCTGGCGGGTGCCGACGGCGCTGGTGTCTTATGAAAAGGCGATCCTGACACCGGACGTTTTCGTGAACGAGCTGGCTGATTTTCTTGGCTATCCCGGCCCAGGCAAAAGCCGGATGCCGGAGTTCGTCGATTTTCTGGTGCCCGGCAGCTATAAATAGACCCCGCCCGCGCCCCTGTTGACGGCGGAGGCCCGGTGCGCGCAGGTGGGG
>CAYGRI010000249.1:0-8278 GCA_964352155.1 uncultured Maritimibacter sp. | reverse complement strand
CTCCCAAACAGGATGAATCACAGATCAGACCTCAAGGGAATCCCTCACGATCCAGATTCAGATCGAAACGCTTTAGTTCACGGTGGAGCAGCAGCGGAATCCAAGGTGATAGTTACGATGGCTCGATGGGGACATCACTGCGCTTCCGTGCCAGTAGGGCGCGCGCCAGCGGCACCAATCCTCATGGGCGCGATACTTGTCCCAGATGAACCAGCTGCCCTTCATTTCCGTCACGCCAAGACGGGTCGATCCGGCGCTGGCCATCTGATTGGGCGCCATCGGCAGGTTCATATGCTCTGCCGCGTTGCCATGCAGATCGTAGACGCCCAATTGGCTGACGCATCCCGGAAACGCCCCCGTGGGATAGGTGTTCGTGCCGCAGCGGGCAAAGTCGCCGCCGTTGCAGCCCGGGCTCTTGGTGCTGTTCTGGGCGCAGATCCCTGTGCGGAAGCCCGGACCGTAGGCCCAAGTCTTCGACCCGGCATAGCGCCGGTTGTGGACGCTGCGCATCGCGGCCACCGACCCGGCGCTAAAGGCATAATCCGCCGGCCCAAGCGATCCGGCACAGGCGCCTTCCCATTCATGGGCGTCGCAGATCCGCTTACCCATGGCGGCGCAGACCTGAGCAGCCTCGCTCGCGCGGGTCCAGGTGACGGGATAGGTGCAGGGGATGTTCGGAAACTCGAACATGTCGATGCAGGCCGTGGCCTGTTCCGGCGTCTGGGTCCGCGGATCATAGAGCGGGGCCATGTATTTGCCGCCGCAGATACGCTCGAACCGGGGGTTGTTGTAGGCCGCCGGCCCGCCGGGCACCCGTGCGGCGCATTGTTCCGGCGTCATAGGGTGTCGGGTGGGGCCGGGGTTGCCCTGGCCCATCATCCCGGACCGCGCGAAAATCTCCTTGATCCGGGCCAGTTGTGCGCCAGAGATCCGGTGCACCTGGCTGATCTGGCGGAACATCGACTCGTTGTTCTGCGCCAAGCTTTGAGCCTCGGCCGCGACGGCGCCCGACAAAAGCCCCAACGATAGCACAAACGCCCGGATCATGTCCCTATTCCTTTCGTAGCACGTAGAAGACATCCCGGTTGTCCGGGAATCCGATGAAGCGCGGGATGACACCGGTGCTGCCGCGCTTGTCGACAGAGTCCATCCCGCGCACGATGTGGTCGACGTCGATCCCGTTGTCATCCCACGAGTAGACGCCAAGGTAGGTGTGCTCCAGCGCGTTCATGTCCAGCAGCATCGCATAGTCGCAGCCATAGGCCATGAAGGTCCGGGCCATCGCCGAAGGCGTCGCGGTCGAGAAATAGCCGTAGACAAGGTAGGTCTTGTCCTCGGTATGGATCGTACAGGCCCCGGCCCGCAGCGTCCGCAGATCGGCATTGGCAGAGCCGGACCAGTTGCCCGGCAGCCATTGGGTGACATAGGGGCCGGGTTTGCCATCCACGACCAGCGGTGTGCCGTTCTGGCGGGCAAAGCGCAGGTTGGGCAGCATGGTATTGTCTGCCTCCTCCCAGGTCTTCATCCCCACGGTGCCGTCCTGGGTGATATAAACGGTCGACAGCCCGGGCCACAGCTTGGAGAAGATCACTCCATGCTCCAGAAAGCCGTAATGGGTGCCGTAGTTCACATCGCGCAGGGGGCCGCCCCGGAACGCGGCGTGCTGGCGTTTGAACCCTGCTGTGAAGGTCGCAACCACGCGGTCGGCGTCATAAGAGCTGGCCATGCCCAGTGACACCAGCGGGTCGTCGGAGGTGAAGCCGTCCGGCCCCGGCATGCCACGGGGGCGCAGATAGGCAGGCGGACGCGGCGACCAGCCAAGGCGCGGGTGATCGGTGCCGCGCGCCCATCCCAGCTCGAACTGGTCCATGTCGAAGGCGACGAAATAGTTGATCGCCCGCGCCTCGACCGCGTCCAGCCAGTTTGCGCCGCGCACGCTCATCACCTCTTCCGAGACAGAGCGGGGCTGAATGCCGCTGGCATAGACGCCAGGCGTATTCTCCATAGGATACCACACACCGCTGGCCATGCCGTTGTCGGCGCCGATCAGGTCGAAGGTGTGATACGCCGCCACCAGCGGCCGCTGTTCGTCTGCAAAGCGCACTTTCGCGGGGGGCGGGCCGATGGCAACGTTGACCTCACCGCTTTCGCCCAATTCGCCGCCCAGAACGTATTTGTCCTTGTTGAGCGTCGCCTTGACGAAATCCACCAGCGCTTCGCCGCCCCAGATGTTGTCGCGAAGGAATTGCGAGGTCGCCTCCAGGCTGGTGTAATTGCCGCGCGTGGCCACCCGCAGGTAGATCCGGTCGCCACAGATCGGCGAGAACGGCAGGTTCGCCTGCTGCGCCTTGGCGAGCATCGTCGGCTCTCCGTCCCAGGGGGTGCAGGTCGCGCTGCGGCGGTCTTCGGTGATCAGCAGTTCGGGGCCATCCTTACCCGTTTCCAGCGAAATCGCCTGGCTGTCGGGGGCGGGGTTTTCCAGATGGTAATAGCTGCGCCGGCCTTCCGCGCCGATGCCCAGCAAGAACCAGCTATTGATGTTGGGGTTCAGCGAGATCAGCTGCACCGGCGTCTCGCCATCGGGCAGAACCGCCGTCTGCTCATGGCGATAGAGCTGCAGCTCGATGATGCTCTTGGCCACCTCGGCCTCGTAGGCGGCCCGCTGCTGCGCCAGCCTGTCCTCGATCGGCAGCGCCTGAGCAGCCGTTCCCGCAACCAGAGTGGCAAGGCACGTCAATAGTCTGATCGTCACTGTCTTCAGCTCCTGCTGCATCCAAAGCGGGCATGGCCGCCAGCGCATTCATCTGCGTACTGAACTATACGTAGAAAATTATGCTTAACCGTGAAAGTCCGGTAAAGCCGACCCGGCAAAAAGTGAACGAGACCGTGGGTAACGGTGCCGTTGCGTCAGCTTTGTGCTGCATTGGCGAACACAAAGCGCTTGTCCAGTTGAAACTTAACGACATATCCGATGGCCAGACCGATCACGGCGCCCAGCTCGCGCATCGATTCCGTCTGCCATTGCAGCCAAAAGGCGGTCTCCATCCCCCAGAAAATCGCCGTCGTTACGATTCCGGTCAGGGTGTAGCGGGAAAAGCGTTCGCCATGGGCGCGGGCGCCGGTGGAGACGTCAAAGAAGATCCAGCGCTTGTCGAGCAGATATTTCACCACCAGCCCAACCCCGGTGCCAACGGCAATCGCCAGGGCCAGCGCGCCGCCGTCCGTCCACAGAGCCAGAACCACACGCTGCGCGCCCAGATTCGCCAAGGTGGCGATCACGGCAAAGGCGCCGTAGCGCAGGATCAGGCTTTGCATCTGCATCGGCCTCAGACCATCCGGATCACGTTCTTGTCGATCGCCAGCATATAGCCCTTTCGGGCGATGTTCTTGACCAGCATCTCGCTGACCATCTGGTTGCCCAGCGAATCCCGCAATCGCTTGATCCGCGTGGCACCTGAGGCTTCGTCGCAATCCGACGCGTTCTTGCCAGATATCATTGCCTCGATCTCGGCGCCCGACAGAACGTCTTCGTCCATCCGGGCCTCGGCAAGGACGGCCAGCGTCTCTATCGCGGCGCCGGTCAGCGAGAATTCCAGGTTGTCGTTCAGATACACCTTGCGCTCTTCGCGGCTGATGATCAGCGAAGAGACCTGCAACCCCGTGCGCTGAATCTCGCCGACCCGGCGGTTCAGCGCGATGATGGTGATCAGAAACACCAGCGAGGCGATCAGCAGGGCTGTCGCAAAGATCAACAGCACGAAGATGATCAGGCGATAGCTTGCCAGCACCTCGGAAAACGTGCGGCCCGATTCGAGCAGCGCGGTCAGCAGGCCGGTCTCGATGGCGTCGTTGGGCTGGGTTTCCAGTTCCAGGAACAATTGGTCGACGCGATCCGTAAAGGCGGTCGCCGTCGGCAGGTTCATGAACAACAGCACCGACGCAATCCCGAGGATCGCGACGATCGCCGTCAGCCCGACCGCAACGACCCGCCCGCCAGAGCGCCGGGTGGTCGCGATGTCTTGTCCGTTTTCTACCACGCTCATGGGCGGAAGTCTTAACCGCCGGGAGTCACGTTGACTATAGCCAAGAGTTCAAAGCCCTGCGCCGCCAGGGCACTGGACACATAGGATCGCGCCGCGCCGACGGAACAGGCGCTGTCGGGAATCGACATCTTGGAATGCACATATTCCGTGCCCCGCTTCGCCTTGTACTCCGCGATGCATGCCGCGGCGGCGCCGGTCGCCAAAAGCCCCAGCGCGAGAGAGAGTATGAGAGTTGCCTGTTTCATGGTCCCGACCTTTGATCGCGGGTTGCTCGTTGTTCCTCACCATAGGCCCGATCTGCCCTGTGTCATTCAATATCAGGGCCTTGTCGGGTGTCGGTTATCCGATAGCAGCGGGCGGATATTGCTTAGCGGCAACACACGGCGCGATCTGTGACTCATGCGGAACCCGGCAGTCTCGCCGGTTCCGGCTTTCATTCAGAAAGGACGTCTTATGACCAAACGCATTGTTGCTACCCTGGCGGCCGCCGCTATGGCGTTGACCGCCTTTACGGCCGCACCGGCCAAGGCGCTCGACACCGGAGAATTCGGGCGGCTAATTCTCGGCACCGGGGCTGTCCTGTTGCTGGGGGCCGCGCTGAACGAGCAAAGGCACCGTAACCGCGCGGTTCAGCCTCACCGCGTTCATCGGCCCAGCCGCGTCGTGCGCGTTCCGGCCTGGTGCGTCCACGGCCACGGGCGCAATCAATGGGTCGACTGGGGCTGTGCCCGTCGCGCCGGTTACTGACCAGAGTTTCGAGCAGTGGTCCGGGATCTTCGGGCCACAGGGGAAGGGCGGGCGTCATTGCGGGGGCGCCCGCCCTTTTTCGTTCATTGCATTGTCCGCGTCGGATTCGACCTTGCCGCCGGTGACAGCGCGCGCTTGTCTGGGGCCATGACAGATGCGCCCCCTGATTTCTCCTTCGAAAACGCAGCGCGCGCCGACGGCGCGGTTTGCGTTGTCGGGGTGGATGAGGTGGGTCGCGGGCCGCTTGCCGGTCCTGTTGCCGCCGCCGCCGTGCGTCTCGATCCCGAGGAATACCCGTCTGGGTTGCGCGATTCAAAGAAGCTTTCTCCGGCCAAGCGTCTCCGCCTGGACCGAGAGATCCGCGAGATGGCCGAAGTCAGCATCGGCCACGCCAGTGTGGAAGAGATCGACCGGCTCAATATTCTGCAGGCATCCCTGCTTGCCATGTCCCGCGCCGTCGCCGGGCTGGACCAGCCCCCCGATTTTGCCCTGATCGACGGCAAATTCGTGCCCCGGGACCTGCCATGCCCGGCCGAAGCAATCGTAAAGGGAGACGGCAAATCTCTTTCTATTTCAGCGGCTTCGATTGTGGCAAAAGTCTGGCGAGATTGTGTCATGGTGGATTTGGCGCAACAATACCCCGCCTACGGATGGGAGCGAAATTCAGGATATCCGACGCCGGAACATCTTGGAGCGTTGCAAAAACACGGCGCGACCCCACACCATAGACGCAGTTTCGCGCCGGTACACAAGATATGGTATCAAGAGAAATCTGTAAGGCGCTGATTCAATAAAGAATTTGACCGCGAATCGCCTTTGACTCATCTTGATGGCACAACATCAAGCGCCCCCCAAAAAAGGCGCAGGGACAGAGGCAGCAATGGCAACGACAGAAACGTCAGCGGAACTTCCGCTGGGCCGTATACTTGCGGGTGACTGCATTGAAGAGATGCAGAGACTGCCGGAAGGCTCGGTAGACTTGATCTTTGCCGACCCTCCATACAACTTGCAGTTGAAAACAGAACTGCACCGCCCCGACAATTCGCTGGTCGATGCGGTGGACGATGCCTGGGACAGGTTCTCCGGGTTTGATGCCTATGACAAGTTCACCCGCGCCTGGCTGGCCGCCGCGCGCCGGATCCTGAAGCCCAACGGCGCGATCTGGGTGATCGGATCCTATCACAACGTGTTCCGTCTGGGGGCAGAGCTGCAGAACCAGGGCTTCTGGATCCTGAACGACGTGGTGTGGCGCAAATCGAACCCGATGCCGAACTTTCGCGGCAAGCGGCTGACCAACGCCCATGAAACCCTGATCTGGGCCAGTCGGTCCGAGGGCGCGAAATACACTTTCAACTACGACGCCATGAAAGCGCTGAACGACGGGATCCAGATGCGCTCTGACTGGGTGCTGCCGATCTGTACGGGGCATGAGCGGCTCAAGGATGACAAGGGCGACAAGGCGCATCCGACGCAAAAGCCGGAATCGTTGCTACACCGCGTTCTGATCGGCACGACCAAGCCGGGCGACGTTGTGCTGGATCCCTTTTACGGAACCGGCACAACACGCGCGGTGGCCAAGATGCTGGGCCGCGAGTTCATCGGGATCGAGCGTGAAGCCGCCTACCGCGCCGCCGCCGAGAAGCGACTGGCCAAGGTGCGGCGGCTGGACAAGAGCGCGCTGGAAGTGTCGCGGGCCAAGCGGTCCGAGCCGCGGGTGCCCTTCGGTCAGTTGGTTGAACGCGGGATGCTGCGCCCGGGCGAGGTGCTGGTGTCCGGCAATGGCAAGACGGCCAAGGTCCGGGCGGACGGAACGCTTGTGGCGGCCGCGGTCACGGGATCGATCCATCAGGTCGGTGCCGCGCTGGAAGGCGCGCCCTCCTGCAACGGGTGGACCTATTGGAATTTCCGGCGCGAAGGTGGGCTTGTTCCGCTGGATGTGCTGCGACAGCAGATAAGGGCGGAAATGGAAGCGCCCTAACGAGTCTACCGCCGGTGCCTGTGGCTTGACCACGGCACGACTTGCCCCGCCGTCCTCCAGTCGGCGGGGCCTTTTTTCTGGCGGGCAGGTCGAAGCGCCCTGCGCCTCGGACAAACCGGCCGTTCGGGGTGCCGCCGGGACGGGCGCCGCCGTTCGGTTGTCAGGCGACCTTTTCGGTAATGTCCGAGGTGTGCAGCGACCAATCCGTGATTTCCGGATAGAAATTCTGGCGCCATTCCCGAACGCGGGGGTTCATGATCTTGCGCCAAAGCGGCGGGATCATCGCCGCGACCGTCATCAGCGGATAGCCGAAGGGCAGCTGCGGCGCCTCTTCGTCAGAATAGGTTTGCAACAGCGGGAACCGCCGGCTTGGCTTGAAATGGTGGTCGGAGTGGCGCTGCAAATTGATCAGCAGCCAGTTTGAGGCCTTCTGCGAGGCGTTCCAGGAATGCCGTGGCAGAACCCTCTCATATTTGCCATCGCCCAGATGCTTCCGCGTCAGTCCGTAATGCTCGATGTAATTCGTCAGCTCCAGCTGCCAGACCGCCGATCCGGACTGGACGACGAACAGAAAGACCCCCTCTGACCCGCCGACGACAAGAGCAAGGATCAGCGCGACCAGTTGCAGGGCGCCGTAGCGCCAGAACGGGTTCTTCCAATCCCACCGGCTTAGTCCGCGACGGGCGAGCATCGCGGCTTCGGCGTTCCAGGCAGAGATCAGGCATTCCCGCAGGACCCGGGGAAAGAAGCGGTGAAACCCCTCGTTGTAGCGAGCGCTGACCGCGTCGCGGGGGGTGGCGACATGGATGTGGTGGACCAGCAGATGTTCCGACCGGAAATGGCTGTACATCACGGTGGCCAGCAACAGGTCGGCCAGCCAGCGCTCCAACCGGTTCTTCTGATGCATCAACTCGTGCGAATAGACGATGCCCACGGTGCCCGACAGGATCCCCACATCGACGAACAGCAGAAACCTTTCCCAAAGCGCCAGATGATCGGCGCGGGTGGCGTAGTAAATCGTGCCAAAGATCGCGACAGACTGCAGCGGAAACCACAGCAGGGTGATCAGGCGATACCAGAACAACCCCTCCTCCGGGGTTTGAGGGTCGGCGTTTTCTTCCTCAAGCCCCAGGATCTGGTCGAGCATGGTGAAAAGCCACCAGGTGCCAAGCGGCGGCAGCAGCAGGGCCCAGGCTCCGTAATAGGCGGCAAGGGCCAACAGGGGAAACAGGCTCAGCGACAGCCAGAACGGCAAGGCCCTGCGCAAATGGCCAACAGTGGAAGCGGGGATCATCTGGCTGCTCCGGTTCTTCTTATGTAGCCGCAGGCCGGTTATATGCGGCCCGGTCCGGTCGGATCAACTCACCACCGGGTCGCAGGTCATGCAAGCCTCGGTGCCTTGCGGGTCTGGTGTGATCATCAGAACGCCTTTGCGGCAAGGTCGTAGGCTTTGCGCATCACGGTGGGCAGGCTGGCAGGACGAAAGGCGGGGTGCGGGACAAAGGCGCCC
>CAYGRI010000248.1:0-8293 GCA_964352155.1 uncultured Maritimibacter sp. | reverse complement strand
TCTGCCCGCGATGCGCCGGAACGCGCCGCGGGCAGAAGGGCGGGCAGAAGGGAGGAGGGCCTAGTTGCCGCCCATGATCCCGTGGTACAGCGGCGCCGTATCCGCCTCGTAGAGCGCGCCGGTGATGATGTTGAACCCGACCGGAATGCTCGAGGTTTCCATCAGCGCGGCGGACAGGCACATATAGCTGGTCGCCTGCGGGTCCTGCCACATCGCGGCATTCACATAGCCGTCCATGACGCCCTGGGTGGTATCGAGGCTGTTGCCCCAGCCCACCACCGGGATCTCGCCCGGAGCCACGCCGGTCTGGTTCCAGACCCGGACGACAGAGCCCGTCACCAGGTCGCCCAGCCCGATCATTGCGTCGATGCGGTCCCGGTTCGCCGTCACGTAATCGGTCATCCGCGTGATGATCTCGGCCTGATCGAGCGTGGCGTCGGTGACTTCCCAGGTGATGCCCAGAGGCTCAAAGACGCTGGCGATGCCTTCTTCCTCCTGCACGCCATAGGTGGCACCGGGGACTTCGACCGGCATCCAGACGAAATCGCCGGATTCCACCAGCCCGTTGTCCACCAGATATTGCGCCCAGGCCCGGCCCACATAGACCAGATCGCCGCCGATATAGGCGTTCCAGTCGGCGCTTGGGTCAGGGGTGTTGAAGTTCAGCGTCGGGATCCCCGCCGCGCGGGCCTCGGCCACGGTTCCGACCAGCGATCCCGGATCGGGGTTGCTGGAACAGATGCCATCGGCCCCGGCGGCAATCGCCGCGCGCATGGCTTCCTGATGGCTTGGCACGTCGCCCGAATGGAACGAGGTATTCACCGTATGGCCGGTGTCTTCGGCCCATTGCTCGGCGCCTTCCAGGAAATACGTCCACACCGGGTCCGCCGGAGAGCCGTGGCTGATCCAGTAGAACGTCTTGGCATCCTGCGCAAAAACCGCCCCCGCCGTCAGGGCAAGCGCCGCGCTGGCCCCCAGGAAAATCCGTCTTTTCATTGTCGTCCTCCTCCAAGTTGATCGTACCGGGCCGTTGGGGCGATCTGCTCCGCGGGCCAACTGAGTGTCTCAGGTCTCCTCCAACCCCGCGCGGAACGCCGCCAGCTCGTCCGGGTCGATCCCGACGAGGTGCCTTGGCTCCGGATAGGCGCCGCTTTGCACGTCTGCGGCGAATTCGGCGAAGGCCGCGACCCGTTCCTGTTGCAGCCGCGCATATTCGGCGGCGAAATCCCGGTAGGCCTTGGAATGGCGGGGCACATGCCCCTCGGTATAGCCGAGAATGTCGTTGGCAAAGAGGTATTGGGCATCGCAACCGGGACCCGCGCCCATGGACCATAGCAGGATTTCGGTGCGTTGGGTGATTTCGCTGGCAACTTCCTGCGGTACCACCTCGATCTCGACGGCAAAGGCCCCGGCCTGTTCGTAATCCTTGACCTCTTGCATCATCCGCAGGGCGCCCTCGGCGGTCTTGCCCACGGCGCGGAACCCGCCTGTCCAGGTGGCGCGCGACGGGCACAGGCCTACATGGCCGACGACGGGGATGTATTCGTTGGCCAGATATTCCACCGTGTCGAACGAGCCTGAGCAATAGATCGCATCGGCGCCCCGGTTCATCGCATCCGCCGCCCAGCGAAGGTAATCGTCGGGGGTGCCGGCCTCCAGATGGGTGCGGCCCGTCATCGAGAACACGCTGGGCGCCACATCGCGGTAGCTTGGGTGAAACAGGATGTCATCGGGGACAGAGGCGATGTCAATCCCCGCCGCCTCAGCCGCCGCCGCCTCGTCCAAGCTGAAATAGCGCAGCATGGTCTTCTGGCCCTTGCCCTTGTCGGCCAGCAGATCGGCGACGGTGGGCAGCTTGCGCGCGCTCATGCCTGGCTGCTCCTGTCCGGCACGACCTGGTGCAGATCCTCGCGATAGGGCCGGGCGGTGGGGGGCAGGGGTTTCTTGAGGTAATATCCCGGCTCCCGGCGCTGGCGCTGCACGGCCGCCCACATCTCGCGGTAGGCCTGGGCGATCGAGGTATTGGGCGGCGGCAGATCGTCCTTGATCAGCGCGTGCAGCCTGGGCAGCGCGTGATAGGGCACCATCGGGAACATGTGATGCTCGATATGGTATTGCATGTTCCAGTAGATCCAGCCCGAGACCGGGTTGATATAGACGGTCCGGCTGTTCAGGCGGTGGTCCAGAACGTCTTCGGCCAGACCGCCATGTTGTAGCAGGCCCATCATTACCATATGCCAGCAGCCATACATCCGGGGCAGGCCGATCAGCAGCAGCGGGATCACCGACATCCAGCCCAGGCCGGACAGGGCCATCCCCAGCGCCACGGCCACGGTCGCCAGATAGATCGCCATATGGACACGCGCCCAGAACACCGCCTTGGGCCGCTCCGCCTCCGGCAGATAGGTCTTTTCATCCTCCGTGATGCGGCCAAGCGCCTGCCGGAACAGGATTTTCAAAGAGGCCCAGGCGTCGAGGATCCCCACATAGGCCAGCGCCTTGAGGGTCAGGTTGATCGGATGCATCCAGGCGATTTCCGGGTCGCGCCCAACGATGATCGTATCGGTGTGGTGGCGGGCATGGGACCAGCGCCAGGCGACCGGATTGCGCATCACCTGGAACGAGGCGATGTGGTAGACCACATCGTTCATCCACCCGGTCCGGAACGCGGTGCCATGGCCCGCCTCGTGCCAGCGGGAATCGCAGGCCGAGCCGTAGATCACCCCATAGGCCAGCCAGAACGGCACCGCCCACCAACTGCCCCACAGGGCGATCCCGCCCGCCGCGAAGACGATATGCAGCGCCACCCAAAGCGCGGTGTCGCGCAGGGCCGGTCGGTCAGAGCGTTTCATCAGCTCTTTCATCGTCTTGCGGGGGATGTCGCTGTGGTACCACTCGGCCGCGGCCAGCCCTGCCTCGATGGCATGGTGGGTGCGTTCACCGGTCAGGGAATAGTCGACAGCGGCGCCGTCGGCCGCAAGGTCCTTTGCCATCTCATCCTCCCCTACGCGCCCGACCCCGGCGATCCGGGTCAAGGCGCGGTCTTCCTCGTCGCCTGCGATTTAGCCATTCGGTCGTGGCCGGTCGCAAAGGCTTTGGCCCGACCATCGCGAAACGCGAGGCGTCGGTAAACCGCGGATCACATCAAAACACATCACCTGTGGGGGCGCTCTGGCCGTCTGGCGGCGGGCTGGCATTAAGATCCAAGGGATTGCAAGATTCGCGCGATGTGATGTGATACATCATCAGTTGAGCAACGCCGGAGCCGCCGCCACCATGCGCAAAGCGACGATTCCCGATATCGCCCGCCGGGCCGGGCTGTCGACGGCCACGGTCGACAGGGCGCTGAACGGTCGCCGGGGCGTGAGCGCGGCCAACCGCCACCGGGTCCTGAAGGCCGCCGAAGAGCTTGGCGTCCTGCCGTCCGAGGGGATGGTCCGCCTGCCGTCGCGGCCCGCCCATCTGGTGTTCCTGATCCCCTTCGGCCAGAACAGCTTTATGCGCGACATGGCGCGCAGCGTCACCAATCTGTCCACGGGATTGCCGCTGGTCGCCTCGTGCAAGATCGTCACCATGGACGGCATCGGGCCCGACGCGCTGGACCGGGCGCTGGATTCGGTGTCGCCCAACACCCATGGCGTCGGGATCGTCACCACCGACGAGCCGCGCAGCCGGGCGGCGATTGGCCGGCTGTGCGAAAGCGGCGTGCGCGTGGTGACCATCGCCTCGGATCTGCCGGACACGCCCCGGTCGTCCTATGTGGGCGTCGACAACCGGATCGCCGGGCGCACGGCGGGCCAGCTCATGGGGATGCTGGCGCAGGGCCGCAGCGGCAGCGTCGCCCTGATCCTGGGCTCGCGCCGGTTCCACGGCCATTCCGAGCGCGAGCGCGGCTTTCGCGAACATCTGCGCGAACATCTGCCCAACCTCTGCATCGCCTCCGCGGCAGAGACCGGAGAGGACAACCGCCGTTCCAACGCCGCGACCCGCGATCTGTTGCGCCGGTTGCCGGATCTGATCGGGATCTATTGCGCAGGCGCAAGCCGCACCGGCATCGTCGAGGCGATCGACGGCCTGGGGGCAGGGCGCCCGCGCCTGATCATGCACGATCTGACCGACAGTTCGCGCGAATGGCTGACGCGGCATCTGGTCGATGTGGTGATCGACCAGAACCCCCGGCTGGTCGGCGAACAGGCGGTGATCCATCTGCTGGGCTCCATCGCCTCCAGCACGCCGCTGCTTGCGTTCAAACCCATCGAACCGCGTATCATCCTGCGCGAGAACATCCCCGCCAGCGCGCCCTGAACCGGCACGAGGCGTGCCCAGAGCGGCCGCAATCGGGGCGGCCGTACTGGGGGAGGGCTGGTGGCTTGCGCCGTCGGTCGCCGGGCTAGGGCTCACCCGCTTCGCGTTGGCGCAGCGCCAGCTTGCTGACCTTGCCCGTCGGTGTCTTGGGCATTTCCTCCAGCACCCGAATGGCGCGCGGGCAGCTCCAGCTTGGCAGGTGCTCTTTGCTCCACAAGATCAATCCCTTGGCGTCGATGTCGCGGCCCGGGCGCGGCTGCACATAGGCGACTGGGACCTCGCCCAGCGTCTGGTGGGGCCGTCCAACCAGGGCGACATCGCTGACCGTGTCATGCTTGCGCAGCGTTGCCTCCACCCCGCTGGGGTAGATCGTGTTGCCACCGGTCAGAATGATTTCTTTCAACCGGTCCACCATAACGAGCCGGCCGTCGGCCGCGCGATAGCCAAGATCGCCGGATCGAAACCACCCTCCCGGGGTCAGCGACTGTGGGTCTGCGCGCCCCGTGTCTGCCTGCCAATAGCCCATCATCACCGAAGCGCCCCGCATCCAGAATTCCCCGATCTCTCCGTCCGGACAGGGCGTTCCCGCAGGTGACACCACCTTGATCTCCAGCCCCTGAACCGGATCGCCAAGCGACCCCGTCCTGTGCCCCGCAAAATCGTGAAGGAAGGACACCGGAAGGCATTCGGAGATCGCATAGATGATCGACACCCTGCACCCGAAGCGATGGGCGACCCTGTCTCCCAGATCGCGTTCGACCGTGGCCCCGCCCAGGACCATCTGTTTGAACTTCGGAAACGGGGCGTCCTGCTCCGCTGTCAGTTTCAGCAGAATATGCGCCATCGTCGGCACGCCCATGGCATGGGTAACCCCGGCATCGGTCATCACCGCCAACAGGCCGCCGGGCGTCAGGGACGGGAGCACCGCCAGCGTGGTTCCGGTCGCGCGGGCGCCCAGGGCCTGCGTGATCCAGACCGGATTGTTGACTGGCGCGGCCTGCAGCACCACATCCTGTTCCGTTGCCGCCATCAGGTCGCGCATCACCAGATCGCCAGCGGTATCCAGCGATGATTGCGACAACACGTCCGCTTTCGGTTTGTCCGTCGTGCCCGACGTGTGCAGGATCAGCGCCGGGCTGTCAGGAGCGCGCGCCGCCATATCCCAGAGCAATCCTGCGCTGTGAATCTGTCCCCGCGCGATCAGTTCCGCGGGGGAGACCACTTTCACGCCATGACCGGCCAAACCCGCGCCGGTCTCGGCGTCGGTGATCAGGGCCGCCGCCTGTGTGCTGGCAAGGACCCCTTCGACAAGGTGTTTCGGCGCCGCCGGGTGCAAAGGCACAAAGACCAGATCCGTTTGCCGAAACGCAATAAGCAAGGCGATGGCATTGGCGGTGTTTGGCAACAGCACCACAACCCGCGCGCCGGATGGCAGCGCCATCTGCGCCAGCCCGTCAAGCATCGCAAGCGCGCGCTGGCCCATTTCCCCTGTGGAGATCCGCTGCCCTGCCTCGATGACAGCGGGCGCGGCGAGTACGCTGCCGGTCTGGTATCGATCTTCCATGGCGAACCTCAGGTTTTTGTATGATGGCCGGGCAAAGGCTCGCGGATCTTAGCGGGCGACAGAGCGGCTACAAGCAGAGATTGGGCTGTACCCGCGATTGCATGTGATGGTCTTCGCGGCATGAAATGGGTCCAGAAAATCCTCTTATTGTCCAGATGGTTGCTGGTTCGATGATGCGGCCTCCGGTGGAAAGGCGTTGGGTCGATCTTCCGCTCAGCGTGTGGCTTGCCGCGCCGTGACGGACCGGTGCCAGAAGGCCGCGTGACCGCTATGGCCATCGGGCTGGCAGGCATCGCATCGCGGGCGGCGGTATTCGCGCTCGGCGCTGCCATATCGTCGGGAATGGCACCGCAAGCACAGGGGCGGAGGACGTCGTGCGATGGGGGCAGAAACCGCTTTCATGCGCGGCCGTTCCGCGTGCAGTGTAGGCGTTCGGGACGGTCTGCCGGTGACGCCTTCGGGCAAGGTCGCCTTGGCCGCGTCGGGTGGAACGGATGGCAACAAGAGTTGGTTGAGTGGCGGTACAGCAATCCCTGGCGGTCTCTGCGGAACGTCTCAAGAAACGCGACTGGGGCGGGGCGCTGGACGCGCTGACGCCGCATCTCGACGATCCCGCCGTGTTGCTGCCGCGCCTGCATGCCTTGTCGGAGCTGGACGACACGCGCGCCATGCTCGAAGTCATTGCCGAGGCGGAACGGCGGGACGAGCGGGGCGACAAGGTCAAGGCGTGGAAGGTTGTGGCCCTTGTCAGAGAGGGTCACATAGAGGCCGCCGGTGCGCTTGCAGAGAGTATGGACCTTGTCGGTCGCCAGGAACGGGCGATTGTCGCCGGAATCTATGCGCTGGTTCTGTCGGGGCGTACCTTGGCTGCGGCCAGCCTGTGCGCCGACCCGGAATTTGCCCATCGCGGCTTCAAGCTGGCGGTGTTCCTGCCCGCCTGCCTGGCGGCGGGCGAGGTGGAGGTCTTTCGCCGCCACATACCGGCCGGCTATGACATCGTCGAGGGCGCAATCCTGGCGATGAAGACGCTGGACGGCCTGCGCCTGTCCTCGTCGGACCTGATTGCGCGGTCAAGGGACCACATCTGGACCAGTATGGTGACTCTGGCGGAACTGTCCGGCAATCCCGACGAGGCCTACCGGATGATGAAACTGGCATGGCAGCGTGACAGGCTCGATGTCGAGGAACGGCTGTGGTCCGCCTTCGTCACCTGTGCCCGGCGCGTGTATCCCGGCAGGTTGGACGGTTTGTTCCGGGCCGACCTGCCGGAGATCAAGCTTGCGCGCAATTTCAATGACCGGCTGAATGTGATTGCGGCCTGGATCGGCGTGCCGGTCGAGCAACGGCTCGATTGGGTGCGCCAGGCCAGACACCATCTACACCTTGTCGAACAGATCGGCTATGCCGCCGAGTGCCAGCCGACATTGCTGAAACAGATCGCCTCTCGTCTGCCGCGCACGGATCTGACCGGGGTTCGCGCCGATCTGTCTTGCGGCCGACCGGTGATCCTGGCGCTGGGCCACTTCGTGCCGACGGTGTTGGTGGCCGCGCATCTTGCCTCGCTCGACCTGCCGGTGCGGGTGGCGGCCGGCGACCGGAGGTTTCGCTACAGGCCGGACGCCGCCGACATGATGACCCGGGTTCCGGCCGGATACACCGACAAGCAAGCCGGCCAGCTGTTTGTGCGCACCGCGATAAAGCAGTTGACCTCCGGTCAGGTCGTCGCCCTGCCGATTGACACCGGCGGCCCCGCGGGCCGGCCCGTGCCCGACACTGCGCCCCGGCTGGCCGAGAAATACGGCGCGCAGGTGTATTGGTGCCAATTGTACTGGACGGGCGAGGCCTTTGCCACGGAGATGGTGAAATGGGACCGTCCGACAGATCGAAGCGTGTCTTTGCGCAAGGTCTGGCAATCCTTTCTGGAAGACCGCTTTCGCCGCATTTACCGGCGCTCTCCCGCCACGGTGCAAAGATCGTATCCGTTCTGGGTGAAGTAAGCGGACGCGCCTGTCTGGCCCCCGTGCCGCGGTTCGGGGGCTGCGATACCCGTTGCGCTTGCCCCTTTGTCAGATGATCAGCCAGCTCGGCGCTCATGGCGCGCTTTGACAAAGCCCTGGTCCGCTCGGCGAGACCACCGTCCTTTCCGAAACGGGTGCCAGCCGATCATCCTTGCCAGACCGCATCCGGTCCGGTGCAACGGGCGCGCCCCGGTTGCCAGCGGGCGATGCGGCACCCGGCGGGCGGCGGGGCTGGCGACTGGACGCGGACCAGAGATCAAAGTACCGTTTGCCCAGGGAAAGGCGGATGACCGGCCAAACGGCCTGGGGCCAGACACCCCGATCGTCCGTGGCGGGCAGGTAACGCTGCCCAGGCACGGTCGTCAGGCAGGGCAATCAGGCACGGTGATCGGAAGCAGGCCTGCGG
>CAYGRI010000247.1:0-8305 GCA_964352155.1 uncultured Maritimibacter sp. | reverse complement strand
AAGCCTCACGATCCGTTTCAATGCACCTGTTGCACCTCGCGTTTGAATCCACCACTAATTGTTGCTGCCGTCGCCTCGTGAGTTTGAACCATTTGGCTTTCCTGAGGCGCACGCCACCTCGTACCAAGAGAGCCTAATTGTGCAACTTAAGATTACGAAACCCGCCCCACACCTCGCGCGACTGCCCCTCCTCCTCCGCAGTAAAGCGGAAGTACCCACTGACGCCTGCTGCGGATTCCAAAGCCGTCAGCCAGTACGTGCCCGATACCGAAGTCGCGATGATCGGTGATGGCATTCTGCCACGATAGTGGAACATGCCATAGGTAACCGCCTGCGGATCGATACTTGAATCAGGTGGTGGAGGCGGACCAATGGGGTATTCTCCAGTATTCTCGGCACCGGCAATGTTGAGAAATATGGTTGCGACACCCGCCGCGTAGGTCATGAAGATGTTGCCCGCTTCCTGCCGCGTAGCGATCATTCGAGGGCCGTCGAATTCTTCCTGCCAAAGGATCTTGTTGCCGTCTGAAACCGTGATCCACAAACCTCTGCGGTCACAATTCCCCAACTGCAACTTGCGGTCGCCGGGAACGAAAGAGAACTCGCCTATGTCGGCAAGGGTGCCTTGTGCTGCTTCGGCAAGAAGCTGCAGCGAGTCTCCGTGGCCGGCCAACTGGTATTCGATAAAGGCCCGTGTTCCGTCGCTGCTGGTATCAAAGGATCCAAAGACGATGTGAGCGTTCAAGTTTGAAACAACGGCGGTGTCCAGGGCACTCTGAATTCGCTCGACGAGCGGAAACGGATCATCATACCCGCAAATCTCGACAATGATTTCGGCAATTCCATCATAGCGCCCGCGCCGATCTTCTTCAGTTGGCGACCCCCCAACCAACGGCGAGTTAACCGGGAAAAAATCAGCCACCGCGGCGTTTGGATCGGCCGGAGCGCGGCAGAAACCGGCTTCGACGCTAAAGACATTTCTTGCTGTGGTCTGAATTACTAGAGTGCGAATGCCGTCGCGGGTTGCGACCCAGCTCCGGTACTCGAAATCGCCGTGTTGAGTTGCCAGAGCGCCGCCATCTGGAAGCGGGTCGCTGCTGTTGTGCAACATCGTCGCTGCGTAGGCAGCAGTTCCCGCGATGACTACGTTGGATTGGCATAGCGTGGCATCACTCGGTAGATCAGCCGGCAACTCCAATGTGTACTCGTTCAAAGCCTGGGCGCGTGCAAATGCCGTAAACCCAACCAGCACGACCGATGCATAGAGCATGACTCGGATCATTGAGAAAATCCTAGTTTCTGCATGCCGACATTCCCCATCTGTCTCGACGTCCTTGATGCTAAGAGCGCCGAGGCTGAAATTTCAAGCATTTCCCGCTTCCATGCGCTTGGAGAGCGCTGCGTGTTAGTTGCGAAAAGCGGCCACGCCCTGCCCTTCAGAAGAGATAGGTCGGAATGATGTCCGTACTTCGGAGCCATCAGGTCTCGCCGTACTTGCAGTATCGTGGAAGCACTGGGCCACAAGATGTTGGGCCTATTTGCCAGGCGTTACCAAGGATCTGGTCCGGCGGCGAGGTCAGAACGGGCGGGTGCGAACTAAGCCTGATCCGCCCTCCAGGCTTTTCTATCACTCGGCCGCGAGGTGTTTCTGGCGGCAGTAACACGACGCCTTGATCGGCACTTCCGCGCGTGCGACGGCCTTGTCGAGTTGCGGCTTGATATGTCTCGCCTCAACCGTTTCACCGCGCCGGATCAGGCATTCGTGCAGGCCGTGCAGGCTCCAGACGTTGCCCGGATGCTGGCATGCCCGGCTGAGTGTCGCGTCAAGCCCGAGGTCCGCGCGATACACGGCCTCGGCTTCTTCGGCCTGACCCTGTTCCAGCAAAAGCGCGCCCAAGGCATGGCGAGTCGGTTGCATCCAGCCCCAGGGTTCATCGTAAGGCAGGTTGTCGTCGATCTCGACTGACTTGCGCAGGTGGGCGAATGCAGTTTCGTGTTCACCCATGTGGTAGGCCAGTTCTCCCAGCATCATCTGTTCAGCGACCTTGAGAATATCGCGACATGTGTTGTTAAACAGCATTCGGCTTTCGGGAACCCGCACTGATGCCGTTGCCCACGGCCTTCGATGGCTATGTCGAGCAAAGCAAGCGGGTGTCACCCACTTGCCTGATCACCTTCGACCGTAATCGCTACTCTGTGCCTGCCAGTTTTGCGAACCTGAGGCCAATGTCGCACGCTATGACGGGCTGCGGGGAGGAACACGCCATGCGTCATGACCCCGCTGGAGCCGCCATTGTCATCATGCTGCGCAGCCTGAAGATGCCGGGCATGGCGCAGGCCGTGCATGACCTTATGGAACAAGGTGCCCCTGCGTTCGAGGCCGCCATGCCGATACTGTCGCAGCTGCTCAAGGCTGAAATGGCCGAACGCGAGGTGCGCTCCATTGCCTATCACATGAAGGCCGCGCGCTTCCCGGCCTACAAGGACCTCTCCGGCTTCGACTTCGCCGCCAGCGAGGTCAACGAAGCCCTCGTGCGCCAGCTGCATCGGTGCGAGTTCATGGACGCGGCCGAGAATGTCGTGCTGATCGGCGGACCCGGCACCGGGAAAAGCCATGTCGCGACCGCCATCGGCGTGCAGGCCATCGAGAACCACCGCAAACGCGTGCGCTTCTTCTCGACCGTCGAGCTGGTGAATGCGCTGGAACAGGAAAAGGCCCTGGGAAAGGCTGGAAAGATCGCCGAAGCGCTGGTGAAGACCGAGTTGGTGATCCTCGACGAGCTCGGATACCTACCGTTCAGCGCCTCGGGCGGTGCGCTGCTGTTCCATCTTCTCAGCAAACTATACGAGCGCACCAGCGTCGTCATTACCACCAACCTGAGCTTCAGCGAGTGGGCGAGCGTCTTCGGTGATGCCAAGATGACAACCGCTTTGCTCGACCGCCTCACGCATCGCTGCCACATCCTGGAGACCGGCAACGACAGCTACCGTTTCAAGGCAAGCTCCGAGACGGCGAAAAAGAAACGGAAGGAGGTGGCACCATTGACCTCGGCATGAACCAGAAACCATAACGACTGAGCGGGTCAGATCTCGGTGACAATGCTGGGTCAGTTCTCAGTGACATCCAACAACCGAACGGCTGGAAACGAGAACGAAATCTGGGCAGGATAGGTCATGGCAGCGGGGGCAATTTCTGTCCGGTGGGCGGATCGTGTGAACAGCTATTCTCTACACCAGATCAGATACTTACGCTACCGCTGCCACCCCGAAACCTCGCTTTGGTGAATAATCCGGGTAAACTATGGAACAAACATTGAACCCAGACATCGGCACACCTTCCGATTTTCTTGCGGTATTGCGCCGCAGAATCCGAAGTTACCAAGCCAATTAGCGGTACCGGCGGGACACTAAGGCGCTCTCCGAGCTTTCTGATGACCTGCTGCGCGACATCGGTTGCGAAGACTTGATCAGGTACCCGACGAGCTGCGGGCCTTCAGGCCACTAATCGTCTCTATCGAGCGAAATTTCCAAAGATCACCGGCCCGCCTCATACGCGGGCCGGCACCAAGCGACGTGCCAAAACGGCATCACCGCAAACCCAAACTTGAACCGAAATAAAAGGAATACCCAATGAAACCCCTCAAATTCATCCTGGCCGCTACGTTGGCCTCTACCGCTTTCTCTGTACAGGCTGACGGGATGCTGACGTCCTTTGACGTGGCTGAGGATATCAGCCGATTTGTCTTCGCCGATGCCTCGGTATTCGACGACGGAATGCCCGCCTACGGCAACCCTTTCATCACCCAAGGATACGTCTATCCCGCAGGTACGCTGGATGGCGGCGTCGAGGGCACCTTGGCTGACGGCAGCCCCGCCTTTCCCGATAAGGTGATCGGCATATGGACATGCGACGGCTACCTGGTGGGCGATGGCATGCGCACTGAAACCGGCACAATCGTCATCACGCGCCAGATCATCCAGTTCACCGACGGCGATCTCTTGATCACCCACGGCCCCGAACTGGCGGATGTCGACGTCTCTGTCACGCGCGCTGTCACGGGTGGCACGGGCGATTATGCAGACGCACCGGCCGAGATCCGTCAAGTCATGCTTGGCATGACCGACGGCTACGGCGTGCGCCTTCAGATTGAGCTTGGTCAGCAGCAGGACGCGTCCTAGCAGGAGGAAGAAGGCGCATCCGCCAAACGCCTCTGACCGAGGTTCAGGTTCCCCGGTGGCGAAGCTGGTCACTTGGACCAAAACTCCGATTCCGGATGTCCATGGACTTGGCAGTCGGCGCGCCCATTGGCCCGCCGACTGCCATCACCGCCTTTTCAGACACAACTTGCCGTTGATCAGAAATCGGACCGGCGCTTTCGCTTCTTCTATAGGTCCTCCAGCGTTCCTGAATTCGGTGCCAACCCCGGAGATGCCCGTAGGTCGGCCGTGCGGCCGACAGCTTCATTGAACGCTTTCGACAAAGAACGCCGTTACCTGGTCCAGGATCATGTCGTGCATGGCCGCTCGGTGGGCGCCTCCGTCCTCGCAAATTATCTCGTCGCCCGGTTCTTCTTTCGCCAGGATGTCGTAGCCGCCTGTTTTGCAAAGGTTGAAGAAGTCGAAATGGGTCAGCGATTTCGGCTCGACATAGTGGAAGCTCCCGGGCAGAAGCGCCGCGACAAGCGCACGGGATTCGATATCGAGCGTTAGACCCGAATTCATGATCGGGGCCCCGAATATGATCAGGGGACGTTGGATGCGGCCAAGGCTTTCATCCGAAAAACTCTGTGTTCCGCCCAGATCGAAGACCGCGAACGCACGGATCCTGTTGTCCGACAGATCGGCCTCCATCCGTTTGCGGTCCGCCGGCGTTTCCGCGATGTCCCAGTCATCGAAGATCCCGCACACGAGTTCCCCGGCAGTTGCCTCGCAGAACCGTTCGAGACGCGCCGTGTGAAACCTTGCGCCAGCCAGAGTCAGCGCGGTGAAACCGCCCAGTGAATGCCCCGCCATAAAGATCCGATCGGGATCGACCTGCACCGGAATTGCACCTGGCGAGAGCGCGAAATCGATCAGTCGGGTGATGTCGCGCGAACGCTCCCAGAGAGCGCGTCGCTGGTCCGCATCACGCGACCAGGTGGATGTTCCCGGGTGATCGATCGCGGCCACTATGTATCCCCGCCGGGCCATAGATGCCGCAAACCATGCCTGGTTGCGCGCGTTGCCGAACATGCCGTGGGACAAAACGACGATCGGGAAGGGCCCCTTGGCCCCGATAGCCTCCCGGGCAACCTCGGAGCCGACCCAGACCTCGCTCCTGAAATCCAGGCTTGTGGGCTCAGCGGCCTCGGCCGGATACCAGATCAGCCCTTCGAGGACGCGGTCTCTCCGGCCGTCGACGACCGAGAGGGGGCGCAACCCGGCTTGGTAGGGGCCGGTTTGCTCCGATGCGAAACTGGAGGAGATGGCGCCGGCATCCCAGGGCACGACTGGAGCGGGTTCTTGCGCCAATGCGTGCGCGGGCGCCAAGCCGAGGGCCAGAACGGCGAGCGAATAGAGGGGTTTCATGAATGGGCTCCTTTCTTTTGCCTGACCGGGCGCCTATCAGGTGCGTCATTCACTTGGCGTCCTAGAACGCGATAGAGGACGCCACATTGCCGTCTGCTTTCGCGTTCCGGGACGCCTCGAATGGGGCCAGAACGAAAGGGAACACTCCGGTGCTGCATGTCGCCTTGCTCGCGGCCACGATGTCCCTGAGCGCCGTCATGGCCCTGTTCATGGCACGCGTTGCGATAACGGGGCGCTATGGCGCCTCTTCGTCGGCGCTCGGCGTGTTCTTCGGATTGACGACCGTCTCCGCGGGCTTTCTGCTTGCAACGCTGCTTTGGCCAGACACCGCGCTTCAGCAATGGCGTGCCGTGATCGGCGCGGGATCGCTTCCTGCGCTTTACCTTCACTTCGCTTTCGGGTCGGACCCGGTCCGTCGCCTTGAGCCTGCAGTATTGCGGCACCTGCTGCCGATGCTGGCGGTCGCTACGTCTGTCCTGACACGCTCACTATGGGCGATCGACCCGATCCTGTTGATAACCTATGGCGTATACCTGTGTGCATTGATCCGCCTGCATCGCCTCGGGGCGCGCCATTTTCGCGATCTCGGCCCTCACCTGGGGACGACACTGGTCTGGTTGCGCATCGTGATCGGGGTTGTCTGCGCCAGCCTGGCCTTCGAGGTGGCGATCTTCACCGAACTAACCCGGGGCGGCGCATTCGAAGCGTCGCTGCCGCTCCTGCTGTCCACGGCGCTGTTCTTCGGCCTCGTCGCATATGCCTTGCTCGGCGCCATGGGACGTCCGTCGCTTTTTGAGCATGTCTACAACATGCTCGCCGAACGGGCGCCACCGCATTACAGCAAAGAGGACAAACCGGAACCCGGGCCGGCCGATCACGCTCTTTTCGCGCGCATCGACGCTTTCTTTGGCGACCCGGAGAATCTTGCCGATGACTCCCTGACTCTGAGTCGGGTGAGCAGACGGCTGAGCGTCCCGGCGAGATCCGTCAGCGTCGCCGTAAACCGTGTCGCCGGGCAAAGCTTTACCGATCTGCTCAACGACCGCAGAATCTCTCTGGCGACCCGTCTCATCGAAGAGGACCCCGAGCGCCCGCTGCTGGACATCATTTACGCGGCAGGCTTCGGAGCGAAATCCAACTTCTACACTCAGTTCAAGCGTCGCCTTGGCATAACGCCGGCAGCATATCGGGCCCATAGTGTTGAGGGCCGTCGCACACGACATCAGGAGGATTGCCCTGGGCAGGAGGTAAAGCCCCGCCAAAATCACGAGTAGATCGAAGCGCTCGCGTGTTTCCTGAACCGAATGAGACATTTCAGACATGCGACATCGGCTCGGAGTTGCTGAGGACGGCGCAACTTGACGCTGAGACCTGCAGGAGGTGGGCCGAAAAGACGCGATCGGCCCATTCCTGACCTTGCCTTGCCGTTCCCATGCTGCAGCGCGGCCTCTTGAACTGGCCAGTCACTGCGCTGGCAATGGTTTCCGACCAAAGAGCGCCTACCGTTCGGACAAATGCGGGGAACGGCTGTCACGGTTGAGTCGGCAAACCTGATGGCTCGACGAACCGCGTTTCGACAGATGATGGTTGCTGTGATATGCCCATTGACTGCAACAAGATGTTCCCACGGCTACAGACAGGACACAGCCTTGCCGAAGACTCGTGGATCTCTTTCCCAGGTGCTTGGAGCGCTGTCGACGGCCACCGATCTGGCGGCCGGCAATCCGCCCGGGTCCGCATTGACGGCCACCGCGCTGGCGGTGCGGCTGGGGCGCCAGCTTGGGTTGCACGAGGCGGCGCTCAGTGCGCTTTACTACGCCTGCATCACGCGTTTCATAGGTTGCACGTCGACCTCGGAAGACACCGCTGCCATGACCTTCGGCGACGAACTGACACCCTATTTCGCCTTCAGCCTCGCCGATCTCGCCGACCCTGCCAGTGTCCGACGGGAGCTCGAGGCGCGGGCCGTACCGGACGCCCCGCCCGACGTGCGGGGGGCGCTGTTCGACGGGCTGGTTGCCATGGGGCCCGAAGTGCTGCGGCTGGGCTCGGCGCATTGCGCGCAGGCCGTGTCGCTGACGCGGCGGCTTCCGGTGCCGGCGGCGGTGCCCGGAATCCTCGAACACCTGGAATCGCGATGGGACGATCTGCACCCGGTGCATCCCGCCGGGCCGGAGCTTTTGCCCGAAACCCGGATCATCGAGTTCGCCGTCGTCGCAGAGTTGCATCGCCGCGTCGGCGGGCTGCGCTCCATGGTGGACGTGGCGCGGCTGCGCAGCGGGGGGCAGTTCGACCCATGGGTGGTCGAGGCCTTCCTCGATGATCCGGTGCCATTGACACAAGGCTTCGACCGGGCCGGGGAATGGCAGACCTATCTTGATACCGAACCGGGCGAGGCCTGCCTCATCGACAGCTCCGACCTGCGCGCGATCGCCATGGCCTTTGCCGACTTCACGGACAACAAGAGCCGCTGGTTCGTGGGCCATTCCAGGCAGGTCGCGGCTCTGGCCTACCGCGCGGCCTGCGCGTCACGCGACGAAGGCGACTGGTGCGATGCGGCCTTCAACGCCGGGCTGCTTCACGACATCGGCAAATGCGCCATCGCCAATGGCATCTGGAACAAGCCCGGCCCGCTGACCCCGGTGGAAGAGATGCAGGCCCGCCAGCACACCGGCCACACCGAATACGTCCTGTCCCTGGCGCCGATCCTGTCGGAGACGGCCGACATGGCCTGCTC
>CAYGRI010000246.1:0-8321 GCA_964352155.1 uncultured Maritimibacter sp. | reverse complement strand
GATCAGACCTCAAGGGAATCCCTCACGATCCAGGTTCAGATCGAAACGCTTTAGGCCTGCTTGAGCAGAGCCCCATCGGCTCTGGACCGCGCGACGAGAGCGGGGATTTCATCAGGATCCACTGGCTTTGCAAACAGAAAGCCCTGAACCTCATCGCAGCCGACGGCCACAAGCGCATCGTATTGCGCCGGCGTTTCGATGCCTTCCGCTATCGTCCGGTGCCCCAAGGCCTTTGCCATCCCGAAAAACGCCCGAAAGATATCCATGGCGCTTTCGCGGCGCGTGAGATCGAGGATCAACGACCGATCCAGTTTCATGGAGGTGTAGGGCAAGCGGGTCAATTGCGACAGGTTCGAATAGCCAGTCCCAAAGTCGTCGATTGCGATCTTGAGGCCCACGCTTCTGAGCGCCATCATCTGTTCCTGCGTCGCCTCGAAGTCACCCATGGCCATGGTTTCAGTAATCTCGATCTCGATCAGATCGGGATCGACACGGTTCTCTTCCAGCACCGACAGAAGCCGGGGCACCAGGTTCGCGTCCTCGAACTCGGCCGGAGAGACGTTGACCGACACCAACAACGAAAGACCCTTATCCTGCCAAAGACGGCACTGCCTGATTGCCTTCTCGAACACGGCGGCGCCTAGCATCGGCATCAACCCGGCTTGCTCGGCGATCGGAACGAAGATGCTGGGCGAGATGGGTCCGCGCTGAGGATGGTTCCAGCGCGCCAGGGCTTCGACGGCAACACAGCTAAGATCAACCACTGAAAAACGCGGCTGGTAGGCGAGTGCAATCTCGCCGGTCTCGATCGCGCGCCTAAGGTCCCCTTCGACGTCACGCCGATCCTGCCATTGTTTGCGCAAAGTCGGACATACCGTCACCACCCGACCGCGCCCGGCGCGTTTCGCCTCGTACATCGCCAGGTCCGCCATATTGAGGAGATCCTCCGGCGTGTCGGCATCTTCGGGAAAGCGGGAGATGCCAATGCTCGCACCGACATGCACCTTGGCGTTGTCGATCTCGAAGGGCAACGCGAGGCTATCGAGGATCTTGGCGGAGGCTTCCTCGGGATCGCCCAGCGGGTCGGGCAGGATAACGACAAACTCGTCACCAGAGACGCGGGCGATCACAGCATCGCGGAAGGGGGCGTCGCAGAGGTCCCCCATCGGCGTCATGCACGTCTCAAGCTTGTCCAGACTCCGGCCGAGCGCCCCGGCGATTCGACCGCTGACAAGGCGCAGCAACTCGTCGCCTGCTTCATGCCCATGCACGTCGTTGATCCGCTTGAAGCCGTCCAGATCGATGAACAAGACAGAGGCCCGCTTGTCGCCCTGACCATCGGTCAATCGGCCCAACAGGCGAAAGACGACCGCGCGGTTTGGCAAGCCTGTCACCCCGTCGGCATAGGCGAGCACGTTCATTCGGACGACATTGCTGTTCAGCCGGTCGACCATCTTGCGAAAACTGTCGGCCAGACCGCCAACTTCGCAGGCGCAATCGACGTCGACAGGCGTGTTGAAATCACCTGCGACAAGCGCTTCGGTGCTGCGGCGCAGGGCCCCGATCTGCGAGCTCAGACTGCGCGCCGCCACAAACAGGATCAGCGCCGGGAGAGCAATGCTCAGACCCATGGACAGGGCGATCTGCCAAACGTCAACTTCGCCTCCGGCGACCCATAGCTGGCCGACGGCAGCGAACCCTCCGATCACAGCACCCATCAGCCCGAACCGAATTGGAATGCTGTTCAGCCCCTCGCCTTTCCTGCCCATCCATATTAACTCCGCTACTTTTTTTGGCACTTTCACTATGCTCGTGCGGCAACAAAATCAACTTTGGATTAAGGAGGCGTGTTCAAGAACGAAGCATTTGTTCAAATTGAGCGCTGACTCGCGCGTTTGACATCGATGCGGCAGGGAACGCACGCATTCCAGCCGCCCTTCCGGGATCGCGCAGCCTGCGCACGGATCACAGGTGGAGCACGCCAAGTCAGAACCGGCCAACCTTCGGGCCGCCGGTCACGCTTTACACCGCGTTCACAGGGGCAAGCGCATCCAGCATGTCGAATGCAAGATGCGGGCTCGTGCTCCACACCAGCTGGCCGGAGCTGGGACACATGCGCAGGGGCGCCGCGATCTGACGCGCGAAGATCTCGACCCCTTTGGACAGGACGACACGGTCATGCGCGCCATGCACCAGTGCGACAGGCTTGGCGATCTGTTTGATCAAATGCGACCAATCGGACGAAACGAGCTTCAGGTCGACTTCAAACGCCTGATGCCCTTGCGCGGTCATGAAACGAAACCGATCCAGGACAAGCGCCCGCATCTCTTCGGTTTCCGCGAAAGCGAGGTCGAAAGACGAGTCATGGAAGGCAAGCTTCAGCAGATAGTCTTCTCGGTTGCTCTGCAAGAATGCGATCCCACCCCGCGTGAGCAGCCGTAGCAGCGAAGGGGCGCGGCGCGCGGTGAGCCCGGCGATCCGATGACCCTTGCTCATCCCCTCGAATTGCCAGCTTTCCGCCATCGGCACAGCGCCCGCGACAGAAACGATATGAGAGACCTTTTCGGGGTGATCTATGGCCAGACGATACGCATAGAAGGCGCCGGCCATATGTCCGATCACCGGAAGCGGTTCTGCAAGGCACAGCATGTCGAACAGTTCGGCAAGCCGGTCACCAAACGCCCGGCCTGGGTCTTCCCCCGAATCATATCCGCTTGATGCGCCGAAGTGAGGCCGGACAGGCGCAAGAAGCCGGATGCCACGGCCTTGCAGCAAAGCCCTTATGCCCGCATTCATCTTCACGCTGTCGACCAGGCCGTGAATGAACAGCACGAGTTTTCCGTCCTCGGGGCCGATCAAGGCATAATCTAGTCGCGCCCCCGACACGAGTTCCACGCTTTGCATCACAGAGCGGACATCTGCCCCCCATCCCCCGCCCGGCGCGGCCAGACCATTCGGCGCGGCATTGGAAACAGAAGGTATCGTGCGAAAGGATCCCAATTGCCGGATCAGTTCAATCTGCGACCCGAAGCCTGTCTTCTGAAGCAGCAGTTTTGTCTGGGTCCGGACGGTCTGGAGCGAGGTTCCGCGTGCAGTCGCGATCTCTCGCACGCCGTCGCCTCCGATCAAGCGCCTTACGATGTCGAGCTCCGCCTCCGTCAGACCGAAATGCTGTTTCACCGCGGCGCCGGCGTCGCCGCTCATTTTCGGCGACAATCCGCAAAGAATGGCCCCGACCCGCGAGTCCTCGGGGCACTGCATCTGGTGAAGGATAAAGAGCATCCGCTTCGTCAAGCCCGGAATCTCTACCTGAAGGGCCCCCAGAACCTGCTTGTTCTGCGGCCTGGCCGCCGCGAGCGCCGCCCGCAGTTTTTCCCATTCGCCAGGAAAGGATGCAGCGGCAAGGAATGCCTCTGCCTCGGACGGAGCGGCGAAGGTACCGAACGCTTCGCCAAACGCGCGGCTTGTGGTGACAACGCGCGCATCCCAGGACAAAACGATGACAGGGCACGGGTCTTCAACAATCGCGTCGGCGACGGATGTCGGGGCGACCGCCGGCTGTTCCGCCCCCAGGCGCGACAGGATCGCATCCGCGCGCCGGGCGTGTTCGTCGAGATCGTTGTCGGGGCGTTCCTCCTGGTCCAGCGGATCCTTTATCGCGCGCACAGCCATGTCGGACAAGGAGACCAACGTCTCGAAAGCCGAAGGATTGATGGCCAGCTCGTACATTTGCGCGATCAGAGCGTTCTGATCCTCTGGCGACTCGTCTGGCGATTTCGGCACAACGACAACTCGCAATCCAGCAACATCCGCGCGCGATCATACCCCAGTTAGGGTATGCGCCCAAGGTGCTTTGAACGCCATCCTTTCCCTGAGGGCAGAGGTGATCTGCATCGACCAGACTCAATGCATCAAATATGGGAGAATCGGACTATGTTAACCGCGCTTCGAAATGGATGGCGGGCCGTTCCGCTACGACGATTCACGCTCTTCGCCGCTTTTAGCTTATCGTTTTTGCCAGTTGCCATAATTTGGGTCGGCGGCCTGGCGTCACCTGCCTTCGCGCAAGGCTGGGCGGACAACCGGGCGCACGACAAAGGGTGCAACAACAAGACCAGAGTTTGGCATGTCCGCTGCGAGTTCTCGAATGGCGGGTGGTCCCACAACTGCTCGAACCGCAGTTCCGCCTCGTTCCGCGGGATAGATGTCGTTTCGCAGCGCCGCCTTTCGGACCGGGCCTGGTCGGAGGTTCGGACAGCCGATGCCTCTTGTGGCTGGCCCGTTCAGGCGGCAACCCCGGATCGGACACGCGCGGTTCAGGCCCTGACGGCACTGGATCTTGCCTTTCAGGTGCGCGAAGGCAGATACGACGCGGGTTTGCCGGTATCGGCGCTGGCGACCCATCTTTCGGTTTTTGACTTTCTCCTCACCGGCGAACCAAGAACAGGCGCAAGCGGTGTGCGGACGATCCGCCCGACGGATGTCATATTGTCAAACGGCTGGTCAAAAGGGACCGTGTTTCAGGGCGTCTCTGACATTACGGTTTACCGCAGACACAGCCGCCACTTGATCAATCTCGTGATTTTCTCGCGCCAGGATGCGGTGATCGTCGCGCTGTGGGGCACGAATTTTGAAGAGAACGTTCCCGCGAGCATTGGCGTGGCCGCCGTGGTGAACCAGGCATATGGCGGAACCTGGACGCATCCGGGCTTTGCGGCGGTCGCGTATGATCTGTGGCCCGACATCAAGCGCGAGATCCAGCGGCGCGGGGTCGCGGACAAGGACCTGATCATCACCGGCCACAGCATGGGGGGCTCTGTCGCGGGGCATCTGATGTTCCTTGCGCTGCAGGAAAATGTGCCGGGCGCGGGGAAGTACAACCGTTTGATGACGTTCGGGTCCCCGAAATATGCAACCACCAGCTTCCGGGACAGGTTCAATCAGTTCATCACTGCGCGCTACCACAAATCCAAGGCGGTCGAACTTGAGATCGAGGAGGATTTCTGGGTGAACGTGACCAATATCGCCGGTCTCGGGGCGTATGGGAAGATTGGCACCGTGTTGCTGCGTCCTGTCGCGGCGCTTCCTCGCGCGAATACCGGCAACGTCCACGCCCATACGAACTACCTGCTTCTGGCGGACGGTTTGTAAGCTGCTCCGAAAGACTCGTTTGCGGAAGAACGGCGGAACGAGCCGGCTTGCGCAGACGACCTCCACCGGCGGTGCGCCTTGCGCGGCAGGTGGCGGGGTTGGTCCAGCCCTCATCGAACGCTCTTGGCGCGACGACCTCAGGGTGCGTCGCGCCGATGACCTGCGGGCGGCATCGCAGGGCTTGTCCAAGATCCATCTCGAATTCCACGGGCGGCGCGGTCTCCGCCGGGCGGGGTTCCGCTGGCTGCCCCCGAAACACGTAGGGGGCCGTCCAAGATCCTGAAATCGCTGGCGGGTGGCGGGCTTTTGATCTCGCGGTCGGGTCTGCCGTTGTGCGCCGTCTCGATCATCTCGGCCTATTCGCCGAGATTGGGGCCAGGCGGAGGATCCGCGCAAATCTGGCTGCGCGGATGGCGTCAATCGACACCATAGATCCGCGCAATGTCCTGAAGCATCAGATTCGCGGCCAGGATACCCCCCGCGGTGTTCCAGATCGCATCGCTGACGGCATGGACGCGGCCCGCCTGCACGGCCGAGAGCGATTGCCAAAGCGGGTCCGACTGAACCTCTTCGGCCAGAGAGTCGCCTGCCCCGTCGCCCTTGTCCCAGGTGAAGTGGAAAATCCGGTCGCCATCCATGTCGGGGATCGCCTCTTTGCCCGTGAAGATCGCGAAGGCATCGACATCCTGGATCTCGGGCCGCGCGAAGCCGAGATCTCCAAGCAGAACGCCCGAGAAGCTGTTGAGTTGATAGATCCGGATCTGCCCGGGCAGGAAGCGGATCACCGAGACCTCCTCGTCCAGCGCAGGGCCGAGTTTTTCAACCAGGTTCGCGACAACGGCGTCGTATCCCGCGATTGCGGCATCCCCCTCTGCCACGCGGCCAAGCGCCTCGGCATAGAGGCGGAAGTTGACCTTCCAGTCGCCGCGAAGCTCTTGCGACATGACCGTCGGCGCGATGGTGGAGAGCTGCGGAAAGATCTCTTCGTGACGCTGTGCATTGCCGATGATGAGGTCAGGTTCCAGCGCCGCGACGAGTTCGAGGTTCACCGCGCTTTCGGTGCCGACCGGTGTCGCGTCGGCCATCGCGTCGGCGATGTGATCCCACCACGGGTCACCATTCCAGGAATTCGCTGCGCCGACCGGCGTAACGCCAAGCGCCAGAAGCGCCTCGGTGCCTTCGTTCGTCAGGACGACGACGCGCTGGGGCTCGTCAGGCACTTCCGTCGTGCCGAGGGCATGGTCGACCTCGCGCGCTTGCAGCGCACCGGCGAGGCAAACGGCCGCTACAGGCGCCGCGGCGAGGATGGTTTTTAGCATTGTCATGGATTCCACCTTATTGTTGAGTGATTCACTTGGGTATACGGGCGCGGTAGTTGACAAAATCACTCGGGAATGTCAATCACGCGGCGAAACAAGAAGGCTTTTTCCGTGACCAGGGTCCTTTCCATCCTCACCTTCGGGCTGGTGCTGGCGGCTCTGGCGAGCCTGCATCTGGGCCTGCGCACCTATCCGCCGGCGCTGGTGCTCGACGCCTTGCGAGGTTGGGGAATCGACGGTGGGTCGGGCACGGACGCGATCATCATCGTCACCCTGCGCGTGCCGCGCACGCTGGTTGCGATCTGTGCGGGGGCGGCTCTGGGGCTGTCCGGCTTCCTGATGCAGGCCGCGACGCGCAATCCGCTGGCCGAGCCCGGGCTTTTGGGGATCAACGCGGGCGCGGCCTTCGCGGTGGTGATCGGTATCACGTTTCTCGGCGCGCTCGGCCTTGGCGGGATTGGCGCGCTCGCGCTGGCGGGGGGGCTGGCGGCCACGGCCCTCGTGTTCGGGATCGTCACGGCTGCGGGCCGTGCGGCAGGACCGGCGACGACCCTTCTTGCGGGTGTGACGGTCGCCGCGACGCTCGCCTCGCTGACGCAGGTGCTGCTTCTGGTCGACGAGACGGCGCTTGAGACGATGCTGTTCTGGCTTTCGGGGGGCTTCGCGGACCGGGGGCTGGACCTTCTGGCGATCGGGCTGCCCGCCCTTGCCGCTGGCGGTTTCGGCGCGCTGCTCCTTGCGCCGTCGCTCGACGCGCTGCGGCTGGACGACGAAAGTGCCGGCGCGCTTGGGGTGCGGGTGACGGGCGTGCGGCTGGCCTCTCTGACGCTGGCGGCGATCCTCGCCGCCGGCGCCGTGGCGATGGCGGGCCCGGTGGGCTTCCTCGGCCTCGTGGCGCCGCATCTGGCGCGGCGGCTCGCACCGATTTCCGGCAGTGCACCGCTGATCGTGACAACGGCACTGACCGGAGCGATCCTTGCCATCCTCGCCGACATCGCCGCGCGCCTTGTTGTGGCGCCGGGCGAGGCGCCGGTGAGCGCGGTCCTTGCGCTGGTCGGCGTTCCGGTCCTGATCCTTCTGCTGCGCCAGAGAGCGGAGGCCGTGCTGTGATCGCCCTTCCTATGCTGCCACGTCTCGGCATTCTTGGCCTGACGCTTGCCGCGCTGGCGATGCTAGCGACCGCGCTGGGGTCGAGCAACATGCCGCTCGACCGGGTCACAGCGGCGCTGCTTGGCCAGGGAGACCGCATGGACGAGATAATCGTCTGGACCCTCCGCCTGCCGCGCGTGGCGCTTGCTGTCCTCGCGGGCATGGCACTGGCGCTCGCGGGCGCGCTCCTCCAGCGGGTGACGCGGAACCCGATCGCAGCGCCCTCCGTCCTCGGGATCACGGACGGTGCCGCTGTTGGCGCCGTGGCCTTCCTGTGGATCTTCTCGGACGAGGCGAACCTTCTGACGGTCTCGATCCACTGGCAACCGCTCGCGGCGGTCATCGGCGCCTGCGCCTTTGCCGCGCTGGTAGCCGGGCTTGCCATCCTTGACGGGGCCAGCCGCAGCCCGCTGCGCGTTATCTTGTATGGCATCGCGCTCGCGGCACTGGCCAAGGCGGCGGTGACGCTCATGATGATCCTCGGCCCGGTCTACCGGGCGAACCAAGCGCTAACCTGGCTCACTGGGTCGGTAGGCGCCGCGCATTGGAGCGATGTGTTCGTGGTGGCCGCAGGCCTAGCGGTCGCCGCTGCCCTTCTGGTCGCCACACGTGGAACGATCCGGCAACTCGTCCTTGACGCCGACAGCGCAGCGGCGACCGGCGTATCGGTTGGCCGGGCACAGGTGGCGTTGCTTGCGCTCG
>CAYGRI010000245.1:3840-8339 GCA_964352155.1 uncultured Maritimibacter sp. | reverse complement strand
GTTCGTTATTATGCTTGGCCGAGCCCAGCCAGTACACCGAATCCGGGCCGCTTTCTTCCCGGATCGTTGTCATGCCGTCGCCGATCTCGTCGATGGCCTGCTCCCAGGAAATCCGCTTCCATTCCCCGTTTTCTTTCTTCATCGGGTACTTGAGGCGACGCTCGCCATGGGCGTGCTCGCGGACCGCGGCGCCTTTGGCGCAATGGGCGCCGAGGTTGAACGGGCTGTCCCAGCCGGGCTCCTGGCCCGTCCAGACGCCGTTCTGCACCTCGGCCACGACCGTACAGCCGACCGAGCAATGGGTGCATACGGACTTTTTCAGATCCACTGTTCCCGCGACCGCCGTCGCTGCGTCGGCCTGGGTAACGGTTCCGCCTGTGGCAGCAATCGCCGACAGCCCCCCGATCACCAGTCCCGATCCGCGCAGAAACGCGCGGCGGTCCACCGAGGCGTTGGCGGCCTCGGACAGGATACTTGTCCGCAGGGGGCGTCTCGCAACCCCGTTGGTCTTTTTCCTAAGCATTTCTCTCTCCCTTGCTCGCTTCCCCTGGCCGGGTTGGCTTGCTTGGCTATCTTCGGATCGCAGCTGTCGGGCGTCACGCAACCAGTCGCTGTTTTCCTGCCACGTCCGGGCTTATTCCCGGGCGAAGCGTCTTGCTACGCGCGCGTTCAGAACCGGGCGCTGTCAAAATACGCGCGCGTATGCGCGGTATCCTGCATTTTCTCCAGGCTCAGATCCGGCGCGGCCGCCTCTGCCCCTGTCGGTGCCGCCGCAACCGCCACCGCCGCAATCGGCGCCGTGGTCATGGCCAGCTTCAGAAAATCGCGGCGCGATGCACCGTCGTCTTTCTTGCTCATGCGAATGGTCTCCCTTCGCTGGTTGAGGACGGTTACCCGCCCCATTTGACGCGGATCATTCCGCGCCGCTCATCCGAAAGGCTTCCGCCTCTACAGACATGAAAATCCTGCCGACCGTCCCCACCGGGCTGAAAAAGACAGAGTTCTTGGCCTCTTCCAGATCGGTAAAGAAATGCGCGGCCCAGGGGGCCACATGGGCGTTGAAAAACTGCTTTTGCTCCACGATGCTGGCGGGCTTGCCAAAGCGGCCCATGATCATCGCGCCCATCATCTCCATCAGGCTGGCAATGCTGTCTTCGGGCTCGAACACCGTCTCGGACCGCTGCATGCCATGCGCCATCATCGCCAGACGCAGCGTCGCAAGCGGCTTTTCGTTGAGAAAGCCGGTCAGGTAATAGCTGGCAAAAGGCAGCAGCTCCCCCCGGCCCAGACCAATGAACAGCTTGTTGAACTCGGCCTCGGCGGCGGCGGGCTTGGTCACCTTTGCCAGTTTCGCCAGCGTGCCGATGGCCTGGCCCAGGTCGGTCTCGTCGCCGGTCAGGCCCGCCGTCTGGATCAACAGCATCTGGTCTGGCGGATTGGCCAAGAGCGCTCCGAGAAAGTTGTAAAGATCCGCACGGGCGCGGTCCATGTCGCTGATCGTGGTATCGGGGGCGGCTGTCATCTTGGCCTCATCCATCTTCAGGCGGTGTCAAAAGCAAACCGCATCCGGCGCTGGGGCATGGCCACCGGCACGGGATCTGGTTCAGGCAACGGGTCAGAGATGGCCACGGCGATCTCGGGGGCCTCCGCCTCCGCCTCCGCCTCTGCCTCCGCTTCGGTCGGGGCGGGGGCGTCGGTCTCTGGATCCTCTTCCGCAGAGGTGCCGTCGTTGTCGGCGTCGTCCTCGACAAGGGCGGTCAGCATGCCCTTGCCCACCTGATACACGGTTTGCATGTTCTCGATGATCATCGCGGCATCGGTGAAATCCTCGCCATAATCGACCAACCCGTCGAGATTTGCGAACACCGGATTCAGCCGCCAAAGCTTGCGCAGTGCGCGGGTCTTCAATCGTTGCGGTACGGCGGAGTTCAGGAACGCGCGGACCTGATCCGGAGTTTCCAGCGCCTCGGGCTCCGGCAAGTGCAGCTCTGCCAGGATCTCTTCGTCCGTCCGTTCGGCCAGCTTTGCGTCCTCGGCCTCGGCCTCGCGCGCGTGATCCAGAGAGTCTTCCACCCGCTGTTCGGCCGCGACAGCCGCCCGGCGGCGCGACCAGAAATCGCGCGGTTTGTCCCCGGTGCCGCTCATTGGATCCGCCTCCGCTGGCGGGCGGGCGAGGCATAGATGTCGGCCGCCGACCGGATCCGAGGATCGCCAATACCGTCCTGGGTCAGGTCGACGCGCTTCTTGTCGCGCTTGCGCTTGACGAACACCTCATCCTGGTGGAACGCGGCGACAAAGTCCTGCACCCAGGCCAACAAGCCTTCGGGCATCGGCACCTTCTCGACGATCTCTTCGCCGCTGTCGGTGTAATCCTGCGCCTCATAGGGCGAGGCGGTGACCAAGAGCACGTCCAGCGGTTCGGCCACCTGGGCCTCGCTTTCGCGCATCACCACATAGATCGACGGCACCGCCGCCGCGAGACCATGCAGGTAGGCTTCGGTTTCCGCGCCATGCAGATCCAGTGACAGGGTGGCCGCGTGATACTCGACCGCTTCGCCTTCGCGGCGCAGCTCCTGCCAATGAGCCATCCCCGCGCCGGGCAGCACCGCAACCGCCTTCCAGCTATACGAGGCCCAGCGCGTTACGCCAGGCAAGCGCCGCAGGACGACGCCCAAAGTCATGGAACGATGCTGGTCTGGGTTGCGGATCACCCTATGTCCTCCCGTTTGCTTCATTAAACTGCCGGATTTTTCATCAGTGAAGCGCTTTCTGTCCCGACACGCGCCGTGAAGGCATGTTTTTGCAATTTGGCCAGCCCGTCCGGCGGCACGACGCGCCAAAGGACGAAATGTCCAACTTGACTATTTGAGTCGGGAATACCGTCGCATACAGAATCGCGAATCACTGCGGCGGTCTGACGGTGTTTCGGCGCCCGTCATGCGCCGAATTCGGTTTGTGAAGTCGCGCGAATCGTGTCTAGGCTGGCGCCAACAGGCGGGCGAAACCGGGGCGAAAAACGCCCTTTCCGAGGGGAAAAGAAACGTGATCAAATCATTGATAACATGCGATTGTTTGGGCACTCAAACCATCGACGCAGACGCGCTGTCACAGGCCACCGGCCTGGACGTCCGCCCCCCCTGTTCGGCTCTGTGCACCACCCAGCTTGACCGCGCACAGGCGGCCCTGGAGGGGGGGGACGCGGTTTTTTGTTGTACCCAGGAAGCCCGCGTTTTCGAGGAGCTGGCAGAGGGTCTGGACCGCCCTGCCCCCCATACGCTCGACCTGCGCGACCGCGCCGGATGGAGCGCGGATAGCACCCCAAAACTGCCCAAAATGTCCGCACTGATTGCCGAGGCGATGCTGGCCGAAGCCCCGGAGAAGACCGTTGATGTGATCAGCGAGGGGCTCTGCCTGATCTTTGGCCCCGCCGAGGTGGCTTTGGCCGCCGCGGAGCAGCTGAAGGATCACCTGGGCGTCACCGTGTTGATTGGTGATGGCAGCGAGGTGCCCGACACCCGCGCCTTTGACGTGGTGGTGGGCAGATTGCGCCGCGCGTCGGGGTCCTTTGCGGGCTTCGAGGTGGTCATCGACGCCTTGCAACAGGTGCAACCGGGCGGGCGCGGCGCCTTTGCCCTGACCGCCCCCCGCGACGGGGCCGTTTCGCAATGTGACATCATTCTGGACCTGAGCGGGAAGACGCCGCTGTTCCCCGCGCCGGAAAAGCGCGACGGATACCTGCGGGCCGATCCCAACCACGCGCCGGGCGTTGCCGCCGCCGTGATGGCCGCCTCGCATATGACGGGCACCTACGAAAAGACGCTCTATGTCCAGACCGCGCCCTTGCTGTGCGCCCATAGCCGGGCCGAGCAAACGGGCTGCACCAATTGCCTCGATCTGTGTCCGACGGGGGCGATCACGTCGGCGGGCGATCACGTGGCGATCGACCCGATGATCTGCGCCGGCTGCGGGGCCTGTTCCGCCGCCTGCCCCTCCGGCGCCATCACCTATGATGCGCCGCCCGTCGATCACACGATGCAGCGGGTCCAGACGCTGGCCAAGGCCTATCTCGCCGCCGGCGGCCAGGCGCCGCGCCTGCTTGTCCATGACTCCCACGGGGCCGAGATGATCCGCCTGTCGGCCCGCCACGGACGCGGCCTGCCCGGCAATGTCATCCCGATGGAACTGTCGGCCATCGGCGCCTTCGGCCATGCGGAGGCGGTCGCCGGTCTGGCCGCCGGGTTCGCCAGCGTCACGCTGTTGCCCGGCCCCTCCGCCGATCAGGCCGCGTTGGAGGCGCAGATCGCGTTGACAAACGCCATTGCAGGTGCGGGCAAGGCGACCCTCCTTGACACCACAGACCCGGACGCCATGAGCGACGCGCTGTACGATCAGACAGCCCCCGCCCCCATCGCGCGCCCAGTCCGCCCGATGGGCACCCGCCGCCAGATCACGCGCCAGGCCGCGCGGGCGGCGTTTCGTCCTGCGACCCGCTTCCGGGA
>CAYGRI010000245.1:721-3830 GCA_964352155.1 uncultured Maritimibacter sp. | reverse complement strand
GAGCAGGTCGGTTTCGGGCTGCAGGCCGCGCGCGCCCTGCCTCCCGCAACCGCCCTGCGCCCCCTGCCCGCCGGCGCCCCCTATGGGGCCATTCTGGTTGATACCGATGCCTGCACGCTGTGCCTCAGCTGCGTGTCGCTTTGTCCGGCCGGAGCACTTGGCGACAATTCCGACAAGCCGCAACTGAGGTTCCAGGAGGACGCCTGCCTGCAATGCGGTCTTTGCGCCAATATCTGCCCCGAGGACGCGATCACCTACGCCCCGCGCCTCAACCTGACCGACGCGGCTTTGTCTCAGGAAATCCTGAACGAAGAAGAGCCCTTTCCCTGTATCGAATGTGGGGCGCTGTTTGGGTCGAAATCCGCGATCGACCGGATCACCGACAAGCTCAGGGAACATGCCATGTTTGCGGGCGACAAACTGCGGATGATCCAGATGTGCGACAATTGCCGGGTGACGGCGCAGTTCCATTCGACCGACAACCCGTTCCAGGGCGGCGAGAAACCCCGCGTGCGCACCACCGAAGACTACCTGTCAAAGCGGCGCGATCACTGATGCTGAAGCGGTTCGCCCAAATCGGCGGGTTCCATTGTGGCCACATAGGCCAGGATCGCCTCCAGATCGTCCAACGTCATCACAATGGGCGCGATGGGCGATGGGCGGTCCGGGGGAAAGGGCTCGGTCACGCCCTCGATCTGGGTAAAGGCCTCGTGCGGGTTCAGGACGAAAAAGCCCGCAAACCGCGCCTCCCAATCCTCGAACCCCCGCATCACGGCAAAGCTGGGGGTGGAGCCGATGCCGAAGATGCGCCGCTCGCGCTCTGTCACGTGGCAGCGGCTGCACTTGACGTAGGACACCTCTTTGCCCGCTATCGCGTCGCCCGAGATCTCGACCGCGACAGCGGCGACGGTCCGTTCCGGGGGTGGGCCAAAAACCGGCGTGCCGTCCGGGGCAAACGACAGGATGGTGCGTGTCCCGATCTCGGACACCAGCCAGGCGTGAAACCGGTCCGCGCCCTTGGTCTCGCGCCGTTGCTCCAGATGCCAGACCGCGTCGAGGCCAGAGAACAGGGGCCTGCCCGTAGCGCCCAGCACAAGGTCAGCCGCCTCGACGCTGTCTACCACATCCACCCGCACCTGGGTCTTGAGCGAGAATCTCGGCTTGATATGCTGGACCAGCCCGCTGTCGACCAGCGCGGGCGCCGCATAAAGCGACACTTGCCGGTCATCGGCCCTTGCAAGGGCGGGCCACAACATCACTATCAGAACAACGAGGATGCGCATGATGCCAGATTAGGCAGTCCGGCCGCATTCCGTCAACGACAAGGAGAGCCAAACCCATGAGCGATGACTTCAACATGTCCATGCGCAAATTCCTCAAACAGGTCGGCGTGACCTCGCAGCAGGCCATCGAAGAGGCGGTGCGCAACGGCGGCGCCCCTGGCAAGAGCTATGCGGTCAAGGCCGTGATCACCATCGAAGAGCTTGGGATGACCCACGAGGTCTCCGGCACGATTTCCGGGCAAGACTGACAGGTGAGCACCAGCAGAGAACAAGTGCTCGACGTCCTCAAGGGACTCGAGGCACCGGGCGGCGACATCGTATCCAGCGGTGTGATGCGGGCGTTGAATGTGGCGGACGGCACCGTGCGGTTCGTGATGGAGATCAATCCGGCCGATGCCGCGATCTATGAAGCGATCAAGGGCAAGGCCGAGGCCGCCTTGGGCGCGCTGGAGGGCATCCAGCAGGTGTCGATCGTGCTGACCGGCCACACCGACAAGGGCCCGCCGCCTGATCTGCGCCCGTCCAGACCGGCAGAGCCCAAGGGCCCGCAGAAGATCCCCGGCATCGACCGCATTCTGGCGATTGCCTCGGGCAAGGGCGGCGTGGGCAAATCCACCGTCTCCGCCAATATCGCCTGTGCGCTGGCGCAACAGGGGCGGCGTGTGGGCCTTCTGGATGCCGATGTCTACGGTCCGTCGCAGCCGCGCATGCTGGGCGTGTCCGGGCGGCCGGCCTCCCCCGATGGAAAGACGATCCTGCCGATGCGCAACCACGGCGTCACGATGATGTCCATCGGCCTCATGACGAACGAGGATCAGGCCGTGGTCTGGCGCGGCCCCATGCTGATGGGCGCTTTGCAGCAGATGATGACGCAGGTCCAGTGGGGCGCGCTTGACGTGCTGATCGTGGATCTGCCGCCCGGCACCGGTGACGTGCAGATGACGCTGGCGCAAAAGGCGACGGTGGACGGGGCGATCATCGTTTCGACCCCGCAGGATGTGGCCCTGATCGACGCGCGCAAGGGCATCGACATGTTCAATCAGTTGAAAGTGCCGATCGTCGGCATGATCGAGAACATGAGCACGCATATCTGTTCGAATTGCGGCCACGAAGAGCATGTGTTCGGCCATGGCGGCGTGGCGGCGGAAGCGGCGAAACTGAACATCCCGCTTTTGGCGGAGGTGCCGCTGGATCTGCAGATCCGCCTTGCCTCTGACGGGGGCGCGCCGATCACCGTCAGCCAGCCCGACGGGCCGCAAGCCAAGGCGTTTCAGGCAGTCGCGGCGGCGCTCGTTGCAAAAGGTGTCGCATGAGAGACGCGCCAGAGGTCACCTTCCCCCCGCTGATGTGGGGCGAAGCTGCGTCTGGCAGTGCCTTTGACCATGCGGTGATGAAGGCGACGCTGGGCTGTGACGCCGGGCTTATCGCGTACAAACTCGGCGCCGATGCGCTGGACGCGGCCCTGGTGTTCGCCCCCGAGGTGCCTTTGCGCACGGCGATGGCGATGCTGCCGCTGTGCGGCGTGGGCCTGCAAAACGCCCTGGGCGCCTTGGCCCCGCCCGAAGTGGCCGTGCACCTCGACTGGTACGGCGGCATCCGGGTGAACGGCGCGCGCTGCGGCGGATTTTGCGCCAGGGCCTCCGACGCCGATCCAGAGGGCGTGCCGGACTGGCTGGTGGTGGGCTTTACCCTGCCGCTTGTGCCGGCCTCGGAAGACACCGGCCTGACCCCGGATGAAACCGCGCTGTTTGCCGAAGGCTGCGCCGATGTCTCGCCGCCCCACTTGCTCGAGGCCTGGGCGCGCCACACGTTGAACTGGCTGAACC
>CAYGRI010000245.1:0-711 GCA_964352155.1 uncultured Maritimibacter sp. | reverse complement strand
GCGGACGGCACCGCCACCCTGCATTCGGAATGGCGAGGCCTGGCACACGGCATCGGCGAAGCGGCGACCAACCAGGGTCTGACCGGCACCTTCCTTGGCATCGACGAAGAGTTTGGCATGCTCTTGCGTGACGCGGACACAACCCATCTGATCCCCCTCACCACCGTCCTGGAGACCACTTGATGAAACTCGCCCGCGCGATCCATTTTGACGAAAGCGACATGAACGTCTTCGCCAGCCCGGCCCGCACCGGTGAATGGTGCATTTCCGGCGGCTTCGAGTTCTCGAACTGGGGCGAAGGCGATCTGACAGGCAAGGCCCGGCAAGCCTTTGCCAACGGATGGCTTGGTCTGGAAACCGGCGGGCGGGTGACATTCGTGGCCGTGACCCAGCTTGAAAAAGCCGAGCTGGACACTCTGATCGCGCTTCTGGCGCAGCATTTCGTCACCTACTACGGCGCGCCGTCTGTTGAGGCGGCCACGCCTGTCGCTGCCGAGGAGCTGGCCCATATGGTCGAGCTTTGCGAGGATCACGGCCCCAACACCCTGCTGACCGTGGCGCGAGAATTGACGGAATCGGGGGTCCGCGAGGCGTTCCGGTCGATCCAGCCGCAGGATGCCGGGCTGGATCAATTCGCCATCCATGGTGACATGGATCACTAGAGCGAGATGAAGTCGAGCTGAATCAAAGGGGAGTCACATAGGCTGATTT
>CAYGRI010000244.1:0-8355 GCA_964352155.1 uncultured Maritimibacter sp. | reverse complement strand
AATCAGCCTATGTGACTCCCCTTTGATTCAGCTCGACTTCATCTCGCTCTAGGCGCCCGACGGCGGCGCGCGGCCAGTCCGCGATCCGGTGCCAACCGCCGCCGGGGAACGCGCAGGGGCGCCCGCTCTGTCCCGGCAGCCAGACCGGGTGACGGGCATTGTGGCTGTCAACTCGGCTGGACGCGGTGCCGCGCGGTCAGTCCCCCAGCGGTTCCAGCATGTTTCCGGCCCGGTGGTTCAGCGTCGCATATTTGATCCGCCGCAGGCTCTCTCGTGCCTTCGGGCCAAGGGTATAGCCCGTTGCGGCGGACAACAGGTCGATCACCGCCAGATAGGCAAAGCGGACAGAGGTGGGCGTCAGCGTGTCCTGGTTTTCCGCCACGGCGACCGTCAGCGGATGTTCGACCGCGTCGGCCAACGGGCTGGCCATCGCGGTGACGGCTATGGTCGTGGCGCCGTATCCCCGGGCCAGGCTGACAGCCTCGATCAGCTCCTCGGTCCGGCCCGAGGCCGAGATCGCGATCACCGTATCCTCTGGCCCGAGGGTCGCGGCGGTCATGCGCATGAAATAGGCCTCTGCGCAGCAGGCCACGTTGACGCCGTAGCGAAACAGCCGGTACTTCGCCTCTTCCGCCAGGATCGCGGCGCTGCCGCCCAGACCAAAGGTCACCACCTGACGCGCATTCGCCACCGCCTGCGCGGCGGCCTGAACCGAGGCGGGGGACATCTGCCGTTCCACCTCGCGCAGCGCGGCGCGGGCGTCCGACAGGATCGGCGTCCAATAGGGTGGGGCGTCGAGATCGGGCAGATCGTCCGCCACATCGGCATTCAGATATAGCTCGCCCACCACCAGCGCCTGCGCGAGCTTCAGCTTGAAATCGCGTACCCCCTGACAGCCGATGGCGCGGCAGAACCGGGTCACGCTGGGTTCGCTGACCCCGGCCCGCAGCGCAAGGCTGGCGATGCTGTCATCCACCGCGCGCCGCACATCGGACAGCACGGCCGCGCCCACCTTGCGTTCCGCGGGGCTGAGCGTTTCCAACAAGTCCTTGATGCGCCCCAGGATATCGGTGACCTGCCCCGGCTGCCGCTCCATCTCGGAGAGGGGGACCCTGTGGGCTGGGTCCGGTTGGATGACGGCCATTCGGTTCTCCCTTTTCGCGCGCTTGTTGCGGCGAAGCGCGACAGCGTCAAGCAATCTAGGAATATCACAAAACGCGTATCCAGGTAAGATGTGGAATTTATGAAATAAAGTTCATGGCGCCCGAATCCCTTGACAGATTTGTAACCCAATTACACAGTTACACAGAGGCAGGTTGGACCGCCCCGGCGCTGATCGACCCTGCGGTTGCTTCGACCATTGTGCCGCCGTCCGCTGCGCTCAGGTCCGATTGAGGTGAAGGAAACCCGTTTTGATCCATGCTGCCTGTGACGTTCGCTCCAGACCCGGCCCCAACGGCCCGAGGCGTCTGACATGAGCGGTGATCTGGTTATCCGCGGCGGGCGCGTCATTGACCCCGCCCAGGGCATCGACCGCGTGGCGGATGTGGTGATCCGCGACGGCAAGATCGCCGGTCTGGATGCCCAGGCACCCGAGGCCGCCGACAGCGTCGATGCCAGCGGCGCCATCGTCTCGCCGGGGCTGATCGACCTGCACACGCATATCTACTGGGGCGGCACCTCGCTGGGCGTCGATCCTGACAGCTACGCGCTGAAATCCGCCAGCACGCTGCTGGTCGATGCGGGCAGCGCCGGGCCGGGCAACTACGCGGGCTTCGCGCGCCATGTGCTGGAACCGGCCTTCCCGCGGATGCTGGCCTATCTGCACATCAGTTTTGCCGGGATCTATGCGTTCTCGTCGCGGATCATGGTCGGCGAAAGCCATGACATGCGGTTGATGGCGGCGCGTGACGCGGCAGAGGTCGCAGTGGCCCATCCCGATACGATCGTGGGCATCAAGGTGCGCATCGGACGGAACGCCAGCGGGCCATCGGGCATCGCGCCGCTGGATGTGGCGATGGAAGTGGCCGAGGAAACCGGCCTGCCGCTGATGGTCCATATCGACGAGCCGCCGCCCAGCTATTCCGAAGTGGTCGGGCGGCTGCGCAAGGGCGATGTGCTGACCCATTGCTTCCGCCCGTTCCCCAACGCCCCCGTCAATGGCAAGGGCGAGATCCGGCCCGCGATCCTGCACGCGCGCGAGCGTGGCGTGTACTTTGACGTGGCCCATGGCATGGGCTCCTTCTCGTGGAAATCGGCGCGGGCGATGCTGGCCAAGGGCTTTCGGCCCGATGTGATTTCGTCGGATGTCCATGCGCTGAACCTGGATGGGCCGGTGCATGACAATCTGCATGTGATGACCAAGTTCATGGCTCTGGGCTGGTCTTTGGCAGAGGTGATAGAGGCAGCCAGCCCCGCGCCCGCGCGGGTTCTGGGCCTGCCGGATCAGGGGCATCTGCGCCCCGGCGCGCGGGGCGATGTCAGCGTCTTCCGCGAGGTGGAAGGCCCCATCGACCTGTTCGACGTTTTGGAACAGGGCGTGGCGTTCGACCGGCGGCTGACCCCGGTGGGGATTGCCGTGGGCGGGGAATGGCGCGCGGCCTGACGGACGACCCCGCCGCCCCGCCGCGCGACGGGGGGCGGCGGCGGTTTCCGGTCCTCCCGCTTTGGGGGACCGAACCGGCGGAGGGCCGGCAACAACAGGGCGAATGCCTGCGGATCGACGAGGGTCGGGCCTGATTTCGACTTCGAACACATCAACAATAGGGAGACTGACACATGCGATTGACAAAGTACCTTGGCGGGATCGCGCTGGCGGCACTGATGTCCGTGCCGGCCTATGCGCAGACCTTGCGTTATGCAACGATCGGCGAACCCCCCAGCCTTGACCTGCAGATGGGCACCGCGACCCTGGCATCGACGATCTCGCAGCACATGTTCGAGACGCTCTATGCGTTCGACGCGTCCAATGCGCCGCAGCCCTATCTGGCCACCGGCGAGAGCATTTCCGACGACGGCAAGACCATCGTTATCAGCTTGCGAGAGGGCGTGAAGTTCCACAATGGCGACACGATGGATGCGGGCGATGTCGCGGCTTCGCTGACACGCTGGGCCGAATACGGGGCGCGCGGGAAGCTGCTGGGGCTCGAAACCGCCGAAGCGACCGGCGATCTGGAAGTGACGCTGACGCTGGCCGCCTCGAACGGTGCATGGAAAAGCGTTCTGGCCTTTATCAACGGCGGTCCAGTGATCTATCCGGCAGAAATAGTCTCTGCCGCCGCGGGCGAGCCGATTCCGGCCGACAGCTACGTGGGCACAGGCCCGTACCAGTTCAGCGAGCTGCGCCCCAACCGCTATGTCGAGATGGTGAAGTTCGAGGATTTCACCCCCAGCCCGGGCGAGGCTGACGGCGCGGCCGGCGCCCGCGTGGCGAATTTCGACACGCTGCGCTTCATCCCGGTGCCGGATGTAGGCACCCGGATGTCCGGCGTGCAGGCGGGCGATTACGACTATGCCGAGTATATCTCTGGCGACCTCTTCGGTCTCGTAAAGGACGACCCGGCGATCCAGGTGAAGATCAGCGCCGCGCCGATCTTCGGGCTGATGTTCATGAACTCGACGGCGGGTCCGCTGGCCACCAACACGAAGATGCGCCAGGCCATCGTCGCCGCGCTGAACATGGAACAGGCGCTGCAGGTCTCTGTCGGCGAACCGGAGCTTTACAACGCCTCTGGCTCGTTCTTTGCCGAGGGCAACATCTGGAACACCTCCGCCGGGACAGAGGTGTACAACCAGGGCAATCCGGAAAAGGCGCGGATGCTGGCAGAAGAAGCGGGCTATGACGGCACGCCGATCAAGCTGCTGGTCTCGACCAACTACAAGGCGCATTTCGACGATGCCAGCGTGTTCACCCGGCAGTTGGCGGATGCGGGCATCAACGTCCAGATGGTCGTGGTGGACTGGGCCACGCTGCTGCAATTGCGCGGTCAGCCCAATGAATGGGACATGTTCATGACTCACCACGGCAGCGTGCCGGACCCGATCCTGCTGACGATGATGAACGACAGCTATCCCGGCTGGTGGGTGACAGAGGACAAGGCCGCGCTGATCGCCGAGTTCACCGGCACCTCGGATCTGGCCGCCCGTCAGGCGACCTGGGAAAAGCTGCAGGCGCTGATCTATGAACAGATCCCGGCCGTTAAGGTGGGCAACCTGTATTCCTACGACATCGCCTCGCCCGATCTGACGACAGCGTGGGAGAGCGCTCCGGCCTTCCCGTATTTCTGGGGCGCCTCGAAGTAGGTCCGCAGACTTGGGTCAATACGTCATAAGACGCGTCGGCGCGGCGATCGCTACCTTGATCGCCGCGTCGATTGTCATTTTCGCCTTCATCCACCTGATCCCCGGCGATCCGGTCTATGTGATCCTGGGCGACGGGGCGACGCCGGAACAGGTGGCGGCCCTGCGCAGCCGGATGGGTCTGGATGAGCCGCTTGTGGTGCAATATCTGATCTGGGCCGGCAATGTCCTGCAAGGGGATCTGGGCCAGTCGATCTTCTTTGAAACGCCGGTGACGCAGGTGATCGCCGAAGGGGCCGAAACCTCGATCCTGCTGGCGACGATCACCATGGTCTGGATCGTGCTGTTCGGCGTGCCCATCGGCATCCTCGCCGCGATCCGGCAGGGAACCTGGGTCGACCAGGGATTGTCTGGGCTGGCGATGCTGGCCGCCTCGGTCCCGACCTTCTGGGTTGGCCTGTATCTGATCTTGATCTTTGCCGCCGGGCTGGGCTGGTTCCCAAGCTCTGGCTATCCGTCGATCTTCGAGGACGGCGGGCTGGCCAACCTGCGCTACCTCGTGCTGCCGAGCCTGGCGCTGGCGGCCCCGAACGCGGCGCTGATCCTGCGGCTGACCCGGGCGTCGATGCTGGATGTGGCGCGCGAAGACTACATCCGCACCGCGCGGGCCAAGGGCATCCGGCCCTATCGCGTTGTCCTGCGCCATATCCTGCGCAATGCCCTGCTGGCCGTGGTGTCGGCCTTTGGCTTCACCTTCGCCGCGCTGATCTCCGAGGCCGTGGTGACAGAGACGGTCTTTGCCCTGCCCGGCATCGGCCGCACCGTGGTGCAATCCATCCTGCGGCGGGATTATCCGGTGATCCAGGGGGTCATCCTGATCACCGTGTGCCTGTATCTGGTCATCAACCTGCTGGTGGACCTGTCCTATCATCTGCTGGACCCAAGGGTGGACCTGGAATGAGCAAAGTGCTGTCCGCCTGGTCCCGCCCGGTGCTGACCCGACCGATGACCACCATCGGCGTGGCGTTTCTGGTGCTGATCGTGCTGTTCGCGGCGCTGTCGCCCTGGATCGCCCCCTTTCCGCCGGATCAGATCGACCCGGTGAACCGGCTGTTACCGCCGGGCGGCGACCACCTGCTGGGGACCGACCATTTCGGCCGCGACACGTTCAGCCGCATCGTCTATGGCGCGCGGCTGGCGCTCTTGATCGGGGTCGGCGTGGTGTCCTTCGCGCTGGCATCCGGTGTGCCCATCGGCATCCTGTCGGCGCTTTATCCGCGTCTGGGGCGGGTGCTGATGCGGATGGTGGATGTGCTGATGTCCTTTCCGTCACTGCTGCTGGCGCTGGGGCTGATCGTGATTCTGGGGCAGGGGGTGTTCAACGCGATCCTTGCCATCGGGCTGATCTACCTGACGACCACCGCGCGGATCGTCTATGGCGTCGCGCTGCGCCTCAAAGAGGAACCCTATGTCGAGGCCGCGCGCAGCGCCGGGGCGGGCACCTGGTGGATCGTGACCCGCCACATCCTGCCGAACATGATCTCACCACTGCTTGTGCAGGCCAGTTTCGTCTTTGCCTTTGCGCAACTGGGCGCTGCCTCCCTGGATTTTCTGGGCCTTGGATCCCCGCCCGAGATCCCGTCGTGGGGCAATATGCTGGCTGAATCCCGGATCTACATCACCCGCGCCTCCTGGCTGCTGTTCTGGCCCGGCCTGATGATCGTGCTGACGGCGTTCTCCCTGAACCTGGTGGGGGACGCGCTGCGCGACCGGATGGACCCGCGGTTCCGCGAAATGATCCGCAGATGAGGGCCGCATGCTGAGCGTCGAGAATTTGGTCGTCACCGTGCGCCGTGGCCCCGCCATCGTGCGCGGCGTGTCCTTCGACATCGAACCGGGAGAGATCCTGGGGCTGGTGGGGGAAAGCGGATCTGGCAAGTCCATGACCTCGCTGGCGCTGATGGGCCTGCTGCCGCCGGCGATCGGGGTGACGGCCGGCTCTGTCACGCTGGACGGCGCCGATATCACCCGCCTGCAACCCTATCAGCGTGTCCGTCGGAACAGTGGCAAGGTGGCGATGATCTTTCAGGAGCCGATGACCTCGCTCAACCCCGTGCTGCGGATCGGGGAGCAGATCGCCGAGGCGATCAAGGTGCATGACCCCGACACCCCGCCCGGCCCGAGGGCGCGCGAATTGCTGGACATGGTCCGCATTCCCGATGCGGGGCATCAGCTGGGCGCCTATCCGCATCAGCTGTCCGGGGGGATGCGGCAGCGGGTGATGATCGCCATCGCGCTGGCCTGCCGCCCGCAGGTGCTGATCGCCGATGAACCCACCACGGCGCTGGATGTGACGGTGCAATTGCAGGTGCTTGGCCTGATCCGAGACCTCTGCGACCGGCTGCATATGGGGGTGCTGTTCATCACCCATGATCTGGGCGTGGTGGCGCAGCTCGCTGACCGGGTGGCGGTGATGTATGCGGGCAAGCTGGTGGAAACGGCGGATGTCGGCCCGCTGTTCCGGGCGCCGCTGCACCCCTATACCGACGGGTTGATGAGCTGCCTGCCGGACCCGACCTCGGACGAGACCTTGCTGGCCACCATCCCCGGCTCCGCCCCGCGCCCGGGGGAGATCGCCGATGGCTGCCCCTTCGCGCCCCGCTGCGCCCGCGCCACGGCGGCCTGCCGGTCCGGCCCGGTGCCTGTGGTGACGGGGGGCAGTGGGCAAAGCGCCGTCTGCCATGCCCCCCTGACAGCAAAGGCCAGCCCATGAGCGGCGATCCCATCCTCGACATTCGCGATCTGAGAAAGACGTTTCGGGTCCGGCGCGGCGGGCAGACCCACGAGGTGCACGCGGTCAACGGCATCTCGCTAAGCGTGGCGCGGGGCGAAACTCTGGGGATCGTGGGGGAATCCGGCTGCGGCAAGTCCACCCTCGCGCGGGTCCTTCTGGGCCTGACCGATGCGGATGGGGGCATGGTGGCGCTGGATGGCGAGGATTTGCTGTCGCGCAATCGCCGCCATATGGCGCGGACGCGGATGAAAATCCGCATGGTGTTCCAGGATCCCTATGCCTCGCTGAACCCGCGCCGGTCCGTCGGCGATTCCGTGGCCGAGACGGGCGATATTCACCGCATCTTCCACAGCCGGGCCGACCGCGCGAAACGGGTGGGGGCGGCGCTGGATCAGGTGGGGCTTGGCGCCGGGTTCGCGGGCAGTTTTCCGCATGAGCTGTCGGGCGGCCAGCGCCAGCGCGTCGGCATCGCCCGCGCCATTCTGCCCGAACCCGAGCTGGTGATCGCGGATGAGCCGGTGTCGGCGTTGGATGTCTCGATCCAGGCGCAGGTGCTGAACCTGCTGGCCGACCTGAAATCGCGGCTGGGGTTGACGCTGATGTTCATCAGCCACGATCTGGGGGTGGTTGCCAAGATCTCGGACCGGGTCGCGGTGCTGTACATGGGCGAGGTGGCAGAGATTGGGCCTGCCCGCGCCCTTTTCACCGACCCGCGCCACCCTTACACAGAGCTGTTGCTGTCGGCGATCCCGCGGCCCGATCCCGCGACCCGGATCACCGGCGCGGTCGAGGTCAGCGAACCGCCCAGCCGCCTGCAACACTGGACAGGCTGCCCGTTTCGCGACCGGTGCCCCCGGGCGACCGACCTGTGCGCCACAACCCCGCCAAGCCTGCGCGAAGTGGCCCCGGCGCGGTTCGTGTCCTGCCACCACGCGTGACCCGCCGACGGCACGGGCGGTTTCGGACAAGGCCGTGCGATCCCGCTCTGGGCGCACAGCCTGCGCGCAGAATCCATGGGCACAGCCGTGCCCACTTGGGGGCCGGATGCCCTTTGTGCCGAGGCTCAGGACCGGCCCCGCGCCCCTGTTGACGGCGGAGGCCCGGTGCGCGCAGGTGGGGGGCGGGATCAGCCGCGCGCGGCATTGGTAGGCGGATGCCCGGTGCGCAAAGGCTCAGAAACAGCCGCGCCTCCCGCCGGAGGGCGTGATCTTCAAACCCGGCGGCCCTCTGGCAGGCGCGGGGGCGGGCGCAGGCGCGGGCGG
>CAYGRI010000243.1:0-8356 GCA_964352155.1 uncultured Maritimibacter sp. | reverse complement strand
TCGTGCGCGGGGGGGCGCGCTTGGGGCGTGGGCAACGGGGCACTGCGGTGGGGCGGTGGGGCCAGGCCTGTTTTCCCGGGGGCGAATAGGGGGGGGCGGGACACAGGCGATCTCGGGGACATGCGAGCAGCCAATGCGCGACGCCGGAGGATGGGCCGCGAAACGGCGGGCGGCGGACGTGGCACCATGGCGTTCCCTCTTGCCGCGGCGCATGCTAAGGAACGGCGCAACTGATCGGGAAGGGTGCGGTCTGGATACGATTTTCTTCATAACGTCCAAGGTGTTTTGGTTTCTGTTCCGGCCAGAGACCTTGCTTGTCGCGCTCAATGCCGTTGGCGTCGTCCTGTTGTTCCGGGGCCGCCTGCGGGCCGGGCGCAATTGTGTCGCGGTGGTGACGCTGGCCTTGCTGACGATCGGGTTTGCGCCCCTGGCGCAGCCGCTGCTTGGCCCGCTCGAAAAGCGCTATCCTCCCAGCCCCGAGACGGGTCCGCCCGATGGCATCATCGTGCTGGGCGGGGGCGAAGACGATCTGGCCTCTGGCTACTGGAAACTGCCGACGGTGAACGACGCGGGCGACCGTTTTCTGGCCGCCCTGATCCTGGCGAACCGCTTCCCGACGGCACCGGTGATCTTTACCGGGGGCAGCGGGCGGTTGCTTGGCGGCAAGTCCGGCGCGACCGTGGCGGAGGATTTGTTCCTCGCGACCGGTCTGCCGCCGGAGCGCCTGATGTTCGAACGCCGGTCGCGCAACACGGCCGAGAATGCGGCCTTTACCTTCGACATGTTGCCCAACGCCGCGTCGGGTCGCTGGATCCTGGTGACCAGCGCCTTTCACATGCACCGCTCGGTGGCGACCTTCTGTGCTGCGGGCTGGCGCAATCTGGTGCCCTGGCCGGTGGATCACCGGACCAGCGGGCATAATTGGCGGCCGGACTGGCAGTTGGCAGACAACCTTTATGATCTGAACGTCGGTCTGAAGGAATGGGTGGGCGTTCTGGGCTACCGGCTGCTGGGGCGCCTGTCATTGCCCGAAAACGTTCCGGGCTGTCTCGCGGACCCGGACTGACGCATCGCAAAAGGGCGCCGCGCACCGAACCGGGCTTGCCCCTTGCCCGCGCCCGGCCGATCCTGCGCGCAAGGGGGCGCTGACGCGGGGCGACCGGGGTCACGACAATCCGGAGGGCAGGCCAACCAGAGCCCGGCCCCGGACCAGGGGGAGGCGAGAGCGATGGCGGTGAGATTGGAACAGGATCTGCACCAAGGCATGTCCGACGCGCGGCACGTTATCCGAGGCAACCCTCCCGCCGGCTGTGCCCGAAAGGAGAGCACCTTGGCCCGAAAGGCCATCGTGCAGGTTCTGCGCAGATCGCATAGGCGCGCGCGGGGCTATCGCCCGCTCTGTCCGTGCGCTGGGCCGTGCTCTGGGCCGTGCTCTGGGCCGAACATTGGGGCGGGCACTGGGCCTGGCAAAGGGCCAGACATTAGGGCGGCCATGGTCTTTCCACGCGCCGCGACGGTGGCGCGGATGCCAGAGGCCACGCGCGGCCCCCGGGCGCTGCCGGGGCTGGGGGCATTGACCTGCCAAGGCGTGGTTGCGGCGGCAGGCGCATGACCGCCGCAGGCGCGGTGCTGTGGCAGGCCGATGCCGACCGGAAGGCGGCCGCCAATCTGACCGGCTATCTGGCCTGGCTGGACGTGCAGGGGCGGAAGTTTGACGGTTATCAGGCGCTGTGGGACTGGTCGGTGGCGGATCCGGCGGCCTTCTGGCGCTCGCTTTGGGATTACTTCGAGATCCTGCATGACGGCGAGATCGCGCAGGTGATGACGGCCGATCCGATGCCGCGTACCCGCTGGTTCACCGGTACCCGCCTGAATTACGCCGAGCATGTGCTGCGCCATGAGACCACGGGCGATCCGGCCCGGCGGATGCTGATGCATGCGACGGAACAGCGCCCGCTCGCCGCCGCCAGTTGGGGAGAGGTCGGCGGCGCCGTGCGCAGACTGGCCTCCCGGCTGCGCGCCATGGGCTATGGGCCGGGCGACCGCATCGTCGCTTATATGCCCAACATCCCCGAAACGGTGATCGCCATGCTTGCGGTCACGGCCATCGGCGCGGTCTGGTCCTCCGCCGCGCCGGAATTCGGCAGTCAGACGGTGATCGACCGGTTCTCGCAGATCGCGCCACGGTTGGTCTTTGCGGTCAACGGCTATCACTACGGCGGCAAGGCCCATGACCGGACGGGCGATCTGCAAAAGATCCTGGCCGCGCTGCCGGGGGTGGAAACGCTGGTGATGCTCGACACCCTGCCAAGCGCCGCGATGCCCGCCGGGGTGGCCTGCGCGCGCCTCGACTGGGCCGGGATGCTGGACGGGCCAGAGGTGCCGCCCGCCGCCTTCCGCTATGAACGAGTGCCGTCGGATCATCCGCTGTGGGTGCTGTTTTCATCCGGCACCACCGGCCTGCCCAAACCCATCGTCCACGGCCACCACGGGATCGTGCTGGAGCATTACAAATCCGCCGCCTTCCACTTTGAACTCCAGACCGGCGGGGCGCTGTTCTTTTATTCCACCACCGGCTGGATGGTCTGGAACACGCTGATGTGGGGGCCTTTGATGAACGCCCGCACGGTGTTGTATGACGGGCACCCCAGCCATCCCGACGCCCGCCTGTTATGGCGGATCGCGGCGCAGGCGGGGGCGACGGTGCTGGGCGTCAGCCCGACCTATATTCAGATGGTGCGCCAGCAGGGGATCGCGCCGGGGCAGGAGTTCGACCTGTCCGCGCTGCAATCGGTGATGCTGGTCGGCTCGCCCGCGACCCCCGAAACCTTTGTCTGGGTGCAGGAGGCGGTGAAGCCCGACCTCTGGGCCAGTTCGCAATCGGGCGGCACAGAATTCTGTTCCGGCCTTCTTGCCGGGTCTGTCCTGCTGCCCACCCGCGCCGGAGAGATCCAGGCCCCCGGCCTTGGCACCGCCGCCCGCGCCTGGTCGGATGACGGGCAGCCGCTGGTGGGCGCGGTGGGCGAATTGGTGATCGAGCGGCCCATGCCCTCTATGCCGCTGTGTTTCTGGGGCGATGCCGATTTCGCCCGCTACGAAGCCAGCTATTTCGACATGTTCCCTGGTGTCTGGCGCCATGGCGACCGGGTGATGTTCAACGCCCGGGGCGGCAGCTTTGTTCTGGGCCGGTCCGATGCCACGCTGAACCGCTACGGGGTGCGCATCGGTTCGGCCGAGATCTATCGCACCATGGAAACCTTCCCGCAGATCGCCGACAGCCTGATCGTTTGCATCGAGGAACCGGGCGGCGGCTATTACATGCCTCTGTTCGTGCAGATGGCGCCGGGGGTGGCGTTGACCGAGGATCTGCGCCGCGCCATCACCGCCCGGCTGCGTGCCGACCGCAGCCCGCGCCATGTGCCCGATGAGATCGTCGCCGCGCCCGAGATCCCAGCGACCCTGACCGGCAAGAAGATGGAGGTGCCGGTGCGCAAGCTGCTGCTGGGGGCCGCGCCAGACAGCGTGGCCAGCCGCGATGCCACCCGCAGCCCGGAGGCGCTGGACTGGTTCGCCGAATTCGCCGCCCGCCGCCGTGCCGTGTAGCGCGGGGCCGCAGTTGCGCGGGGCCGCAATGGCCGCAGTTGCGCGGGGCGGCCATTGCGCCAGACGGCGGCTTCCGTCCGCCCCAAGGCGGCCTTGCGCGTGCCCGCGCAACCGGGCGGCGGCGTGGTGCCTTGGGTCAGTTGATCATGGTATTGGGCAGGAACAGCGCGATCTGGGGCCAGGCCATCAGCAGCGCAACGGCCACCAGCATGGCGCCCCAGAACGGCAGCACGCCGACAAAGATCTTGCCCAGCGGCACCCCCGGCGCCACCGATTTGACGATGAACACATTGATCCCCACGGGCGGAGAGATCAGCCCCATCTCCAGCGTCAGCACCACCAGAACGCCGAACCAGATCGGGTCGATCCCCAGCGCGGTGATCACCGGAAAGAAGATCGGCAGCGTCAGCACCAGCATCGCGAAGCCTTCCAGAAAGCAGCCCAGCACCAGATAGATCAGCAGGATCAGCGCCAGGATCGCCATCGTGGGCAGGGCGGTGGCCGTCAGCGCCTCGCCCACCGCCGTGGGGATGTGGCTGAGCGCCAGGAACGGGTTCAACAGATGCGCCGCGATCAGGATCAGCATCACCGTGGCCGTGGTCGCGATGGACTCGCGGCTGGCCGACCACAGCGACTTGAGCGTCAGGCTGCCCATGGCAAAGCCGATCAAGATGACCGCGCCCGCGCCCACTGCGGCGGCTTCGGTCGGTGAAAAGACGCCGCCATAGATCCCGCCGATGGTCATCCCGATCACCGCCAGAATGGGCACCGCCCCGCCCATCGCGCGGCCCTTTTCCGCCAGCGTCGTTCTTGGTCCGGAAGGCCCCATCGCGGGGCGGATCCAGCAGATCAGGGTGATCGTCAGCACGAACAGAGACAGCAGCATCAGCCCCGGCAGCACGCCCGCCAGAAACAGCCGCCCGATGCTTTGTTCGGTGAGGATTGCGTAGATCACGAACCCGGTGGAGGGCGGGATCAGGATGCCAAGCGTTCCGCCCGCCGCGACAACGCCAGTCGAGAGACGCGGGTCATAGTTGAAGCGGTCCATCTGCGCCAGCGACACCTTGCCCATCGTCAGTGCCGCCGCGACCGACGAGCCCGACAGCGCCGCGAACCCGCCGCAGCCGATCACCGTAGCCGAGGCCAGCCCGCCGCGGATCTGCCCGATCACCGCATAGGCCGCATCATACAAGCGGCGGCTCATGCCCGAGATCGAGGCGACATTGCCCATCAGGATGAACAGCGGGATCACCACCAGTTCGGGGTTGGAGGCGAGGGTGAACGTTTCTGACGCCAGCAGGCTGGTGGCGCCGGTCAACCCGCGAAACGCCCAGATCCCGAAGAAGCCCACGACGAACATGGCGAAGGCCACGGGGATGCGCAGCAGCAGCAGAACGAACAATGCGGCGACGCCGAGCGCGCCGATGGCTTCTTCGGTCATGGGCTGTCCTTGCGCACATCGCGGCCGGTGACCGCCAGTTCCAGTGCCCGCAGCGCCATGGCAGCGGCCGTCAGCACTGCAAAGCCGCACAAAGCCCATTGGAACCAGGCCTTGGGCAGGGTGTAAATATTGGTCGCCAGATTCAGCATCACCGACAGCTTGGCGCTTTCCCAGACCGCCCAGGCGATGGCCAGAAAGATCACCGCGCCCAGGGCGGCGGCGACAATGTCGATCAGCCGGTTCAGCGCGGGCGGATAGCGGTGTTCGAGGATGTCCACGGCCACATGCCCGCCGCGCCGGTCACAGATTGCCATGCCGCCGAAGACGACGATCACCAGGGTCATGGTGATGAAATCCTGCGACCCGAGCAGCGGCGACCCCAGCGCGCGACCGACCACATCGGTCAGGATCACCCCGATCTCGACCCACAGACCGATCGCGCCGATGGTGGCGGCCAGCCCGATCAGGCCGTCCGCCACCCGCCGCAGCGGCTCCAACTACATGCCCTTCATGGCGTCGTAGGCCTCCGGCCCGCCGCTGATCGCGGCAATCGCGCCCTCGGTGATCGGGTCGGTGATCGCGGCAAAGGCGGCCGCCTCGTCGGCGGTCAGTTCGATCAGGGTGTTGTCGCCCGCGGCCTTGACCGCGGCGATCGCCTTGACGCCCTTGGCTTCCCACGATGTCTCGGCGCTTTCGCTGAGCCCGCGGCCTACATGGGCATCCAGCGCGGCCTTCTGTTCGGCGGACAGGCTGTCGTATTTGGCACCGTTCATCACGACGTAGAACGACACCCGGCCCAGCGATGCGCCGGTGGTGTAGCTGTTGGCGACCTCATCCAGTTTGAAGTCGAGGATCGCCGAAGAGCCGGTGAACACCCCGTCGATCAGACCGGTTTGCAGGGCGTTGTAGACCTGGGTGATCGGCATCTGCACCGGTGAGGCGCCCAGCGTCGTCACCACCTCGGCCGCGGTGGCGCCCGCAACGCGGATCTTGAGGCCCGCCAGATCGCCCGGCGTGCGGACCTCATGGTCCTTCATGATCATCACATTGGGCTCGGCCACCCAGATCGCCAGCGGCTTGGTGCCGGGAAACTCGGACGCGATCGCGCCGCCGTCATAGGCGTTCCACAGCATGTCATAGCCGGTCATGCCGTCGGGGATCGCGCCGGGCAGTTCCACGATCATCGACTTGGGGAATTGCGACGAGGTATAGCCCTGCAGCCCAAAGGTGATGTCGGCCACCCCCTGCAGCGCGCGCACATATTGCTCCAGCGGTCCGGCGCCCAGTTCGCCGCCCGGATAGGTGCGGATCGTCAGATCGCCGCCAGAGCTTTCGGCCACGCCCGTCGTGAGCGGATCGATGACAGCGGCGGTAATTGTGTGCTGCGGCGGCACGAAATGGGCGAATTTCAGTTCTTCGGCCATGGCGGGGGCCGCGATCCCGGCGGCAAGAAGCGCCGCCCAAAGGCGTGTATGAATGGTCATGATGTCTCCTCCCTAGGTGCCGGCATGTGTCGCCGGGCACCGACTGGTAAGACGCAGCGTAGTGCGACGCCGCGTCGCATCGCAAATCATTTCGTCAGGCAGAGCTTTTGGTCCGCCAGCTGTCGGTGGCATAGCCCTCGCGCACCGCGCGGGAATAGGGCGTGGGAGAGACGCGCACGCGGATGTCGGCCTGCCGGTGCCGTTCCGCCGCCGTTTTGCCGGTGTCATCCGGTTCGCCCCATTTCAGGGTCAGCACGTCGCCTTCCTGCACGCTTTGGTCCACCACCCCGAGGCTCAGGAAGCAACGCTCGTTATAGGAATAGCCGTTGAACATGCTCATCCCCATCATCTTGCCGTCCTGCAGCACCATGTCAGCGCTGCTGCTGGCATAATTGGGCTGGGGAAAGTCGATCCATTTCATCGGGATGCCATCCTCGAACCCGCTGGCGATGACGGCCAGCACATCCTCCTTGTTCCACTCGAAGGTGACCTTCTTGCGGTTCGGCGCGTTCTTCATCGCCGCCAGCGCGGCCCTGCCGATGAAATCGTCCTTCTTCCAGCCGATGTAGAAGCCGTAGCCCAGTTCGAACGGGTTCACGTAGTAATCGGCGATGTTGTCGGACACATAGCTGCCGCCGATGGAGCCCACCGCCTCGTAGCTGTCGGCGCCCAGATAGTCGCGGTATTCCTGCATCATCCCATCGCCGGAGTAGATTCCGGGCAGGGGCGAGGGGATCCACCCCGATTCCAGCGTGTTGGTCGAATAAGCGCGAGAGCCGCAGCGGACGAGGCGCACCCCGGCCTTGGCCGCTGCCTCCAGAATGACCGATTGCACATAGGCTTTGTCGGCATAGGGGCCCCAGACCTCCAGCCCCGGGGCGCCGGACATGCCGTGGCGCAGCGCCTGCACCTTCTTGGACCCGATATTGATCCAGTCCACATAAAAGAACTTGATGTCGGGTACCGGACCGCCGTTCATCGCCTCAAAGATCTTCGGCGCATCCGGCCCCTGGATCTGAAAGCGGTAGTGGCTGCGCAGCACCCGTTCCCCGTCGGGCCGGGAGTCCGAGCGCGGATCGTAGTGCAGCCGGACTTTCCACGACCCGATGGCGGCCTGAAAGCGGGTCCAGTTGGCGGTAGGCGACCGGCCCACCAGGATGAACTTGTCGCCCCGTTCGCGAAAGATGATCATGTCGCCGATCACATGGCCCGCCGGCGTCACCGGCACGAAATGCTTGGCGCGGTTCAGGCCGAAATTGCCAAAGGCGTTGATCCCCACATGGGCCAGAAACGCCTTGGCGTCCGGTCCTTCGACGATCAGTTCGTCCATGTGGTGGGTCTGGTCAAACAGCACCGCGGTTTCGCGCCAGGCGCGCTGTTCATCGCGCCAGTTGGAAAATTCCGGCGCCACCACCGGATAGACATACATGCCGATCGCGGAATTGCGCAGCATCTCGACCGGATTGGCGTGTTTGGCAATGGCATCTGTCAGGCTTGGCATGTCGGGGTTCCTCCTCCCAAAGGTTGTCAGGTCGCTATGCAGGGCCAGGGTCTTTGCGCCGTCGCGCGGCCGCCAGCCTGTGGTTCAGCTGTTGCCACGCGGGGCGGGGCCCCTGCTGGCCTGGTACAGGGCGCAGCGCTTGCCCCGGGCCGGACCTGGTGGTGCGCGCGCGGCGGGATCATTTTGTGTACACTTTCAAGGTCCGCCCGGTCACCTCGGGCCTTTCGCGCCGATTCTGCGACCAGATTGTTGCATTTGCAATCAGTAAGGCGATGATGGGGCAGCCGCCATCCGGCCTGGCTGGCGGCTGTTGGGCGGGGCGGGCCG
>CAYGRI010000242.1:0-8356 GCA_964352155.1 uncultured Maritimibacter sp. | reverse complement strand
ATGGTGGTGTGGCTGTCGGTACCCACCAGCGTGTCGGGATAGGCGACTTCGGCGCCGGATTGGTCGGTGTCGGTCCAGACAGTCTGCGACAGATATTCCAGGTTCACCTGGTGGCAGATACCGGTGCCGGGCGGAACGACGCGGAAGTTCTGGAACGCGGTCTGGCCCCATTTCAGGAATTCATAGCGTTCCATGTTGCGTTCGTATTCGCGGTCCACATTCATCTGGAAGGCGCGCGGATTGCCGAATTCGTCGATCATCACCGAATGGTCGATCACCAGATCGACGGGGTTCAGCGGGTTGATCTTTTGCGGGTCGCCGCCCAGGGCCTTGATCCCGTCGCGCATCGCGGCCAGGTCGACCACGGCGGGGACGCCGGTGAAATCCTGCATCAGCACACGGGCCGGGCGATAGGCGATCTCGCGCGGGTTCTGGCCGCCCTTTTGCGCCCATTCGGCGAAGGCCTTGATGTCGTCGACAGAGACGGTGCGCCCGCCATCCTCAAACCGTAGCATGTTCTCCAGCACCACTTTCAGCGCGGCGGGCAGGCGCGAGAAATCGCCCAGCCCCGCGGCTTCGGCTGCCGGAATCGAGTAATAGGCAAGGCTGGCGCCACCGGCGCTGAGCGTCTTGCGGGTGTTGGAAGTGTCCTGTCCGACGACAATAGGCATGAGAGCCCTCCTTGAGCTGGCGCGAGGTCAGTCCGGGCCGGCCTGCCGCGGGGGCGGGCAAGGGCGGATCCGGGTTTGGCGCGAGATGTATACTATTGTGCACCGTCCTGCAATCGCGCTTTGGCGAAAACCTGTTACGAGTTCCTCGCTAATGCTTGATTGGCGCTGTGTATAGCGCTCGGATAGGACAGGTGCGGGGACGATTGAATTGGGGAACATGATGTACAGGTCTTGGGCGGCGATACTCTTTCTGTTGGCACTCGGATCGGGGATGGCCAACGCCCAGTCGGGGCCTGTCGTGGTGGAGCTTTACACCAGCCAGGGCTGTTCGTCCTGCCCGCCGGCGGATGCGCTGCTGGCAGAGCTGGCGACGCGGGACGATGTGATTCCGCTGTCGTTGCATGTGGATTACTGGGATTATATCGGCTGGCAGGACATCTACGGCAGCAATATCCATACAATGCGGCAAAAAAGCTATGCGCGGGCGGCCGGGCATCGATCGATCTATACGCCGCAGATGATCGTGGACGGGGTGGATCACGTGGTCGGCAACAAGCCGATGAAGCTGGCGACGCTGATCGAGGCGCGCAAGGCGCGGCCCCAGACCGTGCGGCTGACCGCGCGGCGGGTGGGCGCGCAGATCGAGATCCATGCCGAGGCGCTGACCGAGGGGCTGGGCGAGACGGTGGTGCAGGTGGTGCATTATATCCCCAAAGCCACTGTCCAGATCCGGCGGGGCGAGAATGCGGGGCATACCTTTACCTATACCAACGTGGTGACGAATTGGTCGGTGGTGGGGGGCTGGACAGGCTCTGGCGCGCTGGATCTGACGACCGGGGCGGGCGCGGACGGGCCGGCGGTTGTAATCCTGCAACGGACCGGTCATCGCGCGATCATCGGGGCGGCCTGGGTCGAGTGATCCGCTGTGCCGGTCTGTTGATCGGATCGTGATCCGGCGGGGCCGCCTGCGGCGGCAAGACCCTTCTCTCGGCCTGCGCCTGCGGCGCTGTCCGAGTCCGCCGCTTGAGAGCTGACGCGGTATGGGGGGCCTGGCGCGGTTTGCCAGGGGGGACGATCGTTCAACGATCAGACGGCGCGTCAGTGGCGTTCTTCCAGCGGCGGTGGATCCAGAACCATTGCTCTGGCGTTTCGCGCACCAGCCGCGCCAGGCTGTCGTTCATCGCCTGGGTCATCTCGGTGGCCGTGCCATGGGGGATTGGCGCCTCGACCAGAATGTCGAAGGTCAGACCATCGGGCCGACGGCGCCCATAGATCGGGATCACCAGCGCGTCGTACTTCAGGGCCATTTCGGCGGCGGACAGGGCGGTTCTGGCGGGCTGGCCCAGAAAGTCGAGCGGGGTGCCCTGGCGCATGTAGTGATCCACCACCATCGCCACCATGCCGCCGCCGCGCAGGAATTTGACCATCTCTGCCACGCCACGGCGGGACCGCTCGAACAATGGCGTACCGATGCCGGACATGGCACGCACGTAGTGGGCGTTGAACAGCGGGTTGGACATGGCGTTGTAGATCGCGCCCACGGGATAGCCATGGGCGATCATCCGGCCGCGCGGCACCTCGTAATTCCCGAAATGCCCGGTGATGAAGATGACCGGGCGCTTGGTGTCCCGCGCCGCTTCCAGCGCGGCGATGGCGCCGGCATCGCCGGTCAGCGGCAGATCGCGCATCCGCGACAGGAATTCGGCGCCGGAATAGGTCTCTATCAGCGCGCGGCCGAAATTGTCGGGTACGCGGCGCTGCAGGCGGCGGATCTCTGCCTCGGACAGATCGGGGCAGACCTGCGCCAGATTGGCCCGGATGCGGTTGTGCCACCCGGCCAGCGGCGCGGCGATGCGGGCAGCCACCCATCCCATCGCCGGGACCCGCCAGCGATAGGGCAGCCTTAGCGCCGCGGCCAGCACCGTGCGGATCGCCGCATTGCCGAGACGGTCGACCAGGGTGGGCACGTCTCGTTTCACGGGGCCACGGCTCCCCGGGTTTCACGGTGCCAGACGTAAAGCCCAGCAGAGACGATCACCGTCGCGCCCAGCAGCGTCCAGCCATCGGGATTTTCGCCGAACAGCAGAATGCCCCAGAGGATCGCGAACAGCAGCTGCGCATAGGTGAACGGCGCAATCGCCGAGGCTTCGGCCAGGGTATAGGCCTTGATCAGGCAAAAATGCCCCAGCGCCGCGAAGAAGCCCAGGCCGATCAGAATCGCCCAGGTCTCCAGATCCGCGGCGACCCAGAAGAATGGAACGACGGCGCTTAGCACCAGGGCACCGAAGCTTGCAGTGTAAAGCAGCGAGGTCCAGATGTCGTCGCCATGACCGACAGAGCGGGTGATCAGCGAATAGCCCGCCACAAACAGCGCCGCGCCCAGGGGCAGCAGCGAGCCCAAGGTAAACACCTCTGTCCCCGGGCGGATTACGATCAGCGCGCCGATCAGCGCTGCGGTTACGCCGAAAGCCCGGCGCGGCCCGAACCGCTCGCCCAAAAACAGCGCGGCGCCCAGGGTAATGATCACGGGCGCGGTGTTCATCAGCGCCGTGGCATTGGCCAGCCCAACCTGCGTGAGGCCAAAGAAAAAGCAGGTCGTGGCCGCCAGCAGAAACAGCGCGCGCAGGAATTGCAGGCCGGGATAGCGGCTGTACAGCACGCGGGGCATCCGGGGGATCAGAATGATGAAAACGATCGCGGTCTGGCCCAAAAAGCGCGCCCAGGCGGCCATGATCGGATGCGTGCGGGTCGCGGCGCTTTTGGCCATCACATCCATGCAGGACAGCAACATGACGGAAACCAGCAGCAAAAGCACGCCCTGCGCGGTGGGTCCCAGCCGTTGAAACCGCGTCATTCCGGGCTGCGAGGCAGGCCCGTGCCGATCATGGAATCGCGGGTGACCAGCGCGGCGAGTGCCTCTGCCCCCAGGCCGTCAGTGCCGTCGGGGCGGGCGGGCAGCACGATATAGCGCATGTCGGCGGTGGAATCATGCACCCGCACCGACATCTCTGCCGGCAGGTCGAGGCCGAATTCCGACAGAACCTTCCGCGGCTCGCGCACCGTGCGGCTGCGATAGGCGCGCGACTTGTACCAGTCGGGCGGCAGACCCAGCAGGTTGCGCGGGTAGCAGGAGCACAAAGTGCAGACGATCATATTGTGGACCTGCTCGGTATTCTCAACCGCGATCAGGTTCATCGGGCCGATGTCATAGCCCATCTCGCGGGCAGCCGCGCCCGCATCGTCCAGAACGCGGGCCTTGAAGGCCGCGTCTGTCCAGGCCCGCGCCACAAGGGCCGCGCCATTGGCGGGGCGGCGGGCATCCATCGCCTCGATCTGCGCCTGAATGGCGGCGGCCGTCGTCTCTCCCTTGTCGATCAGCAACTCGCGAATCGCGATCTCCATCACCTGCCAATAGGTCAGCGGCGTGTCGTCATCGGCGCGGTAGGGGTGGCCAGAGGGGCTGAGGCCACTGTGTTCGTGATGATCATGTGGCATCGGCTACAGCCTTTCCAGCCAGTGGTCGTAAAGTTCGGCGTCAACCGTGTCGTCCGGCGCCTCGGCCTGGTCGCCCCAGACCTCTGCCATGGTAAAGCGCACCCGGTAGAGCGGCTTGGGCTGGGCGGCCAGCCCATAGGCGAGTTGTTCGGGATTGGGAAAGGCGCCCAGGGGCCGTTCGATCACCCCGATCTTGCCGCGCAGATAGGAGGGCGCGCGCACATGGCCCGGCGGCACCATGGCCCGGACTCGCACCCGCTCAGCCATTGCGCTTGCGGGCCGGGGGCGCGAAGGTCTCGAACGCCTCCAGCGGCGCGGTCTCTATCCGGCCGGCGTGGCGGGTCAGGCGCAGCCCCTGTTCGGGGAAATCCACGATCTCGGTCGGGCGCCGTTCGCCGCCCATCAGATAGACCAGCGTCTCGCCGCCGGTGTTGGTCAGCTTGTGGGCCGCTCCCCCGGCGGGAAACGCGGCGAAATCCCCGGCTGCGACGGGCGTGCTGTCGTCGTCAAGCTGCAGGGTCGCGCTGCCGGAAAAGATGAAGATCCATTCTTCTTCCAGCAAATGCCGGTGCTGCGGATAGGAACTGCGCCCCGGTTCCAGATGCGCCAGAGTCACGCCCGTGCGTTCCAGCGGCGTTGTCCGGCTGAGGGGGAACAGCCGCACCTGTGCCTCGCCGTCCAGCGGGTGGCGGAAATCGAAAGCCTGTGCGGCCACCTCGTCGGCGCGCACGATGCTGGGCGCGTCAGCCATCGGCCGCCTCGCCATAGGTCGCGCCGCGGCGTGCGACCCGTTCCATCTGGCGCCCCAGCTCCTCGATGGAGTAAACGCCCGCCTCGATCAGGTTCTGGTTCACCGCAGCAATCCAGCGCTCGTAATAGGTCATCGTCTCGAACGCGTCTTCGCCCATGTCTTCCAGCGCGCGGCGCAGGCCATCGACGGTGAAATGCCCCTTGGTCGAGCACAGGATCATCAGTGCGTCCACGCGCTTTTCCCACAGGGCGAAATCATGTTGCGACATGTCAATGGAGCCAGCCTCGTCGCCGCCCATATCGTGCCAACTGCGTCCGGATGTGTCGATCATGCGAGCAGGTTACCGGCGGCCCCGACCAGTGTCCAGCGCGGCCCTGTCATGGGACGGCCCAAAGCATCGGACCGGTGCCGCCGGGCTATTCGTCGTTGGACACCAGCATCAACTGGCCGTCGGCCTCCATCGCGCGAACCGATGCAACCACGGCGCTCATGGCTTCTTCGGCATCCTTTTGCTTGATCTTGCCCAAACCCTCCATCTCGTCGCGCAATTGCTGCGCAAGTCTTTGGGACATGTTCTTGAGGATGAATTCGGCCGCCCTCTCTTCGCGGGGGCGACCCTGAGAATAGGCCAGGGCGGTGGTCAGGGCCACCGGATCGATTTCGCGTACCACCTTGGGGATGTCGCGCGGATCGATTCGGTCGGGGATGTTCAGGAAGGTGAAGATCGCTTTGCGCACCTCGTCGGCAAAGCCCTTGTCTTCCTCGTCCAGACCGTCGAGCACATCGTCCCGCGTGGCGGCGGGAGAGGAGTTCAGCACGGCGCCCACACGTTCCACCGGGCCTCCGGTAAAGGCCCGGGCGGGTTCGGCATCGAATTGCTCCATCAACGCCCGGCCGATTCGGGCGACGGTGTCCGGCCCGATCCCCCCGGTCTGGCCCATCGCATAGGCCAGCCGGCGCGCCTTGTCGCCGGGCAAGCGCCCCAGGATATCGGCGGCCTTGGACACTTTCAGCTTTGACAGGGCCACCGCGCCAATCTCAACGCTTTCTTCGGCCAGCACGGGCACAAGACGGTCCACGTCAAGCTGGCTGAGCCGTTCCCAGGCATCGGTCATGGAGGCGCGCCCAGCCTCGATCCGCAACCGTTCCTCGGCCCCGGCGCTGAGCGCGCCTTCCAGCAGCGCGAAGGCAGAGCCGATTCCGCCGGAGAACGACAGGCCGATCGCGTCAAGTTCTGCCACGAATTCCTCGACCACCTCGCGCAGCGTGTCGCGGCTGATGAAGCGCAGGTTGCCCATTTCGCGCGCCAGATCGACCTGCATGTCATCGGGCAATTGCGCCAGCGACAGGTCGATTCCTTCGCTGCGCAACAACCGCACCACTATTGCGGCCTTCTGCCGTTTTGTCAGATTCACCGGCTGCGTCATAGGCGCACCCATTCCGGCAAATGTCAGGTCTGATGGCACAATACACTCCGTCCCCGTTCGATGACAGAGTTGCAGATAGTGGTTAAAGATGTGTTTTAAGCCCTTCGCCTGCCACGAAAAAAACCACGCTCTTCGGGAGGCGCGCAGATCGGGCGGGTCGGCAGGGCGGAATGGCGGCGACTTGCCAAACCTTTGGGCAGGCCACGTAAAGCCGCATCGGCGCCCCAGGCCGATCTGTCAGAACAGCGGCGGCGCGGACCGGGCCGGTTCGGCCCGTGCGGTCGCGTCAGCGCTTGATGATGCAGGTCGCGGAGCTTGCGTCCCAACTGCTTCCGGCGGGGCAGCTTCCGCCATGTTTGGTGTTCCACATCTTTTCGCAAAGATATTCCGCCGATGCCGAGGCCGGGGCAAGCACCAAGGCGGCAAGAAGCAGCGCGGCGAGTTTGTTCATCTGTTCTCTCCAGCGTGTTAACCACGTTGAAACGATACAAAAACCGCTCCCCGCGATCAAGAAAACCGTCGGATCGGCCAGGAAACACTCTGTTCGCAAGGTCGGACGCGCAAATCCACCGCAAGACAGAAACCGCCCATCAGTGATCCCGATGGGCGGTCCCGAATGAGAAAGCCAGGAAAACCGGCCGCTTAGCCGACGATCTTTACGCAGGCGTTCGCCTCGGCATCGTAAACAGTGCCCTCGGCGCAAGACATGGCCGCCTGTTCCTTGCCCCAACTGCATTCAGCTTGTGCAAGCACGGGCGTCAGAGCCAGAACGGCAGATGCAATCAAAGTCCGCATGATATGTACCCTCCATTTGAACATGACAAACTGTAGCACGATCCGTTAAAAAGTCACATCCACAGCGCAACTATCTTTCGATGAAGCTCAGTCGGTGCCGAAAACCCGGGCAAAGATCGTGTCCACCTGCCGGGTATGGTAGCCAAGATCGAACTTCTCCTCGATTTCCGCGGGCGACAGCGCCGCCATGACCTCGGGATCGGCCTTGAGCTCTTCCATGAAATCGGCGCCCTGTTCCCAGACCTTCATCGCATTGCGCTGGACGAGGCGATAAGAATCCTCTCGGCTGACGCCTTTCTGGGTCAGTGCCAGCAACACCCTTTGTGAATGAACAAGACCCCGAAACTTGTTGAGATTGTTCATCATTGTCTCAGGGTAGACAACCAGCTTGTCGATCACCGAGGTCAGCCGCGCCAAAGCGAAATCAAGCGTGATGGTCGCGTCCGGCCCGATGTTCCGTTCCACCGAGGAATGCGAGATATCACGCTCGTGCCATAGCGCCACATTCTCCAGCGCCGGCACCACCATGCCACGGACCAAACGGGCGAGGCCGGTCAGATTCTCTGTCAGAACCGGATTGCGCTTGTGCGGCATCGCCGAAGAGCCCTTTTGCCCTTTGGAAAAGAACTCCTCTGCCTCCAGTACCTCGGTGCGCTGCATGTGGCGGATTTCGGTGGCGACATTCTCGACCGAACTGGCCACCACGCCCAGCGCCGCGAAGAACGCCGCGTGCCGGTCGCGCGGGATCACTTGGGTGGAGATCGGCTCTGGCGTCAGGCCCAGCTTGGCGCAGACATGGACTTCGACGGCGGGGTCGATATTGGCGAAAGTGCCGACGGCGCCGGAAATCGCGCCTGTGGCAATCTCGGCCCGAGCGGTCACAAGGCGATCGCGATTTCGCGCCATCTCCGCATAAAACCGGGCAAAGGTCAGCCCCATCGTCGTCGGTTCGGCGTGAATGCCGTGGCTGCGGCCGATGCGGACGGTGTCTTTGTGCTCATAGGCACGGCGCTTGAGCGCGGCCAGCAGCCCGTCCATATCGGCGATCAGAATGTCGGCGGCGCGGGCAAGCTGGACGTTGAAACAGGTGTCCAGCACGTCGGACGAGGTCATGCCCTGATGCACGAAGCGCGCCTCGTCATTGCCGATGATTTCGGCCAGATGCGTCAGGAATGCGATCACGTCATGCTTGGTCACGGCCTCGATCTCGTCGATGC
>CAYGRI010000241.1:0-8369 GCA_964352155.1 uncultured Maritimibacter sp. | reverse complement strand
TTTTTGGGGCCTGGGGCTTCGGGGCCTTTTGATATATGGGGCCGTGATTTCTTGGGGCTGTGACCTTTTGGGGCCGGGGACTTTTTGGGGGAGGAACGACATGCTGGGACAGATGATGCAGCGGCCGCTGCGGATCGCGGAGATCCTGGAATATGCAGGCGACTTTCACCGGGCCGAGGGCATCGTCTCGGTCCCGGTGGAGGGCGGCGCGATCCATCGTCAAAGCTATGCGCAGACCGCCGGGCGGGCGCGGCGGCTGGCGCGGGCGCTGTTGCGGCTGGGGATCGCGCCGGGCGACCGGATCGCGACGCTGGCGTGGAACGGGTATCGGCATATGGAATTGTACTACGGGGTGCCGGGGATCGGGGCGGTGTGCCATACGATCAACCCGCGCCTGTCGGTGGCGCAGATGACCTATATCATCGGTCATGCCGAGGACCGGCTTTTGTTCCTGGATTTGACCTTTGTTCCCATGGTCCAGCGGCTGGTGCCGCAATTGCCGGCGGATCTGCGCTATGTGATCCTGACCGACCGCGCCCATATGCCAGACACCAGCCTGCCGGGGGCGCTGTGTTACGAGGATCTGCTGGCGGCCGAGGACGACGGGTTCGACTGGCCGGTCTTCGACGAAAACACCGCGGCGGGGCTGTGCTATACCTCTGGCACGACGGGGCATCCCAAGGGATCGCTCTATTCGCATCGGTCGATGGTTCTACATGCCTTGATGGCCTGCGTGGCGATGCAGGATGCGATGACGACAGGGCGGCGCCTGATGCCGGTGGTGCCGTTGTTTCACGCAAATGCCTGGGGCACGGCCCATGCCGCCCCGCTGGCTGGCGCGACCCTTGTGATGCCGGGGCCGCATCTGGACGGCGCCTCTGTCTTTGATCTGATGCAGGCCGAGCGGGTCTATTCGGCCTGGGGCGTGCCGACGGTCTGGCTGGGGCTGATGACCGAGATCGGGGCGCGGGGGCGGATCCCGGAGGGTCTGGCTGAGGTCGTGATCGGCGGTTCGGCGGCGGCGCCGTCGCTGATCCGGGCCTTTGAGGAGAAGGGGGTGGAGGTCGTCCACGCCTGGGGCATGACCGAGATGTCGCCGATCGGCACGCACAGCCGGCTCGAACCGGACATGGCCGCGCGGCCCTTTGACGAGCGGTTGGCGCTGAAGGCCCGGCAGGGGCGGCGGGTCTTTGGCGTGGACCTCAAGATCCTCGGCGAAGACGGGACCGCCCTGCCGCAGGATGGCGTCGCGCTTGGGGAATTGTATGTGCGCGGCAACGCGGTGATCTCTGGCTATTACAAGAATGAGGCCGCGACCCGGGAGGCCTTTGACGCCGAGGGCTGGTTCGCCACGGGCGATGTGGCCTCGATCACGCCGGAGGGGTTTCTAGCGATCACCGATCGCAGCAAGGATCTGATCAAGTCGGGGGGGGAGTGGATCTCTTCCATCGATGTGGAGAATCTGGCACTGGCGCATGATCATGTGGCCAATTGCGCGGTGATCGCCGTGCCGGATGACCGCTGGGGCGAGCGCCCGGTTTTGATCGCGGTGGCGGCAAAGGGGGTGACCCCGGACACAGACGACATCCTGCGCCATCTGGGGGTGCATCTGGCGAAATGGCAGGTGCCGGACCGGGTGGTCTTTGTGGCGGATCTGCCCCTGACGGCGACGGGCAAAGTGTCGAAGCTGACACTGCGACAGACCTATGCGGAATAGGGTTGAAGCAGGGGTTTCGTCGCGCTGCGCGCGACGATCCGCGCGGCGGCTGCGCCGCCGCGCGCGGGCCCCATGGGACAGTGGGAGGCGCGGGTGAGGATCTATGGAGTCACCGGCTGGAAAAATGCCGGCAAGACCGGGCTGATGGAACGGCTGGTGGCGGCGTTCTGCGCCCGCGGGCTGAGCGTGTCGACTGTGAAACATGCGCATCACTCGACCGATGTCGACCAGCCGGGGCGCGACAGCTTTCGCCACCGGGAAGCGGGCGCGCGGGAGGTGATCCTGGCCTCGCCCCGGCGCTGGGCGCTGATGCATGAGCTGCGCGATACGCCCGAACCGCCACTGGCGGAGCTGCTGGCGCGGCTGTCTCCGGTCGATCTGGTGCTGGTCGAGGGCTACAAGACCGCCCCCCATCCCAAGGTCGAGGCCTGGCGCAAGGCGACCGGGCAACCGCCGCTGGCCGCAGAGCTGCCCACGATCCGCGCGGTGGCCGCGGATGCGCCGCTGTCCGGGCAGGCGGTGCCGGTGTTGGATCTGGACGACACCCCGGCCATCGCTGCCTTCATCCTGCGCGATCTGGGGCTTGCGCCGTCGGAGAGCCTGCGAAATTGAGTGCATTTGCACATGAAAGGAACTGATGGCCGGGCGCGGCGCTTCGCATGGGCAGGGCGCCGCAATCCTGCCAATCAACTTGCATTTGCATTTATCTTTGCCTAGCGTTTTGGAAAACACGGGGCGCTGCGACCTCGGCGACAGACAACAGGGAGATCACGATGCGACCCATCAACCGATTGCTGACGAGCGCCGCTTTGGCCTGTGTGGCCCAGGGCGCCATGGCCGATACCAAGATCGGTGTCCTCATGGATATCACCGGCCCGATCGCCAGCTTCATCCCGCCGCTGCAGAATGCGGCAAACCTGGCCATTCAGCATGTGAACGCACAGGGCGGCCTTCTGGGCGGCGACGCGGTGGCCGTGTACGGCGACACCACCGGGTCGGCGCAGGGCGCGGTCGACGCGGCGGGCAAGCTGGTTAACGTAGAGAATGTGCCGATCATCATGGGCGCGCTGATGTCTGGCACCACGATCGCGGCGGCAGAGGCAGTGTCGGTCCCCGCCGGTGTCGTGCAGATTTCGCCCACCGCGACGGCGCCGTCTATGACCGATATCGACGATAATGATCTGGTGTTCCGGATCGTGCCTTCGGACAATTATCAAGGCGAGGTTCTGGCCCGCATGGTTCTGGCCGAAGGGCTGGACACGGTCGCCGTAACGTATGTGAACAACGACTATGGCGTCGGCATCGGCAGCACCTTCATCGCGGCCTATGAGGCGGCGGGCGGCACGATCACCGGCGCGATCAAGCACGAAGAAAAGAAGGACAGCTACCGGTCCGAACTCGCCACCCTGGCCAGCGGTGGGGCGGAGGCGCTGGTGGTGATCGCCTATGCCGGGGATTCGGGCGCCAAGATCGTGCGGCAATCGCTGGAATCGGGGCTGTTCACCCGCTTCGTCGGCACCGACGGGCTGCGCGACGAAACCCTGATCGCCAATATCGGCGCAGCGGCGCTGGCGACCTCTTTCTTCTCCTCGCCGACCTCGCCCGAGGACAATCCGGCGCAGGCCACGCTGCATGAACTGTTCAACGCCGAATTCGGCGAAGGGGCGGACAAGCCCTTTGTCGACCAGACCTATGACGCGACCTTCCTGACCCTGCTGGCAGTCGCGGCGGCCGGATCGACCGACCGGGGCGCGATGGCTGAAGCGCTGCGGATGGTCGCCTCGGCGCCCGGCGAAAAGGTGGGCCCGGGAGAGTGGGAAAAGGCGGTAGCGCTGCTCGCGGAAGGCAAGGACATCGACTATGACGGGGCCGGTGGCGCCTATGATTTCGACGAGAATGGCGACGTGGCCGGGGTGATCGGCAAGTTCGTGGTCGAAGGCGACGGCTTTACCCGCGTCGGCATCGTCGAATAGCCGGATGCATCGCGCCCCGCCCGGCGACATGGGCGGGGCCTGTCGCCTGTCCGGGCCACCAGAAGACCGCAGCGGGGATCGCGGATGATCAGGGTGCAGAACGCCAGCGTGCGCTTTGGCGGGCTGAGAGCGGTGGACGATGTCAGCTTTGACATTCCCGAAGGCCGGATCACCGGGCTGATCGGCCCAAATGGCGCGGGCAAGACGACGATGTTCAACGCCATCGCGGGCCATGTGCCGCTGACCTCTGGTACGGTGTATCTGGGGGATCGCGACATCACCGCCCTGCCGCCCCATGGCCGGGCCGCGTTGGGGCTGGCGCGCACCTTTCAGATCCCGCAGGAATTCACCCGGCTGACGGTACTGGAAAACCTGATGGCCGCCGCCGCGATGCCGCTGGGCGAGAATATTCTCAACGTCGTTCTGCGGCGCGGTCGCTACAAAGCCGAAGAACGCGTCGCGTTCGAGGCCGCCTGCGAGATGATGGACTTTCTGGAGATCGCCCATGTGGGCGGCGATCCGGCGGGCACCCTGTCGGGCGGGCAGAAGAAGCTGCTGGAACTGGGCCGCGCGCTGATGCGCGAGCCCCGGATCGTGCTGCTGGACGAGATCGGCGCGGGCATCAACCGCACCCTGCTGGCCAAGATCGCCGAAAAGATCTTGCTGCTGAACCGCGAGCGGGGCCTGACCTTTTGCCTGATCGAGCATGATCTGGGCTATGTCAAACGCCTGTGCGACGAGGCCATCGTGCTGGTGCAGGGCCAGCTTTTGATGCGCGGCCCGGTGGATCAGGTGGAACAGGACGAGCGCGTGATCGAGGCCTATTTCGGCGGCGGCAAGTATGAGGCGGCCCTGTGAGCGACTTGCTGACCGTCCACGGGCTGACGGCGGGCTATGGCGGCGTGCCGGTGATCGAGGATGTCGCCCTGACGCTGGCGCCCCGGACGATTGCCGTGGTGCTGGGCCCCAACGGGGCGGGCAAGTCCACGCTGCTCAAGACGATCTTTGGCCTGACGCGCAAATCGGCCGGCGAGATCCTGTTTCGCGGCCGCGACATCGGCGGGCTAAAGACGTCAGAGCTTGTCCCGGCGGGGATTTCGGTGGTGCCGCAAAGCCGCAACGTCTTTCCCACGCTGACCGTGGCGGAGAATCTCGACATCGGCACCTATGCCGCCCCGCCCCCCGACAAGGGCGCCGCGCGGGAAAGGGTGCTGGGCCTGTTTCCCGATCTGGCGGACAAGCTGCGCCAGGCGGCGGGCGAGCTTTCGGGCGGGCAACGGCAGATGGTCGCGATGGGCCGGGCCTTGATGAGCGCGCCGGAGCTGTTGCTGCTGGACGAGCCGACGGCGGGTCTGTCGCCAGCCTATCTGGAAAAGATCTTCGATCTGCTTTTGGACATCTGCGCCAGCGGGGTGACCATTCTGATGGTGGAACAGAACGCGCGCCAGGCGTTGCGGATCGCCGACACCGGGCATGTTCTGGTGGGCGGGCGCAACTTTGTCTCGGACACCGGCCCGGCCCTGCTGGCCAATGACGAGGTGCGCCGGTCCTTCCTTGGGGGCGCGGCGGCATGAGCGATTGGGTGATCTTCGTCAATTTTTACCTGGTGCCGGGGCTGACGATCGGCAGCATCTATGCGCTTGGGGCGGTCGGGATCTCTATGATCTTCGGGATCCTGCGGTTTGCGCATTTCGCCCATGGCGACCTGATGACACTGGGCGGCTATGGTGTGCTGACGGCGGTCTGGCTGCTGCCGCTGCATCCGCTGTTGCTGCTGCCCTTCGGGATCGCCCTTGCAGTGTTGGCGGCGCTGGCGGTGGACAAGCTGTTCTATCAGCCGTTGCGGCAATTGCCGACGATCTATACGGTGATCTCGTCGTTCGGTGTTGCGCTGATTTTTCGGGCTCTGGTGCAGTTGTTCTGGAGTTCGGGCAACCAGGTCTTCATCCCCGGGTTCACCCCGCCGCTGGTGCTGTTCGACACGTTCCGGATCAAGCCATTGCATGCGCAGGTCATCCTCATGACGCTGGGGATCGCGATCCTGCTGCATCTTTTTCTCAGCCGGTCGCGGCTGGGCCGGTCGATGCGCGCCGTCTCGGACGAGCCGGAGCTAGCGGCGATGGCGGGGCTGGACACAGAAAAGATCATCCGCTGGACTTGGATCCTCGGCGCCACGATGGCCGCGACGGCGGGGGTCTTTGCGGGGATGGACAGTTCGATGCATCCGAATCTGGGGTGGAACCTGCTGCTGTCGATGTTCGCCGCCGCTGTGCTGGGCGGGATCGGCAAGCCCTTGGGCGCGATTGCGGGCGGTCTGATCATCGGGCTTGCGGAGGAGCTGGCGACCTATCCCTGGATCGGGACGGAGCCGCTGATCTCGCCCTCCTACAAATCCGGCGTGGCCTTTGCGATCATGGTGGGGCTGCTGATCTTTCGCCCGCAGGGTCTGTTCAAGGGGAGGCTGTTGTGAGGGTCAATCTCCGGCAGTGCCCCCGGCCAGGTTGCGACGGCACGGGCGACCAGACCGGGCCGCGCCCGACCCTTGCGGCGGGAGGGCGCATGTCTGCTGCCCTGCGCCATAGCCAGGAACGGCGGGCGGGATGGATAAAGCGCTCGGGACGAGAGGGTCAACCAGCACCCTCCCAGGGGCGGGCACGGCTTGGGCTGGTCGCTGACGCCCGGTTTGGGCCCGGGGGTGGCGTATGGAACTGACCGGCCTGTTTTTCTATGCCATCAGCATCCTGATCGCGGGCGGGATCTATGCGATCCTGTGCCTGGCGCTGAACATTCAGTGGGGCATGGGCGGCCTTTTCAATGCGGGAATCGCCGGGTTCTTTGCGGTGGGGGCCTATGTCTCGGCGCTGGTGACAAGCGCGCCCACGGACAAGCATGTGGGCGGGTTTGGCCTGCCGATCCCGCTGGGGCTGCTGGCGGCGGCGCTGGTGGCGGGCATGGTGGGATGGGCCGTCGCGCGGATCTGCGTGCGGCTAAAAAGCGACTACCTTGCCATGGCCTCCATCGGGATCGCCGAGATCCTGCGGCTGATCATCGTTAACGAGCAATGGCTGACCAATGGCAGCCTCGGGATCTCGGGCGTGCCCCGGCCTTTCGGCGATCTGGTGCAGGGGCGGGGGTCGGATATCGTTTATCTGGCGGTGGTCTGGTCCATCGTGCTGCTGGTCTATGTCGTGGCGCAACGTCTTTATGCCAGCCCTTGGGGCCGGGTGATGCGCGCGATCCGCGACAACGAGGCCTCGGCGCGGGCAGCGGGCAAGGATGTGGAGCATTTCCGCCGTCAGGCCTTTGCCATCGGCTGCGCGGTCATGGGGGTCGGCGGGGCGCTGTCGGCGCATTACTTCAAGTTCCTCTCCCCCTCCGCGACAGAGCCGTTGCTGGTCACTTTCCTGGTCTGGGTCATGCTGATGGCGGGCGGATCGGGCAACAACCGGGGCGCCATTCTGGGCGGCGTCGGGATCTGGTTCCTGTGGTCCGCGACAGAGATCCTGGCCACCCGCCTGCCACCGGAATGGATCACTCGCACCTCCTATGTCCGGATGCTGCTGGTGGGGCTGTTGCTGCAGGTGGTCTTGCAACGCTACCGCTCCGGGCTGTTGCCCGAGCGCTCGCCGAATTTGCCCTATGACCTCCCGAACGGATCCCGAAAATGAGCAACCGACCGCCCCGGCCAGAGGGTTACTTCCTGTATCATTCCATCGGCATGTATCCCGGCAAGGAGGCCGAGATGGCGGCGGCAATGGCGGAATTCGCGCATGTCTACGGCGCGCCGGATGACAAGCAATGGGGCTACATGCTGCGCAAGCGGCAGGATTTCATCGACCATTGGCGCCACATCATCAACGCGCCCAAAGGGTCGGTGACGGTCTGTGAAAGCGTCACCCAGGGCGTGCATTCCGTGGTCACGGCAATGCCCGAGGGCCAGCTGCGGGGCAAGCGCGTTCTGGTGGCCGAGGATTGCTTTCCCTCGGTGCATTTCCTGCTTGCGGGGCTGGCGCCTCGGCTGGGGTTCACGCTGGAGACGGTGGCGAAGCGGCCCGGGGCGACCTGGGTGGCCGATTCGGATTACATCGACGCCTGGGGGCCGGATGTGGGGCTGGCGCTGATCACCTGGGTGACCTCTACCGCCAGCTACCGCTGTGGGCTGGAGGCGCTGGTGGCGCATGGCCGCGACATGGGCAGCCTGATCGGCGTCGATATCACGCAGGCGGCGGGGCTGATCCCGTTCGATGTCATGGCGCCCCGGATCGACTTTGCCGTGTCGACCAGTCTGAAATGGATGTGCGGGACGCCGGGCGCGGGCATGATCTATATGGACAAGGCGCTGATCCCGGCGTTCCGGCCGGAATTGCGCGGCTGGTTTTCGCAGAACAACCCGTTTTCCTGGGGGCTGGACGATTTCGCCTATGCGCCGGACATCCGGCGGTTTGACAGCGGAACACCGGGCTCGGTCTCGGCAATCGCCTCCGTTCCGGCGCTGAAATGGCACGCGGCCCAGGACCGTGACCGGATCGTGCGGCACAACCGGGCGTTGGTGGATCAGATTGTTGCCCATGCAGATGCGCTGGGCTTGCCGCTGCAGAGCCCCCGCGACGCGGCGGCGCGGGGCGGGTCGATGATGCTGCAGATGCCCTCGAAGGCCGAGGCGGGGGCCATCGTGGGGG
>CAYGRI010000240.1:0-8393 GCA_964352155.1 uncultured Maritimibacter sp. | reverse complement strand
CGATCGGATCGTTCCACATCCGCAGCAACAGCGCGCGGATCAAAAGCTGTTGCGCCAGGCTCATGCGCGGGTCGGGCGGCATCTCGAACCCGCGGAATTCCACCAGGCCCAGACGGCCGGTGGGACCGTCTGGGGAATACAGCTTGTCGATGCAGATTTCGGCGCGGTGGGTGTTGCCCGTCACGTCGGTCAGCATGTTGCGCAACAGCCGATCCAGCAGCCAGGGCAGCGGCGCGGCGCCCTGCCCTGGCTGCGGGATCTGCGCCAGGGCGATCTCAAGCTCGTACAGCGCGTCGTGGCGCGCCTCGTCGATGCGGGGAGCCTGTGACGTGGGACCGATGAAAAGGCCCGAGAACAGGTAGGACAGCGACGGATGCCGCTGCCAATACAGGACCAGGCTGCGCATCAGGTCGGGGCGGCGCAGGAAGGGCGAATCGTTGGTGGTGGACCCGCCAACCACAACGTGATTGCCGCCGCCGGTGCCGGTGTGCTTGCCGTCGATCATGAACTTGTCGGCGCCCAGGCGGCACAGGCGCGCCTCTTCATAAACGCCGTTGGTGATCGCCTTGCACTCCTCCCACGAGGTCGCGGGGTGGACGTTGATCTCAAGCACACCCGGATCGGGGGCGACGCGGATCACGTTCAGGCGCGGGTCGGGCGGCGGGCCGTAGCCCTCTATATGCAGGGGCAGGTTGAGCCTGGCGGCGGCCGCCTCGGCGGCATCGACGAGTTCAAGGTAATCTTCCACCGCCTCCACCGGCGGCATGAAGACACACAGCCGCCCGTCACGGGGTTCCACGGCGATGGCGGTGCGCACGGCGCCGCCGGTCGTGTCGATTACCTGTTCGACGACATCCTGCGTCTCGGTCCCGGCGGTAAAGCGCGATTTCGCCTGTTCGCGCGCCTCCGACACTTCGGGGCTGCCGGTGGCGCGGGCCATGCTCTTGTCGAATTCCGGCAGTGGGGGGCGCTCGACCGAAGGATCGGCGATGTTGACATAGGGATATTGCGACGGCGGCACATAGGGCAGCGCGCCCAGCGGCAGACGGTAGCCCACCGGGCTGTCGCCCGGCACCAGATAGACATGACCGCGCCGGGGCTTCCACAATTCCGACTGCCAGCGCTGCGCCCGGGCGCGCCCCTGCCAGCGCTGCACCGGTAGAACATAGCCCGACGGCTCTGTCAGCCCCCGGCCAAAGACACGCGCGATGCGGTAGCGTTCCTCGGGATCCTTCAGCTTGGAATTCTCGGGCGAGACGTTCTCCGGCAGATTGCTTTCCTTGAGGATCCATTCCGCCGGATCCTCATAGGCGGGCACGGCATGGCCCGGCTCGACCCCCAGAGTCTCGGCGATTCCCTTGAGCAACGCTTCGGCATCGGCGGGCTTTGGCTTGGCATCCTGCTCCTCTGTGGCGATCAGATCGGCGTTGTTCCAGATCGGCTTGCCATCGCGGCGCCAGTACAGCGAGAAGGTCCAGCGCGGCAGCGTTTCGCCCGGGTACCATTTGCCCTGCCCGTAATGCAGGAACCCGCCGGGGGCGAAGCGGTCGCGCAGACGGCGGATCAGCTGGTCGGCCAGCGCGCGTTTCTGCGGCCCCACGGCGGCGGTGTTCCATTCGTCCGATTCGAAATCGTCGATAGAGACGAAGGTCGGCTCGCCACCCATCGTCAGGCGCATATCCGCCTCGGCAAGGCCCCTGTCCACCTTGGCGCCAAGCCTGTCGAGCGCCTGCCAGCTGTCCTCAGGGAAGGGTTTGGTGATCCGGGGATGTTCGGCGGTGCGGGTGACCTTCATATCAAAGCCGAAGTCGACCTCGGCAAAGCTCGCCATGCCCGAAATCGGCGCGGCGTTGCGGTAATGCGGCGTGGCGGCCAGGGGGATGTGGCTTTCGCCGGTCAACAGGCCAGACGTCGGATCAAAACCGATCCAGCCGGCACCGGGGATATAGGCCTCGCACCAGGCATGCAGATCGGTGAAGTCGTGGTCTGTCCCGGCGGGGCCGTCCAGCGCCACCAGATCGGGTTTCAACTGGATCAGATAGCCCGATACAAAGCGGGCGGCGATGCCCATATGGCGCAGGATATTGACCAGCAGCCAGGAGGTATCGCGGCACGACCCCTTGCCAGAGATCAGCGTTTCGTCCGGTGTCTGCACGCCCGGCTCCATCCGGATGACGTAGCCGATCTCATTGGCCAGCCGCGCGTTCAGGCCGACGATCTTGTCGATGGTGCGTTCGGTCGAACGGTCGATGGTCCTGAGGAATTCGGCAAGCTTCGGGCCCACCGGCTCGGGCTTGAGATAGATCGACAGGTCGTCGCGGATGTCTTCGGCATAGTCGAAGGGATAGTCCTCGGCCGCTTCCTCGACGAAGAAGTCGAACGGGTTGTAGACGGTCATATCGGCAACCAGATCCACCTCGATCTTGAATTCGCGCACGGGGTCGGGGAACACAAAGCGCGCCAGCCAGTTGCCATAAGCGTCTTGCTGGTGGTTCACGAAATGGGTGTCCGGCGTCACCCTAAGGGCATGCGAGATCACCCGGGTGCGCGAATGCGGCGCCGGGCGCAGCCGGATGATCTGCGGCCCAAGCATGACCGGGCGGTCATAGGAATAGTGGGTCAGGTGGTAGATGGATGCGGTGATCGCCATGAATGCCGTTTCGGTTTGTGAAATGCTTGGCCGCACAATCGGCTGTTTCGGCGGGCACTACAATCGGAATGGCGATTTGGATGCCGCTTGCCCGGACCGGTGCCCGGTTTTCTGTCACTTCGGGCTGGCGCGTTGGGAACCGGCAGCGGCGCAAATGCAACACCCAAGGGCAGCAAGGCCCCCGCCCGAACACAAGCCCAAGGCGCGGGGCAGCGCCCGCCCCAACGCGCTGGCGCATTTGCAGCCCGGGTGCATCGTTCAAATGTAACATGCCCTAGCCACCAAAGCGTGCCGAGTTCAAAGGCCTTGGCGCCCCCCCGCGGGCAGGCGCCGCCCGGTTTGCGGTGCGCCTGCTTGCGCAAAGGCGCTTCCCGCTCTGGCTCCGGCGCGCGGGTTGGCATAGGACGGGACCAAAAGGAGGCACCCTCATGGACATCGCAGCGCGTTGGCAGAACTATATCGAAGGGGCCTGGGTCGACGGCGGCGCCGGCTGGCTGAGCGTCGAGGATCCGGGGACGGGCCAGCCGCTGGCCGAACAGGCGCTGGCGGACGCGGCCGATGTGGACCGCGCCGTGCAAGCCGCCAAACGGGTCCACGACAGCGGCGTGCTGACCGACATGCGCCCCCTGGAACGCGGGCGGCTGGTGCAGGGCATGGCCGCGCATTTGCGCAGCGAGGCCGAGGCGATTGCCCATGTGCTGACCCGCGAACAGGGCAAACCCCTGTGGGAGGCGCGGGGCGAAGTCGAAAACGCCGCCAGATACCTCGAATACTTCGGCAACCAGGCCGCGACGATGGAGGGAAAGTCGATCCCCCTGGGCGCGGGCTATGTCGACTACACAATGCTGGAGCCCTACGGCGTCTCGGCCCAGATCATCCCGTGGAACTTCCCGCTGGAGATCGCCGCGCGCTCCATCGCCTGCGGGCTGGCGACCGGCAATGCCTGCGTGGTGAAATCCTCCGAGTTGACGCCGCTGGCCACCAGTTGCTTTGCCCGCGCGGCAGACGCGGTGGGGCTGCCCGCCGGCGCGTTGAACATCCTTGCGGGCTATGGGCATCAGGCGGGGGCAGCGCTGGCGGGGCATCCGGACGTCAACCAGATCGTCTTTACCGGCTCTGTCGCGACGGGCCAGCGGATCGCGGCGGCGGCGGCGCAGACGATCATTCCCTGCGTGCTGGAACTGGGCGGCAAATCGGCCGCGATCGTGCATGCCGATGCGGATCTGGACGCGGTGATCGCCTCTGTCCGCAAGGGGGTCTTTGTCAATTCCGGGCAGATCTGCTCGGCGATGTCGCGGATCGTGGCGCATCCTTCCGTCCATGACGAGATCGCGGAGCGGATCGTGGATCTGGCGCAGTCGCTGTCCGTGGGGCCAGGGATCGAGCGGGGGGAGCCGGGGCCAAGCATGGGCGCGATGATCAGCGCGGCGCAGCGCGACCGGGCCGTGGCAATGGTGGCCCGGGCCGAAGCCGATGGCGCCCGCGTCGTCACGGGCGGCCATGCACTGAACCTGCCGGGGCATTTCATGCAGCCGACTCTGGTGACCGGCGCCGACCCGGCCTCTGAAATCGCGCAGGACGAGGTGTTCGGCCCGGTCACCGTGCTGATGCCCTATGCCGATGAGGCCGACGCGATCCGGATTGCGAACGGCACCCCTTACGGGCTGGTCGCCGGGGTGTTCACGCGGGATCTGGACCGGGCCGCCCAGGCGGCGCGCAAGCTGCGTGCGGGGCAGGTCTTTGTGAACGAATGGTTCGCGGGCGGGGTGGAAACGCCCTTCGGCGGCTATGGCCGCTCTGGCTTTGGCCGCGAAAAGGGGCGCGAGGCGCTGTGGAACTACGTGCAGACCAAGAATGTTGGGATCCGCCTTGCCTGACGCCGCGCGGGGCGGGCTGTCGGTGGGCGGCGCCGATCCGGCGGCTGTGACCCCCGGGCGGCACACCGGCCTTCCCCAAACGGCCCGACACCACAGGATCGCTGCGCGGGCCTTTGCGCTGAATGAAATGCGGCCGGAGTGGTCCGGCCCCAACGAACAGGGAGAGACGACAGATGGATGATATGTTCGACAAGGGTCTGGCCAAGCGCAAGGCCGTGCTGGGCGCGGAATATGTGGAAAAGAACCTGGCGGCCGCCGACGATTTCACCCGCCCCTTTCAGGAAGCGATGACAGCCTGGTGCTGGGGCTTCGGCTGGGGCGACGAGGCGCTGGACCCAAAGACCAGATCGCTGATGAACCTGTCGATGATCGGCGCTTTGGGCAAGATGACCGAATGGGAGATCCACCTACGCGGCGCGATCACCAATGGCGTGACAAAGGACGAGATTCGCGCGGCGATCCATGTGATCGGGATCTATTGCGGCGTGCCCCAGGCGCTGGAATGCTTTCGGGTTGCGAAGAAAGTGTTGGCCGAGACAGACGTGCCGTGATTTCCTTTGGCAATCGGTTCGGCAGGGAGATCACATTGAAACTTGGATCGATATTCGCGCTCATCTGCAGTTTGATTGCCATGCCAATATGGGCCCAGACGATCCCGGCCCGCGTAGAGAGCGTGCTGTTGTCCTGCGCGGATCAGGGCGGTTGGATCGATCCGGACAGCGGGGCTTGCCTCGCTTGCAGCCGGGAAACCCCGGAACGCAGTGGCGAGGATCCCTTGGGGGACAGAGCCTGCGTGCAGCCCAAGGGCTATGTCAAAGTGGCCCCGACCGAGCGCTTGGCCCGGGTCATCGGCCAACCAAGCAGATTGGCGGGAGACCGGTGCAACTTCGGCGAAACGCGCCGGGACGGCTATTGCTACCGCTGCCCGCCCACCACGATTGACCAGGTCACAACCTGCCTGAAGTTCCGGCCTGAGACATACAGCGCGGCCCTGCGCCTGCCCAATGCGGCATGCCCGGGCGGCACGCTCCACGGCGGTGATGGCAAGTGTTACGCCTGCCCAGAGGCCGCCGCCTGGCAACCGGGCGCGATCATCGCCGGACCGGCGGCGTGCCATCTGGATGCGCTCGGCGCCAAGCCGCCGCGTCTCGAAGAGAAATGGCCGGACCACGCCGACCTGCGGACCCGGGTTCTTGACGCATTTGGCGAGACGATGATTGACGCGCCAACCCCGGACCCCTCCGCCCTGATTGAACGGATCGCCCGTGCAGAGCGGGCCGCAGGGATCGGCGGCGCTGATTTTGTCCTGTTCCTGCGCCCAGTGCCTGGCGAACCAGGCCGCAGCGAAGGCTATGCCGCCATGGCAATTGGACGCAATCCGGTGAGGTTGCTGTGCTATGCCTATTCCGCGCGCACTGTGCGGACAGCGGATGGTGCGACCACCCAGTCGCCCGAGACACTTATCGTCGGATGGGGACCCGCCAGCGCATTGCGCGATGCAGAAATGGTCGGCTATGTTCGGCCAAGCGAGGATCTGGCCTCAGCCTATGCGGGCTTTGACTGGCTAAAGTTTCCCAGCAGTATCAGGCTGGTGTGGGACATTGGCGTGGCCGATGCCGGACCGGAGTATTATCGCTATATCCAGATAGAGGGCACGCGCGACAATGAGGTCGATTGTGGAGACCTCGACTGGTCCCAGACCGGCTAGGCCTAGAAATCCACGGTCACGCCCGGCAGCTTCAGCTCGGTCACGAGGTCGCGCAGCTCTTGCCGCGCAGCGACCATCGAGATGTTGAATTGTTTGACCCCGATGTCCTTAAGATCCAGCAGCGTCAGGCCGCGCGGGAACAATTCGCGGAAGGTCACACGCTCGGTAAAGCCCGGGGCCACGCGGAAGCCCAGCCGCTTGGCCAGCTTGTCCAGCGCCTCGATCATCAGTTCCTTGTTGACCATCCGCTGCGGGCCGACCCGGTTGCGCACCACGACCCAGTCAATCGCCGTCAGCCCCGCCTGGCTGCGCAATTGCCGCGCGCTCCACACCATCTCTGAATAGACGGAGGGGCCCTGAATCTCGCGCGAATCGCCATCCATACGGGCCAGCAGATCGAAATCCAGGAAAGAATCGTTCAGCGGCGTGATCAGCGTGTCGGCCAGCGAATGCGCCACCTGGCTGAGCCTTGTGTGGGAGCCGGGGCAGTCGATCAAGATGAACTCGCAAATCGGTTCCAGCGCCGACACGGCCATCGACAGGCGGCGGTCATAGATGTTCTCGCCCGCTGCCAGGTCTTGCTTTTGCACATCCGGAAGGTCGCGGAATTCGGGCACGGCCAGATCGACGCCGTGCTTTTCCATATAGGTCAGCCGGTTCTCGAGATAGCGGGTCAACGTCTTTTGACGCAGGTCGAGGTCGAGCACCCCGATCCGGTGGCCCAGCCGTGCCAGCGCCGTGGCAACATGCATGGACACGGTGGATTTCCCCGCCCCGCCCTTTTCGTTTCCCACGACGATGATATGCGCCATGGCCTGTCCCCTTGGCTGGCCCCAGTGAGGCGTCAATTCTTATTCTGGCCACTATATGTTGGGGCCATCCCGTTTGGAAGCGCAGTAACAGCGAAATCTGCAACAGACGTTAAAGCGGTGCCGATCCGCCGCGCCCACAGCCCTACCGTAGCGCAGAGACCGCGGCCAGCGCCACCACGCCCAGCATCGACAGGGCCATCGCGATATTGATGGCCCGCTGGGTACGCTCGGGCAGGTTGAGCTGTTCCAGCACCACTCCTCCATACAGCCACAGCAGATGGATCGGCACCCAGATTACGTTCACGATCAAAAGCTTGACGATTGCCTCTGTCCACAAGGCATCGGGCATCAGCACAAAGCCCGAGAACAAGGTGGTGTTCACCGCATAGGCCTTGGGGTTGATCGGTTGCAGCAGAAACCCGGCCATCACGCCCGGCTCACTGCGGGCCTCGATAAAGGCGACGCGGGATCCGGCGAAGGCGATGCGGGCGGCCAGGTAGAACAGGTATAGCGTCGACAGGATGAACAGCGCGGTGCGGATCACCGGATCGGCGAGAATCAGCGCCGCCAGCCCCGTGGTGACCGCCAGAATCACAATGTTGTTGCCCAGAAACAGGCCGAAGACATAGCGCATCCCGGGGCGAAACCCGTAGGCCGCCCCCATCCCGGCGGTCGACATGACCCCCGGACCGGGCGTTATGATCAAAAGGAAGACGGCGGCGATGAAGGTCAGCATCGGCGCAAGGGACAGCAATCCGCGGCCCAGTGCAAGCGGCGAAGCGCCGGGCGGTCCCGCGCCGGACAGGAGCCAAGCTTGGCAAATTGGCGGGCGGACAGAAAAAGGGCGCCGCTTTGACAAGCGACGCCCCGGCGTTTCGCAAAAGGTGGGGTCCTAGAACCCGAGGCCTTCGTACTTCTTCTTGAACTTCGACACGCGGCCGCCGGTGTCCATCAGGCGGGTGCCGCCACCGGTCCAGGCCGGGTGGACCGAGGGGTCGATGTCCAGCACCAGCTGGTCGCCTTCCTTGCCCCAGGTCGATTTCATCTGAATGACGGTGCCGTCGACCAGCTTCACGTCGATCAGGTGATATTCGGGATGAGTGTCTTTGCGCATCTCCGGGCTCCTCAGGCGGTCGTGGCGCTTTTGGGCGCCTTGTAATGGGTGTCTTCGGCGATCCGGGCCGACTTGCCGCGACGCGAGCGCAGGAAGTACAGCTTGGCGCGGCGCACGCGGCCCCGGCGGACCACGGTGATCTCTGCCACATTGGTCGAGTACAGCGGGAACACACGTTCCACGCCTTCGCCAAAGGAAATCTTGCGGACGCAGAACGATCCGGCAATGCCGT
>CAYGRI010000239.1:0-8400 GCA_964352155.1 uncultured Maritimibacter sp. | reverse complement strand
TTGTTTCAGGAATCTGTTTTGCCTAGCTCGGCCACAACATTACCTGCGTCGATCACGAAAAGGCAAAGATCGCGCGTATCAAGAACGGCGATGTGCCGATCCACGAGCCAGGGCTCGAACTTCTTGTGCGCGGCAATCTTGCCCGGAACCAGAGAGCTCCATTCGGGCGAAGGTCCGATTCTCTGACCTGAAGGCCGCGTTGGCCAGTCATGTCGTAGGCACGGTCCGGCCTGATGCTCGATATCGGTCCGGATGCTCTGCAGGCTGCCTACCTTGCCTTCACGATCGTCAGAGGCAAGGTTAAGTCGAATGTCACACCAATGGTCTCGTAATCGTTCCGGAACAGCCCGTCGTAGCTGGCGCCAAAGTTGAGGCGAGCCCCCCCTTCGGTCGTCACGGCGATCCCGACCTCAGCCCGGCCGCGCAACCCCTCGGACAGCGGCGTCGGGTTTGTCGGCGTTACGCCAAGGGTGTGGCCCATGTTGTAGACTGCCTCGAGCGTGAAGATTGGCCGATACTGCAACCCGCCGCCACCTTCGAAAAAGCCTTCGAACGTCGGCCCAAGCTTGAACTGACCCATTTCGATGGTCTGGCTGGGGATCGCGACGCCCAGCGAGTCGGTGTAGGCGCCCTGCTTCTCGCCGTAGTAAGCAAACGAGGCATTGGGCCGGATCTTCCACGGCCCCTGGGTGAATTCACCGGTCAAGTTCACCATGGCCAGCCACCGGTCCGTCTTGAACTCGTCCGTATATATCGTGGGTCCAAAGGGGCTGATACTGTTGGTGGATTTTCCTGCTGCGATCCTGGCATCGAAATACAGGTTCGGACGCAGACGCGCGGTCATGTAGGGGCCGACCATCCAGCCTATGCCGTCGACCTCGCTGGCCACGGTGGTGGAGGCTTCCTCCATCCTGTCGATCTGCAGGACAGCCCCCAGCAGCACATTCTCGTTCAGCAGGAAGTCCGCGCCGAAATAGGCGACGGCGAAGTTCCCGGAGCTGTCGGAATCGTTGAATTTCTTGTACTTGGCCTCGAACCAGGCGTCCCAACGGTAATTTTCGACATATTTGACTTTCTCGGGCGCGCCGTGCGCCAGGACGACCTTCGCCTGCGTCTCGCGGAACCGGGCGAAGCTTCCGGTGACCTCGACATCGTCTGCGCGTATCCCAAGCGGATCGAAGCGGAACGGCAGCATCGATACCAGATCGCCATTGGCAAAACTGACAGGAGAGGCGCCGCCAAAGCCGCGGTTCAGGCGGTCGATCCGGCGGCTCAGCCTGAGTTCGCTGGACAGAATGAAGTCCGCCCGCCGCAGGAGGAAGCGATTGATCACGTCGATCGTGCGCTTATCCGTCCTGAGCGAGCTGAAGGTGCAGGTCAGGCTTTCCTGCGCCTCAAGTATGACCTGCACGCTTTGGCCCAACGCATCGCCGACGCTGTTGTCGTCGGTGCAACTGACCGACAGGTTGCCGAAGCCTGCGGGCAAGGCCTGTGCAATCTCGTACGTGCCGGCCGGCAGCTTGATCGGCCCGATCCGGCCGACCCCATCGACGGTATCGATCTGGAAATTCAGCGCACTCTCGGTCGATGAAAAGCCAAAGCTTCCGTCCGGATCCGCCTGTTGCACGATGGTCAACTCACCCGTGACGATCTGGCGTACGGTCAGCCTGGCACTTGCCGTACCACTGTTGCCCAGGGACGAGGTCAGGGCGCCAGAGGTCGTCGTAAAGGCACCGACAGCGCCGCCAGTGACATCGAGCGCAATCTCGCAGGTTGCTCCGGCCGCGAGTGTGGCACCGGAAAAGCTGATCTTGTCGTCTCCGGGGCTGGCGCTGACCGCTCCGTCCGCACAGGTGGTCGAAGGGTTGGGGCTGTCGGCGACTCTGATGTCATTGGTGAATGCTTCATTGAAACTCAGCGAGGCCGCATCGACAAGCGCCCGCGTGTTGTCGATCCGAAACCGCAGCCGCGTGATTTCGAACTGGAAGATGGTCGCCGGCTCGAACACCTTGGCGAATCCCGGCGGCGGAGACGGGATGACAGCGAGGCTGGCGCTGTCCTGCACCGCAGTCGCGTTCTGGTCCGATATGACGCTGGCTGTGTTGGTCAGGTCGGCATTGCCGGATACGGTCAGCCTGCGCGCGCCATCGCGGAGGACGTCGGTGAATGGGTCGGAGCCAAATCCCGATGGATCGGGCGGTTGAGTGATGGTATCGTCCAACATGTGGCACATCCTTTTCTCAGCAGAGAATTGACGGCGACTCGACACCGCCTTGATATGCCGCCACTCAGGGCATCTCCAACGTTCGCGCGTTTTTCCTGTTTGTACCCACTGCAGACTATGCCGCTTGGGTCCGAGTGCTGGCAATTTGCGCGATGTCCGTCTCCAGATACGCCGGATCCGCCTTCGAAGTATGGAAGCGTGCCACGAGGCTTGCCATCTGCTCGGCTGCATTCCCCAATTGCGTTGCCGTCGCGACGACCTCTTCGCCCATGGCGGCGTTGTGTTGCGTCATGGTGTCGATCTGCGAGATTGCTGCGTTCACTTCGCGGATGCCCTGGCTCTGCTCCTGCGCAGTCCGTCCGATCTCCAGGACGCGTTCCGAGATATCGCCGACCCGCGACGCCATCTCTCGCATCGCGGTTCCAGCCTCCGTGACGAGACTACTTCCGCGATCGACCCGCGCTCTGCTTTCAGAGATCAGCGCCTCGATCTCCTGTGACGCCGCCGCCGAGCGCTGCGCCAGGGCTCGCACCTCGGAGGCCACAACAGCGAAGCCGCGTCCGCTTTCGCCGGCACGCGCCGCCTCTACTCCTGCGTTGAGCGCGAGAAGATTGGTCTGGAATGCAATGTCATTGATAACATTCACGATGCTGCTGATCTGCTCAGAATATTCAAGGATCTCGCCCATCGCCGCGACCGTGCTCTCAACCACGGTCTCGCTGCGCTGTGCTGCGCCCCGCGCCTCTTTGACCATCCTGTATGCCGCTTCGGCGCCTTCGGCCGAGGACTTTGCCGCTACGTCGATCTGGGTAATCGTCGCTGTCGTCTCTTCCAGACTCGCCGCCGTGTTTTCAGTCCGCTTGGCGAGTTCAGAAGCTGCCGCCGCGAGTTCCTCTCCGTTGTCGCGAATGCCAGAAGTGCCCTCCGCGATCTCCAAAAGCGCTGCGTCCAGGGTTTCAGCCGCCATGTTGAAGTTCGCCTCCAGATCCGCAAAGGCGCCCCGGAATTCACCCTCCATTCGCGCGCTGAGATCGCATGCGGCAAGCGCCTTGACCACCCGCGAAGCCTCTCCCAAGCCTTCGTCTATCGACGCGACCAGCGCATTGACCCCTTCTTGGATTGCGGCCAGGTCTGTCGCATGGTCGCCTTGCATCCGTACCGAGAAGTCGCCGCCCTTGGCGCCTTCGATCACCATGGCAAGGTCGGCTTGCATCGACATCATTGCCTCCGCCCGTGCGCGAACCGCTTCTCGCTCGCGAGCCTCGGCTTCGGCCGTTCTCTCCATCGCGGCAATACGATCTTCGGCGGCACGGCGATCAATGGCGTCACGCTCTTCCTGCTCTGATCGACGTTGCGCCTCTACCGCCGCCCTCTCGGCCAGCGCGTCGCGGAACGCGGACAAAGCATCGCGAAGCGCTCCAATCTCGTCGTCAGAAGTCCAGTTCGGCAACGGTGTGTCGGCTTCACCCTTGGACAGCCGTGAAATGGCGGCTGAGACGTCACCCACGCGAGACACAATCCGCCGCGAAATAAGTCTGTATACGCCAATCAGGGCTGCCAGCGCGATGGCGATGCCCCCGACGGCAGTGATCATCTTCTGCGCGATCAGTGCCTCATTCGCGGCAATTTCCGCTTGTCGCTTTCGGAATATCTCGGCTGTGGCCGCATCAACGCTGGAAAGGAATTCGCTGAAGACGGCATCGAACCTGACATCGGCGTCCACCATGATCTCGGCTCTCGCGAGTGTCGTGTCATAGCGAGCCTGCGCAAGATCGGACAGTGTCTGGATCCGCGAGGCGATGGTCGACAAGGGCGCCCCTCCAAGCAGAGCGGCCTCCGTCTCGACAATGGCCTTGGCATTGGCAAAAGACGTCAGTACCTCGCCAAAATCCTCACCAAAGTCGCCGCCCAGGATCTCCGCCGTCAGCAGATGGCCATGTGCAAGAAGATACCGTGCATTGCCCAGCATCGACTGCATATCCGGGGTGGCAAACACCGGCGCAAGTGCCGCCTTGGCGATTTCTGCAACCAGTTCGTCATACATTGCATCGAAGGCCTCATCCGCGTCCGACCCGACACCTTGCCCGCCATCGATCAACGCGAATCGGCTCTCGGTTTCGGCGACAAGGACATCGAGCCTTGTCTTGACCTCCATGACCGCCGTTCGGATCAAGGGCGACGCTGCGGCCGTCACCGCAAGGCTGTCGACCGTCCCTCCGTCGATGATCGCACTCGCAAATGCTTCCGCCTGGTCAAGAAGAGCGCGCACATCCGCGGGATCCTCCGCGGCGTCGCCCCCCATGATCTCTTCGGTCCACAGATGCGCCCCGGTCGCTCGCAACTTGATCTCGAGCGCCGCCCCATATTGCGAGGCGAGCGCGACCCCGACGCGGTCAGCTTGGCGCGCGACGTCGCGAATTGCCATCACCATAGTACCGACCAACGTGACAGTAACGACAAGGAGTGCGCCAAAAGCGAGGAGGACCTGGCGGGAGATCGAGTTACGTAACATTGCAAAATCCGTGACAGATGGAGACTTGAGCGGAAATGAGGTCAAATGTCTTTGGATTGGGTAAATGTTAAAATTGATTTCCCCCCCCGGATCCCGGACCAAGTCGTTATTTGATCATGCGGCCAGTTCGGCTCTCATGTCGACTCGTGCCCGAGTGCGGGACGGATCGTCGCTCGGTCCGACGATTTCGCCGCCGTGAAGGCAGGGCTTGCGCGGGCGGGGCGGGACTTCGACCGGACGGACATCCTGACAGGCATGCCCAAAGGCTATGCCGACAAGGCCGCGCATCCACATGCGGCCGAATTGCGCCTGAAGTCGCTGGTGGTCCGGCAGGACCTTGACCTCGAGGAGTGGCTGTCGGGCGACGTGGTGGGCAAGGTCGTGGCCTTGGCGCGGGAAGCGATGCCGCTGCTTTCGTCTGCAGGCATGGCCCGATGAAGGGCACCGGATCGAGGGCTCGGACAAGGTTCGGGGCCGCGCGCTTTTTGTCGATGAACTGCGCGCGGACACCCGGCGCGCGTGCCAGCGCACGTAGTCCACGCATTCCTGCAGACGGTTGGCCCGGCGGGCACTTTCCGGCTCCTGCAGGCCGGTCTGCGGGCAGAGCATCGACTTGCCGAAACTGCCGCTGACATGGCGGACGTGCATATGCGGGGCCGCCACGTCGATGTTATCGACCTGCAGGCTTGGCAGGACGGTGCGGGCCAGTTCGGGCCGCAGCGTGGCATCCAGATGCAGGATCGGTTTGCCCTTCAGGCTTTCGTGGATCTTCCGGATCTGCCGCAGCTCGAGCCTTTGCCTGCCACGCGCATCTGCCTCCCGCACCACGATGTTTCCGGCAACGACCTGACCGGTCGCCAGGAACCGCTTCAGCACGTCCCAGACCCCGGCAATGGCCTCGATGCGCGCGTTGTCACGGCAGCGCGCAAAGATGCGCTGGCGCTCGCCCGGAGAGAGGCCGGGCCGCAAGCCGGTATCCTGCAAGCGCCAGCGTTCCAGTCGCGCAGCGGCATGGCACTCATCGGCTTCCAACCCGGCTTCCGTCAGGGCCGCCCGACCCAGAGCCCCAGGACCGTTATGACGCAATGCCGTGGCCAGACGCAATCGGAAGGCCCGGAGATCCGCCATGGCTCCCATCGGTCCGCGCCAGACCGTACCGCGCCCCATACCGCTCAATGGCTCGGACTCGAAGTCGTCGATGTAAAGGTCCGACTGCACATCCAGCGCCCGCGCCCAGCAGCCCTCGTCGATGACCAGCAGCGCAATGTCGTCCTTGTCGAAGGCCAGCCCGGAGAACAGCGCGTCATACGGTGCGACGACAACATCCGCCGCTGCGACGTCCCGCAGGTTTGCCTGCTTGGGGCAGTCGTGGAAATGGCGGCACCGCACACCGCCTTTCCCCGCGCAAACCGTACCGTGGATGCTGAGCCGCGCGGCCAGGGCTGCCCGCACTGCCTCGAGATCCTTGCACATCGGAGCCGCGGTGGCCGGGTCGCTGCGTTCGTACCCGCGTGCCACCACCGCATCGGCGCCCGCCTGCTTCCAGGCGGCGGCGGTTTCTTCAGCCAGCACATGGGACGGTGTGAAGACGATGATCCGGTGCGGCAGGGCTTCATCCCGAAGGCTGCCCATGAGGCGCAGCAGGTGGTCACGGGACAGGACCGTCTTGCCCAGCCCCACCGTGGCCTGCACCCCCAGCGTCAGGTTGGTCAGAGCCTTGTTGCGATGGCGTGCACGCACATCCGCGCAGAACCTGTGCAGCAGCCTGTCAAGCCGTTCGCGGCCTTCGTCAGCCGAGAGCGCGGGCAGATCGTAATCGGGCTCCGGGATGTCTGTTGTGCGCGGCGGCAAGCGGCCTTCGCCGGCAAGCCGCAGTTTGTCACGGACCTTGGTCCGCGCATCGCGGAAATCATAGCATCGCTCTCCACCTCCAATTCCCCGGGTCAGATCCGTGCTGGCCAGAAACCTCTGCCAGACCCGCGCGGTGATCCTGCCCGCGTCCGGATCGGCACCGGCATCCAGCATGTCATGCACCTCGTGGAACGCGATCTGGCTCAGCCACGCATCGCGGCCGTCGATGACCACGCCGTCTGCATCCCGGACCGGTTTGTCGGTGCTGCCGGCCGTTCTGCCGGCGTTCGACCGCGACCCGGTGCCCTCGGATCCCGGTACGGCCTCAGCCAGGAAGGCTGCCGCGGCCTCCGCATCGATGCCAGGCAGATCCTCCAGCGGCACGTCCAGCGGCGTCTCACCATCCGGCCAGTAGTAGTCACGGCCCGTGATCTCGTGGCGGCCGAATGCCAGGACCTGCTGGCCGACACCCATGACCTCGATCCTGCCGGACTTCAGCTTCCGGAACGGAACCTCAGCGCGATAGAGCAGGAGCCGCTTCGGCCACAGACCCACGCGTACCAGCGTCCCCCCGAACCGCGCTTCCGCCAGCCGGTGGACCTGGTGGGCGCGATCCTCGTCCAGTATGTCGATGTCCAGCCCGACCAGCGTGCCGGTCCGCAGGCCCACACCATGGTCCGGATACATTCGGGACCAGGTCTCCAGGCGATCCTCATCGATCGTGACGCTGGACCACCGGTTCGGCGCCGGCGCCTTCTGCCCCGGCTTGACCGGCAACGGGGCGTAGCCGTTCTCCAGAAGCCGCAGGGCCAGGTCGGCAAATCGCGGCGTTCCAGCACCGAAGGGGCGGTCCGAGGCCGCCCTTTCGTCTGTCTGTCTGTCGCGCGGTCCTCCGCCGGCACGCTGACGGGGGCTTCGCGGCGATCCCGGACCATGTCCCGCCGGATGTCCCGCTCCAGATTGCGCAACAGCGTGGCGGCGATGCGGTTGACCCGGCCCGGATCCATCGTCCGAAGGCCCACCGAGGCACGGGAGACGATCTCTGTTGCCAGGTCGGCCGGATCGGGATGGTACCGACGCAGGCGTCCGCGCACGGCATCCAGCCCCGGCCAGAGCGTCAGCAGCAGCACGGTCACGGCGCAGTCGGCCGCAGCGGCGTCGTCCCCCCGCGCCTCCAGGATCAGCGCCCGCAGGATCGCATTGCGCGTGTCCTGATCACCCCCCGGCGCATGGAGTTGGTCCAGAAGCCCGCCAGGATCACGCATTGCCTCAAGGCATCGGTGCCGACTGCGGATGATCTGAAATCGGGTCTGAAAGGTCATTCGGGTCGTGGACCGTAGAAGGTCGGTATGAAGCGCGTGCCAACGGGCTCGCATGAGGCCCCTGCCTGACGGCCGGGCGTCGGGCGCCTCATCGTGGCCAAGCTAAGGGCGTCGCGCGCCTCTCGGATGGAAAAATGCAAAACGGCCGGCGCAGGGCCAGCCGTCATAGGTTTAGCGGTTAATCTCGTTCAGACGGCCGCAGCGGCACACCGCCGTCAGGGGATAAGCCGCGAAGTACTCGGTGCCCCGCGTGGTCCGCAGATGGACCCTGCCGTCACCGCGGCGCCCAAGTAGGCGGTTACAGCACTGGCAGCGCCAGTCCCGCATTGCATGTGCGAGCCGGCCACCGGCCGGTTTCCGATCAATCAAAGTGGTGGTTTTTGTCGCCATTTTCGGGCTCCTGAGTAATGGAGCCCCCCATTTGGCGCACAGCTGGTTAGATCGTCAGACGGTGCATGGTTAGACGATGGTTAGATCGACAGCAGATCGGC
>CAYGRI010000238.1:0-8402 GCA_964352155.1 uncultured Maritimibacter sp. | reverse complement strand
CCTTGGCTCCGAAGAGATTTTGTTTCGCGAGATGTCGGGCGTGTCGTGCCCCTCTGGCGCGCGGGTCGGCAGCGTCTCGTTCGAAGAGGCGGCGCTGTTCACGCACAAGGGCCTGTCCGGTCCGGCGATCCTCCAGGTCTCGTCCTACTGGTCCCCGGGCGAGGCGGTGTCGCTGACCTTGCTCCCCAAGGCCGCCGACACATTGCGGGCCGCAAGACGCGACCTGCCCCGTGCCCAGCTCAAGACCGCGCTGACCCGTCACCTGCCCAACCGTCTGGCAGAGGCGCTGGCCACCCGCATCGGCCTTGTGACCGAACTTGGCAATCTGTCGGATGCCGATCTGGACCGCGCTGCGGAGATTCTGACGCGGCTGACCTTCCATCCCACCGGCACCGAAGGCTATGCCAAGGCCGAAGTCACGGCGGGCGGCATCAGCACCGCCGATCTGTCGTCGAAAACGATGGAGGCGCGCAAGGTGCCGGGGCTGTTCGCGATCGGCGAGGCGGTGGATGTCACCGGCTGGCTGGGGGGCTACAATTTCCAATGGGCCTGGTCGTCGGGGGTTGCGGCGGGCCAGGCGCTTGCCGCGCGGGTGGGGTGATCCGCGCCGCCGGTCGCTCTGATTCGGGGCGCGACCCTTTGAACGGGGCAGGAAACCCTGTAGTCTGGTCGGTGTTCAGGGTCTTCGGATGGTAGATTTGCACCCAATCGACGACGAAAGACCCAAGGGAGGAGAGGATCATGAAAACGTTCTGCCTGCGGATCATTCCCGCAAGCCTTGTGTTTTGCCCGGCCGTTGCGGTGGCCGACCCGTCGCTGGAGTGCAGCATGGGGCAGGGCAGCCAGGTCGAGATCGGGGCCTGCGTCGGCAAGGCCGCGTCGACTGTCGATCAGGCCATGGCGCTTGCGCTGAGCTACGCCAAGGACGCTGCCGCAGATCTTGATGCAACCACCGGGCGCGCGTCGTCCGCCCCGGCGCTGGAGGCGGCGCAAGGCGCCTGGGAGGCTTATCGCGACGCGCATTGCGACTTTGTCGGGACCACCTGGGGCGGAGGATCGGGGACGGGCATCGCTATTCAGTCCTGCCGGGTCGAACTGGGCCGCGCGCGCATCGACGCCTTGCTGGACGAGGTCCGCTAACAGCCGCGCCTTGGCGCCTTTCAGGCGCCGGGTTGCGATCCTGTGCGGGATGCATCGCGTCCGTCGGTGCTGAACCCGGGGCTCCGCAAGAAGATGCCGCGCGACCTCAAGCCCCTGATCCGCGGTGAGTCCGGCGGGAAGGTACCGCCCCTACCCGGCGACTTTCGGCAGTTCGAACACGAACCGCGCCCCTTGCTGGCACGATGTGTCCAGATAGACCTGCCCGTCATGCAGCTTTGCGATCTGCGCGCAGATCGACAGCCCGAATCCGCAGCCCTCCACATCGTCGCCGTGGACAAGGCGCTTGGACGGCTCGAAGATCGTTTCCGCATGTTTCGCAGGGATTCCGGGGCCGTTGTCCTGGACGAAGATGCGGTGGCACTGCTCTTCCTCGACCGCATAGATATCCACCTGCAACCTGTCCTCGGAAGTCGCGTATTTGATTGCGTTTCCGATGAGGTTGAGAAAGATCCGCATCAGCAGATCCGGATCGCCCCGGCAGACCGGAAGCAGGCTCGCCGTGACCAGTGCCCCGGATTGCGAGATTTCGGACTGGATCAGATCGCAGGCTTCGTTCACCGCGTCCTCAAGCGAGACTTCGCGCAGCTCTGGCGCCTGTTCGCGCAACAGGGACATTTCCAGCAGGCTTTGGGTCAGGCGCTGCAGTTTCTGCGCCTGCTGCGTGGCCAGTCTTCGATGTTCGCGCAGGCTTTCCTGATCTGTTTCGTCTTCCTCCATCCATTCCAGGGCGGCGCTGATCCCGCGCAACGGGGACTTGATGTCATGGGCGGCCATATGGGCGAAGTGGCGCAAGGACGCGTTTTCCTCCTTCAGCAGCAACTGAGAGGAAATGATGTCGAGAAACTCCTGAAAGATCTCGCGGGCCGCTTGCAGCTCTGCCTCCTCCCACGGCAGGCTCTGGTCGCTGTGTTCTTCGATCCAAGTTTCGAAGGAGCTGCGCGGCCCGAGCGTCGCGCCTGTTTTCGGATCCGTCGTCAGCTTTGTATCTGGTCGCCCGGCCCATTTCACCCGGCGTGTGATCGGACCGCGAAACCAGATCAGCTGACACACCCGATGCACCACGATTGGCTGCACAAGAACCCCGCAGGCGACGTCGTTGTAGGGCGCGGCCTTGGGGTAGTCGGATTGCAGCGACACTGTCTTATACTGATCGGAGCCACCGAACTCCTTCTGCGTCCACTGGATGAGGTCGCGAATGAAGTCGTTCGGCGGAGTCTCGCCCGAAGTGTGCAGTTTCAGCCCGTATTGAAAGGCAAACCCATCGGCGCGCAGAAACTTCTGCAGGATCGGGACAAGGGTTTTGACGACATCCTCCACATCGCCAGACCGGCGCAGTTCGGCGGCAAATTCGCATTCGATCCGCCGCAACTGCGAGATCATCTCGGCTGTCTCGGTCCGTTGGGTCTGATCGTATCGCAGCATCAGCGCGGTGCCGATTTCCTGGGCCAGCAACCAGCTGTCCGAGGGGACGATTTGCGCCTTGGAGTGATGGCAGGCGATCAGCCCCCAAAGCTTTGCCTTGTCAATCAGACTGCAGGAGAACGCCGATTGCGCGCCGATGTTGCGTAAATACGCGGTGTGCATGGCCGAGGCCGCGCGGCCCATCGTCCATGTCATGTCCAGCGATCCCGCGTTCGCGCCCAGGGCGCGGATGGGGATGTTGGCGTCGTTGACGGATCCGATAAAGCGGTAGGGGATGATGGCCATCAACTCCCTGACCTGCTTGGGAATATCGGATTGTGGAAAATGCATCCCCAGCATGGAAACCATCTGGTCGTTCCGGGATTCCGCAACCGTCGCGCCGGACCAGTCCGGCATAAACCGGTAGATCTTCACCCGGTCAAACCCGGTCAGGTCCCGCACGGCATCCGCCGCGATCTGCATCGCCGCGTCGAAGGTGTCCGCGCCTATGATCTGCGAGCAGGCCGACCCTCCTCTGCGCATGCGTTTGCGAACGGCGGATGCGGACGGCGTGTCGTTCAGGATGAATTCGACGAATCGTTTGCCGCCATGGGTATGGGTCACCACGTCATGGATGGCGCCGCCCCTCTCTACCTGAGCGTCCAGAATCTCATGGTTGATCCGCGTGCTGTCTTCAAGCTCGGCGATCTGTTCGGCGATGTCGGGCAGCACCTGTTCCAACGGGTATCCCAGGATCGCCTCAGCCGGCATGTCGATGAAACCATGGATGTTTTCCGAGGCACCGATGATCTTTCCATCCTTTGCATCCAGGACGATCAGCCCGGTGCCATCCTGTACCATACCGCAAAGGTGGATCTGCTCCATGTCGCAAGTGTCAAGCGCGGCGTCCGCCGTCCGTTCGAAAAAGCGAGAGAGTGAAAGTTCCATCCGGTGCCTCTTGTCGGTTCCGCGACAGAGTAACGGGCACATGGCTAAGCAATGATTATCCCCGGTGCATTGCGCCACGATACAAAGCACGGTCGTTGGACCGGCGCGCCTTTGGGTATCCCGGCGGTGGGCGATACAATCGCCGACTCAGGCCGCTAGGCTCCGATCATCGCACCGGGGTTCACCCTATCTTGCGGGAGTGATCGCTTTGTGAACGGGGTTGATCGAAATCGTGTCATCCTTTCCTGAAGGAGCGATCAATTGCCAAAGAACGCAGCTCGCCCCTTGAGATCCGGGAAGAAATGGCGTTTGTGCGGGCCAAAGAACCCCGGACCCGGTGAAAGACCGGGTGGCTCTTCCGGCCGCTTATCCGCCGGACAACCCCTAAGATAAGCCCAATCTGTAATGCCGGACCGTCTGGGGAAGGACATTCCGACACAGGGTATTGGACTGCTCATGATCTCGTTTTCTGACTACAAACAACAATGGTTTGGCAACATCCGCGGTGATCTGCTGGCGGGGCTCGTCGTCGCCCTGGCCCTTATCCCCGAGGCGATTGCCTTTTCCATCATCGCCGGCGTCGACCCCAAGGTGGGTCTGTATGCCTCGTTCTCGATTGCGGTACTGATCGCCTTTACCGGCGGCAGGCCGGGGATGATTTCGGCCGCCACCGCCGCCACCGCGGTGCTGATGGTCACGCTGGTCCGGGATTACGGGCTGGAGTATCTGCTTGCGGCCACGGTTCTGGCCGGGCTCTTGCAGATCGGCGCCGGTCTGGCGGGCCTTGGGCGGTTCATGCGCTATGTGTCCAAGTCTGTGATGACCGGCTTTGTCAACGCCCTGGCCATCCTGATCTTCATGGCGCAATTGCCAGAGCTGAACCCGGCCAATCTTGGCGTGACGTGGCTGACCTATGTGCTGACCGCGGCCGGGCTGGCGATCATCTATCTGTTCCCGCGCATTACAAAGGCGGTGCCGTCGCCGCTGGTCACGATCATCGTGCTGACGATTCTGGTGGTGGTCATGGGCTGGGATGTCCGCACCGTCGGCGATATGGGAGAGTTGCCGGACACGCTGCCGGTCTTCCTGATCCCGCAGATCCCGTTCACGTTTCAAACGCTGGTGATAATCTTTCCGTTCTCTGCTGCGGTCGCGGTTGTGGGGCTGCTGGAAAGCCTGATGACCCAGAACATCGTCGACGATCTGACCGACACCAAATCCAGCCGCAATCAGGAATGTATCGGGCAGGGCATCGCCAACACCGCCACCGGCTTCATCGGCGGCATGGCCGGTTGCGCCATGATCGGGCAGTCGATGATCAACGTGAAATCGGGCGGGCGCGGGCGCCTGTCGGCCTTCACGGCGGGAACCGTCCTGCTGATCCTTGTGGTCGGCCTGGGCGATCTGGTGGCGCGCATTCCGATGCCCGCGCTTGTGGCGATCATGATCATGGTGTCGATCGGCACATTCTCGTGGTCCTCGATCAAGAACCTGCGGGTGCACCCCCGTTCCTCCTCCATCGTGATGGTCGCGACGGTGGTCACGGTGGTCTATACCCACAACCTCGCGATCGGTGTGCTGGTGGGCGTGCTGCTGTCGGGCATCTTCTTTGCCGGCAAGATCGCCCAGCTGTTCCGCATCTCTTCGACCCTGTCGCCGGACGGGCGCGAGCGGACCTATGTGCTGGAAGGGCAGCTGTTCTACGGATCGACCGAGGATTTCGCGAATGCGTTCGATTTCCGCGAGGCGCTCGACCGTGTCGTCATCGATGTCAGCCGGGCGCATATCTGGGACATCAGCTCTGTCCAGGCGCTGGACATGGCGATCCTGAAGCTGCGCCGCGAGGGGGCGGATGTCGAGGTGATCGGCATGAACGCGGCGTCCGAGACCATCGTCGACAAGCTTGCGGTGCACGACAAGCCGGGCGCGATGGATGCGCTGATGGATCACTGAGGGAGGGATCACATGGACAAGATACTCACATTGCTGGACGGTTCGGCCTATTCCGAAAGCGTCTGCCACTATACCGCTTGGATCGCCAAGCGGCTGAACATCAGCGTCGAGGCGATGCATGTTCTGGGCCGGCGCGAGGGGGCCGCGTCCAGCGACCTGTCGGGCGCCTTGCGTCTGGGGGCGCGGACCGCCCTGCTGGAACAGCTGGCCGCGCTGGACGAACAACGCGCCAAGCTGGCGCAGGCGAAGGGCCACGCGATTCTGGAGGATGCCAAGGCGATCCTAGATCAGGACGGGGTGCCGAACGTGACCCTGCGGCTACGCAAGGGCGACATCCTGGAGGCCGTGCGCGAAATCGAAAGCGATGTGCGGGCCATCACCCTGGGCAAGCGCGGCGAGGGGTCTGAGTTTGCGACGGGCCACCTTGGGTCCAACCTCGAACGGATCGTGCGCATGTCCAAGGTGCCAGTCTTTGTCGCCTCGCGTGAGTTCCGGCCGGTTTCCAAGGTGCTTGTCGCCTATGACGGCAGCGCCAGCGCCAAGGTCGCGATCCGGCGCATGTCCACCAGCCCCGTCTTCACGGATCTGGAGATCTGTGTGCTGTGCGTCGGGCCGGATGAGGCGCGCGCCCTGGCGACCGCCAAGGATGCGGTTGCCACGCTGAAAGCCGCGCAGATCATCGCGACGCCTCGGGCCGAGAGCGGCGAGCCCGAGGAGGTTCTGGGCAAGCTGGTAACGGAGGAGGGGTTCAACCTGCTGGTCATGGGCGCTTATGGTCACAGCAAGATCCGGGCGCTCGTCATCGGATCCACGACGACGGCCATGACCCAGACAGCGGGCATCCCGGTGCTGCTCTATCGCTGACGGCGCGGTCGGGTCGGGCGCCGGGACGGATGCCTTGGGTCCGTCCTGCGCTGGCGGGTCCTGGGTGCGGGCAAGGTCGCCCGCCGCCGCCGCTCATGCCGTCAGCCAGAACACTGGCCGGCAAAGCCGGTCTCTGCGCCTTTGACATGGCCGACAGAGACATTGCCGCAAGTCAGGTTCGGGGCATCCCCAGGCAGCGGTTCGCTGTCGCAATAGGCGCCATACAGCATCGTCGGATTTTCCTGGGTGTCGTACATCACATTGTTGCGGACAACGGTGCCGCGCGGAAAATTGCGGTTCTCGGGCTGCCGTTCGACAATCACCCCATGGGCGCGGCCGCCGAAATTGCCGCCATAGCCAACGTCGATCCCGACATTGCCTTCGACCAGGCAATTCTCGGTCAGGTTGGGCAAATTCTTCTCCGAGGCGCCGGATACGATGATCGCATTGCGCCCCGGCCGGTACACCCAATTGTTCAGCGCCACGCATTCAACCGCGCTGTTTGCGAATTTGACGCCGACGGAATACGGCTGAACGATCCGGTTTTCGATGGCACGGCAGCGAATATTGCCGTCGGAGCCGGTGAAATCGATGGCTTGGCCCACATTCTCGATCTCGCAGCGCTGGATCGTCAGCTCGGTGCAGGCGCCCACAGCGATGGCCCGGTTCGCCCGCGTGCTGACCGGACCGTCGCCCGCGCGAACGGTCAGATCATGGACCCGGCAGCTGACGGTCAAGTCGCGGCACCGTTCAAAGCCGATGCCCTGGATCACATCGTCGGGGATTTCATTCCGCTCGCAGTGGATGTGATGCACGTAAGGATTCACGATTGCGGAACTGCCGTCGAGCCCGCGAAACCGAATCCCGGTGCCGGAATCGTTGCCGAACACCTCCAGATCCTCCAGCCGATGGCCCGTGCCGCCTTCGATCAGGATCCCGTGTGCGCGGTTGATCGCCCAGCTTCTGTTGGCGTCATCGGTGTGGCCGCCATTGCGGCCATCGCCATTCCGGTCCACGGTCACGCGGCGCAGGAACAGCTTGTCCACATTGATCGCCGACAGGGTCACGTTTTCGAACTCGCCGGGCCGAAGTTGGCGGAATATCACGTCTTCCAGACGCGTCCCGGATCGCAGTGCCACCTTGCCCGCCACCCCATAGGTCCGCCCGCCGCCAGAGATCCGCACCCCCGCCGCAATCGCGGCGTCGACTGCCTCGGCGTCGTCGGTCACCCCGTCGGCCACAGCGCCAAAATGCTCGAATGTCAAAGCGCCGTTCTGGCCAAGACCGGACCAGCCCGGAAGATCGGGTATCGCGCTGCCACCGTCCTTCACATAGTAGCGGCCCCCGGCCTTGACGATGGCGCCTGCCTCGAACGAGGTGCCAAGCACCTGGGCCCAGACGAAATCCTCGCGGCCCGCAAAAGCTTCGAGCCCGCGTGCCTGTGCCGCGACCGGCAGGGCGACAAGCCCGGAGACGAACGCGCGCCGTGAAAGACCTGTCATCATGCCTGCATCCGATTGCTATGCCCTATCGCGCCCGAAGTGGCGGGCCATCCTCCGTTCTCCAGCAAAGCAGCCGGGCCGGGGACCTTTTTGCCTTGCATAGGGGTAGAAGGACGGTTGCGCCAAGACAAAAGCCGCCTTTCCGCCGCGGCTCACACAGTGTTGTGCCGAAGTGGCAACGTACACGCGAACCGGAGCCGGTGCTATCCGCACGCCGTGGTGCCAATCTGGGGTAGGACGAGGGCTTGATCCGCCCCCAAGCGGCACGATTGAACGTGATCGGGATCGACTGGGGATCCGTGGCGGCGGGTGTCAAAGGCTTGGCGATTTTTTGGGGGAGGCATCGTGCCACGCCCCGACCATATCCGCCGGGCCCGCCTCCCAGGGCGGTCAGGGCTTGGCGATCCTTGGCGGGCCGCCGGTCTCGATGGGGTGGAAACAGGCCGCTTCGGTCTGGGCGCTGACCGGCGACAGCGGCGGTATCTGGGTGCGGCAGCGATCCGTGGCGCGGGGACAGCGGGCGGCATCAAGGTGACGACGTTTGCCGTGTTGGCGTTCGTACTGTGGTCCGAA
>CAYGRI010000237.1:0-8403 GCA_964352155.1 uncultured Maritimibacter sp. | reverse complement strand
GCCAATCCGCAGATCCTGCAGGCCTCGCGCAAGAAGCGGATCGCAAAGGGCGCCGGCCTGGAAGTGCAGGAACTGAACCGCCTGCTCAAGATGCAGCGCCAGATGTCCGACATGATGAAGAAGATGGGCAAGATGGGAAAGGGCGGCGCCCTGAAACAGGCGATGCGCGGGATGTTCGGCGGCAAGGGCGCCGGCGCCATGCCGTCCGAGGCAGAGATGCAGGCGGCGGCCCGCCAGATGGGCGCCCCGGGCGGCGGCCTGCCCGGGCTTGGCGGCGGCGGCATGCAACTGCCCCCGGGCCTGTCCGGCTTTGGCAAGAAGAAGTGACGATGGCTTCCCCGACCGACAGACATGCCCGGCGCGACGTCGCGACCGGTACTGCCTGCGCCACGGCGCGACAGCCCTCGGCTATCGTGAATCGTGCCGCGCGGCAGCGCGTCCGTTTGGAACCGGCCCTGTGACCGGCATCGCCCTGCATATCCCCCAGCTGGAGACGGACCGCCTGATCCTGCGCGCCCCCGAAGCGCGGGACTTTGAGACGTTCGCCGCCTTCTACGCCTCGGAACGGTCGCATTTCGTGGGCGGCCCGCTGACCCGCTCGGAATCCTGGCGGATGCTGGCGATGGAGGCCGGGCATTGGCAGCTCAAAGGCTTCGGCCGCTGGATCCTGGAACCGAAAGACGGCGGCAGCACGGCCGGGATCGTCGGGTTGTTCGCGCCCGAAGGCTGGCCGGAACCCGAAATCGGCTGGGACCTCTACGCCGGGTACGAGGGCAAGGGCTATGCCACCGAAGCGGCGACAGCGGCGCGCGCCTTTGCCTATAGCAAGCTTGGCTGGACCACGGCGATCAGCCTGATCGAGGCGCAGAACACCGCCTCGATGGCCGTCGCCCAGCGCCTCGGCGCGCGCTACGAGACGGATTTTGACCACGACACCCACGGCCTCCTGCAAGTCTGGCGGCACCCCGGCCCACAGCAGGAGCCCGCATGAATCCGCATCTGACCAACACCCCTGTCCTCGAAACCGACCGCCTGATCCTGCGCGCCCCGGCCCCCCAGGATTTTCCGGTTTGGGAAAGCTTCTTTCTGTCCGACCGCGGCTTCTTCATCGGCGGCGGGCCAGAGCAGGATGAAGGCCGGGCCTGGCGCGGCTTTGCCTCGATCATCGGTCACTGGGTGATGCATGGCTGTGGCGTTTTTGCCCTGACCCGGCGCGACACCGGTACGGCCATCGGCGGCTGCGGCCCCTGGTACCCCGCGCTCTGGCCCGAGCGCGAGATCAGCTGGTCCGTCTGGGACGCCGGGGCCGAGGGCCAGGGCTTTATGGCCGAAGCCGCCGCTGCCGTCCTCGCCCATGTCTCGACCGATCTCGGCTGGCCGACCGCCGTCAGCTACATCGACCCGGACAACAAGCGGTCGCGCGCTCTGGCCCAGCGCATGGGTGCCGTGATCGACCCGTCCGCCACCGCGCCCGCCTCGATCAGCCATGTTGACGTCTACCGCCATGCCCTGACCGGAGGATCCGCCCAATGACCACCGACGCAGAACGCGCCGCAGACTTGCTGGCCAACCACCGCGCCAGCATCGACCGGCTGGATCCGATCCTCGTCTACACCCTGCGCGAACGCTTCATGCACACCCAGGCCGTGGGCGTTCTGAAGGCGAAACACGACCTGCCCCCCTCGGACCCGGCCCGCGAAGAACAGCAGATCGCCCGGCTGGAGGATCTGGCCAAGCGCGCCAATCTCGACCCCGAATTCGCAAAGAAGTTCCTTGGCTTCATCATCGAAGAAGTCATCCATCATCACAAACAGCATCAAGGCTAGGACGCGCCCGCGTCCAAGCCGCGCCATTTACGAAGGAGAAACGACATGGCAATGAAGATCAGACTGGCCCGCGGCGGGTCCAAGAAGCGCCCCCATTACGCGATCGTGGCCGCCGATTCGCGGATGCCCCGCGATGGCCGCTTCATCGAAAAGTTGGGCACCTATAACCCGCTTCTGCCCAAGGACAGCGAAGACCGCGTCAAGATGGACATGGAGCGGGTCCAGCATTGGCTGACCCAGGGCGCGCAGCCGACCGACCGCATCAGCCGGATGCTCGAGGCCGCCGGCGTCCGCGAAAAGCAGACCCGCAACAACCCCAACAAGGCCGTTCCCGGCAAGAAGGCCAAAGAGCGCGCCGAGGAGAAGGCCGCCAAGGCCGCCGCCCCGGCAGAGGACGCGGCGGAGTAATCCGCCCAGCGCCGGATGGAGACGCGGTATTTCATCGGCGTCGTGCATCGGCGCCAGGCCGACATGGCGAAGGCGGCCGGTCTGGTCGCCTTCAGCCATGGCCGCGAGGCACCGGTCCGCAGCCTTTCGGTGGGCGACCGGGTGGTTCTTTATGCGCCCAAGACCGATTTCGACGGCGCCCCGGTGCAGGCCTTCGTGGCACATGCAACGGTCACCGGGGCCGAACCGCTGTTCCGCGCCTTTGGCTCGGGGATGGAGGCGTGGTCGCGCGATGCAGTCTTTGACGACGTGACAGAGGCGCCGGTGCGCCCGCTTCTGGACAGCCTGAGTTTCGTGAAGAACCCCAAGCACTGGGGCATGGCGTTCCGGCAGGGCAAGTTCTCGATCACCGAGGCCGATTACCGGCGCATCGCCGCGGCGATGGGGGTGGGCTCTTGACCTGCCGCCCCGCTCCGCGCCAGGAAGGCACAGCCAGCGGCGCGCCCCTTCCCGCGCGCCTAACACGACAGAGCCGCCTTGCGCCCGGACGGGGCGCGACGCGCGCTACAGATATCGGAGCCACGGCATGAGCGACGATCGGGTCTGTGTCGGCGCCATCATCGGCGCCTTTGGGGTGAAGGGAGAGGTGCGGCTGAAAAGCTTCTGCGCCGACCCCGGCTCGATTGCCTCTTATGGGCCGGTGGCCACCGAAGACGGTAGCCGCAAGCTGACCATGCATCTGACACAGCCGGTAAAGTCGGGCTTTGTCGCCCGCATCGACGGTGTGCGCAGCAAGGAAGACGCGGATGCGATGCGCGGGATGCGCCTGTATCTCGACCGGGCGGCCCTGCCCGATCTGCCGGATGACGAATTCTACCATGCCGACCTGATCGGGCTGGAGGTCTACGATACCGGCGGCGCCCTGCTGGGGCGGATCAAGGCGGTGCTGAACCACGGCGCCACGGATCTGCTGGAGGTCACGGCGCCTGACCTGAAAGACACCGTCTTGTTGCCTTTCACCCAGGACGCGGTGCCCACGGTGGATCTGGCGAAGGGCCGGCTGATCGCGGATCCGCCAGAGGGTCTGTTTCCGGAACCATGAGACTGCCCGCGCCGTATTCACGGACTGGCATCCTGTTGTATGCCATCCCGCTGTATGGCGGGCCGCTGTTGGCGGGCTTGTCTGCGGCGCCGCTTGCGATCCTTCCTGTTCTGGCCGCCATGTTCGGGGTGCTGGCGCTGCAGGGGCGCATGCCCGATCTGTCGCGTGGGCGCGGCTGGGCCGACCTGCTGTATCTGCTTCTGGTTCAGGCGGCGCTGGTGGGCCTGTTCTATATTACCGGCGCTTGTGTCGCCTGGTCGCTGGGGCCGCTGCCGCTGCCGGTCTGGCTGCCGCTGTTGATGACCTTCGCCGCAGCCGCCTTCGCCGCCTGGCGCTATCGCACTGCGGCGAGGCTGGATGACCTGCCCGACGACGCGCTGATCGATCTGGAAACGGCCGCCAGTGCCGCTGTCGACGCCGTGCTGGAGGGTGCGGGAACCGAAACGGCCGACGATGACGCGGCCGCCTGGGCTGAAACGGAGGCCAAGGCGAAAGCCAAAGCCAAAGCCAAGGCGGCGGCCAAGGCGAAAGCCAGGGCCGAGGCAGAGGCGGCAGCCTTGGCACAAACCGAGGCAGAAGCCGACGCGGCGGCCAAAGCGAAAGCGAAAGCGGAGGCCAAGGCCAAAGCAAAGGCGAAAGCCAGGGCCGAGGCAGAGGCGGCAGCCTTGGCCGAGGCCGAGCATGCCGCCGCGATGGCCAAGAGCGTCGATGCGCTGGTTCAGGCGCTGGTCGAGGCCGATCCGCAAAAGGCGATGTCGCATGTCCTGTCAGAGATGGACAACGGCAAGCGCGCCGTCGATCTGGCGGCGATGCGCTATCTGCTGCTGCCAGAGGCGCGCGCGGCGGCCATTCGGGACGGGCGGCTGGGACGGGCGCTGACGTTGGGCCTGACCAGCGAATACGAGGGTGTGCGCTGCCAGGCGCGGGACCTGACCCATGCGCTGATCGCGGACAACGCCAACGCCGCGGCCTTTCCCGCGCCCGACCGGTTGTCCGCCATCGCAAAGGAATTCCCCGACACAGCCGAAGCCACAATCGCCATCGCCTCGCATCTGGCCGACCGTGCCTAGGCCCGCCCAATTCCCCCTAACACCCGCGACCCGAACGGATACATGCCCATGACCCTGCCCACCAAGTCGCACGGACGCCTCGCCATCGGCCCAAGCCTGCGCCCCCGCGCCTTGATGACCGATCAGCCAGAGCTGGCCGGGGCCTGGACCGCGAAGGTCATCACCCTGTTCCCCGAAACCTTCCCCGGGGTGCTGGGCGCCTCGCTGACCGGCAAGGCGCTGAACGACGGGCTGTGGCGGCTCGACCCGATTGACCTGCGCCAGTTTGGCGAGGGGCGGCATCGCAATGTCGACGACACACCCGCGGGCGGCGGCGCAGGGATGGTGCTGCGCGCCGATGTGATGGAACGCGCCCTGGCCCGCGCCGCCGAGGGGACCTCTGCCGACCGGGGACGCTGGCCGCTGATCTACCTGTCGCCGCGCGGGCGGCGGTTTGACCAGCCGATGGCGCAGGCCTTGGCGCGGACCGATGGCGTGACCCTGATCTGCGGCCGGTTCGAGGGGCTGGACCAGCGCGTGATCGACCAGTTCGGCATCGAAGAGATCAGCTTGGGCGATTTCGTCCTGACCGGCGGAGAGATCGCGGCCCAGGCGCTGCTGGACGCCACGGTGCGGCTGATGCCCCGCGTTCTGGGCAATGCTGAAAGCACTGAAGAGGAAAGCTTTTCCGCCGGTCTGCTGGAACATCCGCAGTACACCCGCCCGGCCGAATGGCGCGGCGTGCCGATCCCGCCGGTGCTGCTGTCGGGCCACCACGGCGACATCGCAAAGTGGCGCCATGAACAGGCCAAGGCGCTGACCCGCGCGCGCCGCCCGGACCTGTGGCAAGCCTATGCGCGCAAGGACGAGGACTGACCGGCGAACGCACTGGCCGGCATCAAGACGCGGCGCGCTCAAAAGTCGTCCCTTGCGTTGCGCTCTTCACCCTGCGCGCTGCCGCTCATTCTGCGGGCCGTCCGCGCCCTGTGACACGTTGCACAACCGCCGCGCGGGGATGGTGATTCGCCCCTGGATGACGTAGGCCAGAGGATAAATCCCCACGACATCGGAAAGGACACCGACATGCTGCGCAACGACCAACTCGACGCCTGGGACCGCGAGTCGTTCTTTCACCCTTCGACACACCTGGCGCAATTCGCCCGGGGCGAGGCGCCGAACCGGATCATGACCGGCGGCAGCGGCTGCCATGTCGAGGATCGCGACGGCACGCGCCTGCTGGACGCCTTCGCCGGGCTCTATTGCGTCAATGTCGGCTATGGCCGCACCGAGATCGCCGAGGCCATCGCCGAACAGGCGCATAAGCTGTCCTATTTCCACGCCTACGCAGGCCACGGCACCGAAACCTCGATAACCCTGGCAAAGATGGTAATGGACCGCGCGCCCAAGGGCATGTCCAAGGTCTATTTCGGCCTCGGCGGGTCGGACGCGAACGAGACCAACGTCAAGCTGGTCTGGTATTACAACAACGTGCGCGGCAAGCCCGAGAAGAAGAAGATCATCTCGCGCTGGCGGGCCTATCACGGCTCTGGCCTGCTGACCGGCTCGCTGACGGGGCTGGAGCTGTTTCACAAGACCTTCGGCTTGCCGCTGGACATGGTGCTGCATACCGAGGCGCCGCATTACTACCGCCGCAAGGACCGCTCGATGACCGAGGCGCAGTTCTCGGCCCATTGCGCGGCGGAGCTTGAGGCGCTGATCGAGCGCGAGGGGGCCGACACCATCGGCGCCTTCATCGGCGAGCCGCTGCTGGGGACCGGCGGCATCGTCCCCCCGCCTGCCGGCTACTGGGAGGCGATCCAGGCGGTGCTGGACAAACACGACATTCTGCTGATCGTGGACGAGGTGGTGACAGGCTTTGGCCGGTTGGGGTCGATGTTCGCATCGGAAAAATATGAGCTGCGGCCGGATCTGATCACGATCGCCAAGGGGCTGACCTCTGCCTATGCGCCCTTGTCCGGGTCCATCGTCAGCGACCGGATGTGGAAGGTCATGGAACAGGGCACCGACGAATTCGGCCCCATCGGCCATGGCTGGACCTATTCCGCCCATCCCATCGGCGCCGCCGCCGGAATCGCCAACCTGAAGCTGATCGACGATCTAGGGCTGGTCGAGAACGCCGGGGCCGTGGGCGACTACCTGCGCCAGTCGATGACGGAGGCCCTGGGCGATCACCGCAATATCGGGGATCTGCGCGGCGACGGCATGCTGTGCGCGCTGGAATTCGTGCAGGACCGCGATGGCCCCGACGGCCCGGTGGATTTCGACCCGGCCGACAAGCGCTCGCCCAAGGTCGCAGCCGCCTTGCTGGACCAGGGTGTGATCGGGCGCGCGATGCCGAATGCCGACACCCTCGGATTCGCGCCACCGCTGTGTTTGTCCAAGGCCGAGGCGGACGAAATCGTCGCCAAGACGACTCAGGCGGTCAAAACGGTGTTTGGTTAAACCTCCGTCCACCGCTTTATCCACAAAGGTCTCGGAAGGGGGCGCGGCGCCGCCTCATCCGAGGCGCCGATATTGAGATTGTCCAATTTCTTAGGAATTCATTAACTTAGAATGCCTATCAACGGAGGTGGTGCAAATGTCACGATCCGATCCCGTCAACAGAAGGGCTCCGGATCGGCGCCCGCCCGCCGATAAAGGATCCACAGGAACTTTTCGGGATTTTTGTTGGCGTGCGAATCTGGCAAAACGCTTTCTACCAAAGACGAAAATCGCAAGCACGGGGACGAGGACGAGGCATGAGAAAAGTGGTCGTTGCAGCGGCAATTGCTGCCATGTGGTCGAGCACGGCTTTCGCAGGTACGATCGAGCGAGCCTGTCTGTCATCCAACCGACCGGCGGCGTCGAAAACGCTGTGCGGCTGTATTCAGTCCGTCGCAGACAGAACGCTGAACAATAATGACCAACGGTTGGCTGCCAAATTCTTTTCCGACCCTCATATGGCGCAGGTGATCCGGCAATCGGACAATACCCGCCACGAGGTATTCTGGAAAAGATACACGGCTTTTGGCGCAACAGCACAAAGCTATTGCCGCTAAGGGACAGGGCCGCCCGCGCATCCTGAGGGACAGGGCGCGGGCGGCAACCTATGTCTGCAGGGTCTGGATCAGGCCGTCGGAACCGGCCTCTATCAGCGACAGCGCAGCTTCGAAATCACCGGTGTAATAGGGATCGGGCACCTCGGTGCGGCCGGTTTTTGGCGCGTGGTCCAGAAACAGCGACAGCTCTGCGCGCGCCCCGGTTGGCCGCAGACGCGCCAGCTTGGCCATGTTCGATTCGTCCATCGCCAGTACAAGGTCGAATCGGTTGAAATCCGCCGCGACGACCTGCCGCGCGCGCTGGTTGGAAATGTCATATCCACGGGCCGCCGCCGCCGCGATGGCGGGGGGATAGGGCGCGTCGCCGGAGTGCCAGTCGCCCGTCGCGGCGCTGTCTACCTCCAGATCCAGCCCCGCCTCTGCCGCTTTGCCGCGCAGCACACCCTCTGCCATCGGCGAGCGGCAGATGTTCCCCAGGCAGACAAGAAGCACGCGTTTGATCATGCCCGCAACAAAGGGGTTTGCGCGCGGCGGGTCAAGCGGGGCAAAGTTCCGACATGGACAGGATCGTCATTCTGACAGGGGCCGGTGTGTCGGCCGAAAGCGGGCTGGGCACCTTTCGCGACACCGATGGGGTTTGGACGCGATATGATCTGGCCGAGGTCGCCACGCCCGAGGGATTCGCTCGCAATCCCGCGATGGTGCACGATTTCTACAACGCGCGGCGGGCCAATTGCCAGGACGCCCGACCCAACGACGCGCATCGGGCGCTGGCCCGCCTGCAACGGGCAAGGCCGGGGCGGGTGACGCTGGTGACCCAGAACGTCGACGATTTGCATGAACGCGGCGGCAGCCCGGAGGTTTGGCACATGCATGGGGAGCTGCTGCGCGCCCTGTGTGGCGCTTGCAACCACCGCTGGGACGCGCCCGAAACGATGGCCCCGGCCGATCCCTGCCCCGCCTGCCGGGCCCCCATGACC
>CAYGRI010000236.1:0-8434 GCA_964352155.1 uncultured Maritimibacter sp. | reverse complement strand
AATGGTACCGCCTCCCTGGCTTGAACAGGGGACCTCTGGATCCACAATCCAGCGCTCTAACCAACTGAGCTAAGGCGGCACTGACGCGCGAAGTAGCCAAGACGCCGACGGATTGCAAGGGCTTTACGTCACAAGTCTGTCTGCCAATGCTGTTCGACCACCGCCTGCCCAAAGCTCTGCTTGGGCTCGGACCGCAGCAGGTGCCAGCCAGCCTTGCGATACAGGGCACAGGCCGCGCGGTGGCTCTCATGCGTCCACAGCGCCATCCGCGAAAACCCCTGGGCGCGGGCATGGGCCATGCAATGGTCCAGCATCTTCCGGCCCAACCCCAGCCCCCGCGCTTCGGGCCGCAGAAAGAACAGCCGCAACTTCGCCGTCGTCTCGTCCTGGCGGACGCAAAAGATGCTGCCCAGCCGTGCCGACCCCTGCGCCGCGATCCAGCCCCGGTCGACCCCCGGATCCCGATGCCGGAGAAAATCGGCCAGAATCTCGGCCACCAGGGCCTCGAACGTGTGGTCGAACCCCTCGTCGCGGGCGTATAGCCGCCCGTGCTGCTCGGTCAGCCAGCCGGTGTCGCCGGGGGCAAGGTCGCGCAAGGTGACGGCCTCCGGCGCCAGCGACAATTGGTCCAGCAGCAGCTCTGCCGTCTCTACCAGCGCGTCAGCCGCCGCAGGATGGCCCAGACGCGCCGCGACATCGGCGCGTGCCAACCCCGGCCGGGGATCGGTGCCCGACAACAAGCCCATCCGCTCGGCATAGACCTGGTTGAACCGGCACAGGCGGTCGATCGCGTCCATGTGGCCTCCTCTTTCCCGACGCAATGCGAAACATGCGCGCCCGGATCAAGTATCTTCTGCTTGTCGGTTCTGGTTGGCTGCGCTAGGCGAAGACGAGCGCAAAGGGCACGACATGGGCATCAACAGCGAAAGCAACATCGAGGCGAACCTGCAGATCGGACCGACATCCGAGGGGATGGTACGCCTGTTCGTCGAGGGGTCCGGGTTCGAGATCCCGATGGATTTCGATCCCGAAGAGGCAGAGGACATCGCCGAAGAGATTCGCGCCGCCGCCGCCCGGGCGCGCAAGATGAAGCCGCGCCGCAAGTGACGGAGCGCCCCGGGGGGTCAGATCCCGGGCATGAAATCCGGGTCGCGCATGGCATGCCAGCGGCGCGCCGCATGGCGGGCAAACTTGGTCATCATCGCCTTGCGCCGCGCCGCGGCCAGCCGGCTTTCCGGCCCCATGCGCACAATCTCGGCGTCATAGGCATCGGCGACGATCAGCCCGGTGTCGGGCGGCAAAAGGTCGGTCGGAAACGCCTCGTCCACCGCCCAGAAATAGCGGTCGCACCATTCCAGATAGCCGGTCCACTTGTGATCGGACGTGAAGTCGGCGCGCGAGGATTTGCATTCCACCACCCAAACCTCGCCCTTGGGCCCCAGCCCCATCACATCGACACGCAGGCCCGGCGTGGGCGTCAGTTCCTCGACCGTGGCAAAGTCGAGGCTGAACAGGTGCCGGCACACGCCACGGGCCAGCAACTGACCGGGCCGCAAGGCATTCGGAGAGAGATCATCGCGCATAGCCACAACATGAACAATACATGAACAAAAAGCAAGGCTTTCCCCCCTTGCCCCGGCGCGTCCCGAGCATTACCTCGAAGGGAGGCGATCTGCCCTTCTCGTGCCGAGCGTAATTCCGGTGGCCTTAAGCACTTCCGAGGGAGCTGGCTCTGTCAAGGTCGTGGCCTTGTTACCTGGCGCCCACCTGTAAAAACAGGTCCTCGGGAATTCAGAAACTCGACGGTTGCGGCGGTCCCGCCGATTGACAAAGGCGCGTCCCTCGCGGGGCGCGCCTTTCGTTTGCGCGGGCGGCGCTGCCACATGCCCAAGCGACCCTGCCGGAAATCCCGATCCATCTGCCGGACCAGACCTGTCCCGAGGCGATTCCCTTCCGGCGCCTCAATCGTCGGACCCCTCTTGCGTGGGGACGGGCGCAAAAAAAGCCAGACCCCGAAAGGCCCGGCCATCTGTCATCGACTCTCTTGCACTACCTTGGCGGTTTAGCTTTTGCTGCCTTGGCGGCCTAGCTTGGACTACCGTGGCGGCTTTTTTTCCACCGCCGTGGTGGCTGAGCTTGCACCACGGTGGCGGCGCCGATCAGCGGCGCGGGCGATCCCGCTCAACCCGGACGGGGATCAGTGCGCCGACGCGGCCATGATGCCCGGGGCCGGGGTCGCGATCGTCTTCGCCCAATCGCATGATCGACATGCCGAATTGGACGCCCGAGAACACGATCCCGTGAAACACCACGAGCAGCACGACCGCCAGGACGCCCACGTCAGAAGTTGACACCAAATGCCACAGGTTCGCGACGTTGAACCATAGCAGCCCCGCCACAAAGGCCGCCGCAATCGCAAAGCCAATGAGTGAGTGACGGATGTAGAAGCGAACAAGCTCTGGCATTGAGTCCTCCGGTCTGAGCAACGTTTAGCCTGTAGCACGTAAAAAATTCGTCAACAGAAAAAAGGACGCACTGGCCAGGAAACCGCTAAATGGTGCATCAAGATCCTGCGATCCGCCGCTTTGGCAGTCCCCCTTACCGTTCCGACAGGAAGCCCGAATGACCGACACCAGAGAGCCGCTTACCCCGTCCGAGGCGCATGGCCTGCGATATGCGCAAGAGCTGGAGGGGCATCTCGCCTGGCTCGACAGCTTTACTTCGGCGGCCCTGGCGGTGCTTGCAGTCGCCTCGGGGATCTACACTTATCTGGGCGTGTCGTCGCTGTTGGATGACAATGGGGCGCTGTCGTTCTTCGCTGCGATCTCCTACTCCATCGCGGTATCGGTCGGGATCTTCGTGTTCTGGTCCTACATGATGCGGCTCCTGCCCGCTGTCCGCTCCGCCTCGGCCAAGCTGGGGCTGTTCTTTTCGATGATGCTGGGTGCGGGCGCCATCGTCGCCATGTCCAGCTGGCTCAACGCCGCGGCGCTGGCGGGGGCGGCGGCCGTGGAACAGCATCTGGCCAACACCGTGCAAGACTATCAGGCGGCGCTGGAACGGGCGAATTCCGTCGCGATCTCGGGCCAGGGGCTGGAACGCGACGTGGCCCGAGTGCGCCAAAGCTTCGCCGACCTATCGGAACAAGAGGCATCGGGCCAGCTGTCGGGCCTCGCCGGGCGGGGCGCTGTGTTCCGCGTCCTGCGCCAGAAATCCGAAGAACTGGCCGCGCTGGAAGCCCAGATCCAGGCCCAGGGGCCGCGTGTCGAACAGGCCTTCGCCGAAGGCAACGCGATCCTCAGCCGGATGCGCGCGCTGACGGTGGAACCGGGGCCGGTCGATCAGCGCTCGGTCGCGTTCTCGGAAGAAGCCGTGCGCCTGGCCGGGGTCATTACCACCTTGCGCCAATTGTCCGTCGCGCCGCTGGTGGTCCGCTCCGCCAACGATCTGGCCGCCTCCGTCGTCCTGCCCGAAGTCGACCAGATCAGCGGAGAGCAATCCTCCACCATCGCGTCGGTGCTCAACGTCCTAGCCCAGCGCGCCGAGACCCTGCGCCAGGCAGCCGAGGCGGTCATCGCCCTGCCCGCCCCCGCCGACACGACCTACACGCCGATCTCGGCCGCCGATGCGGTGATCCTCTACGCGGGCAATTTCGTCCCCTCCTGGGCAGGCGCCATTGCCATCGACCTGCTGCCAGCGGTGCTGGTCTTCATCGTGATGATCACCCAGGGCGCCATCCGGCAGGGCCGCGGCCGGGCCGGGATCGAAGATACGCTGACCCTCGCCGAATTCCGCGCTGCCCTGGGCGCGGTCAAGGAGGTGGAACGCGCCCTCGACCGCCCCGCGCAGGAGACCACGCCCCCCGACAAGATCGTCCAGCCATTGCGGGCCAGGGCCGATGAGTAGCACCAGCACCGCCCGCGCGATCAGGGCGATTCTCGCGGTCCAGATCGTGATCGCCATCCTGCTCTTCGCCCGCGACATCGCGGGCACCCTGCCGCAGATCGCCTTCACCCCGCGCGCGCCCGACCTCGACAACCCGATCGGCCCCGGAGACCAGACCCGCCGCTACGATCCCGCGCACCTGCCGCCCCCGGCATCGGCGCCCGGAACCGATGTGCCCGTCGCTGCAGACATGCCCACGCGCCTGCAATTCGCCGCCGACCCGACACGACCCGGCGTGGTCCGGATCACAGGCACCATCGCGCCGGGCGACTACGACCGCTTCCGGGACTGGCAGGCCACCACCTCGCTCACCGTCGATCGTGTCACCCTGCACTCGCCCGGCGGATCGGTTTCGGATGCCCTCGCGATCGGGCGCGCCCTGCGCGAGGCCGGCATCGCGACAGAGATTCGCGCCGGCGACATCTGCCTGTCGGCCTGCCCCTACCTGCTGGCCGCCGGCACAACCCGCACAGTGGGCGAAAACGCCTATATCGGCGTACACCAGCATTACTTCGACGAAAGCTCGGTCTTGCCCGCCTTCCTCGCGGTCGAAGATATCCAGCGCGGACAGGGCGCCGTCCTCGACTACCTGATCGACATGGACATCGACCTGCGGGTGATGCGCCACGCGCTCGTCACCCCCCCAAACCAGATCTACATCCTGACCCCAGAGGAACTGTCGGACTACCGGCTGGTCACCCCCACCGAAGCAGCTACCGACACCGAAAGCTGACGCCCTTTCTTCTGGCCAAAAATACTCTGGGGGAGGCGCCGAAGGCGCCGGGGGCAAAGCCCCCACACCACCCATCTCAAATCACCCAGTGTTCGATTCACACAACACCAGCCGCAAAATAGGCGCAATAACCGCAACGAATATCGCACAAAGACAAGCCGCGCGACCCGCCAAAGTCTACTGCGCCTCCAGTGCCGCCCCCAAGCAACTCCCCGCAATCACCGGAGTACAGTCGGGCGTCTGGCCAGAACCGCGTACCCGCGGCCCGTGCCAGAGCGTGCCCGCTTTGAACCGCGCTCAAGATACGCGGCCTCTCGCTTGCGCTCGAAGGCACAGTCCGAGGCGCGTTGGGCCCGATCCACGCGGCCACGCTCTAGAACGCGTCGGGCCGCACCTCCCGGGCCATGTGATCCAGAACCGCATTCACGAATTTCGGCTCCCGGCCCTCGGGAAAGAACGCCTTGGCCACATCGACATATTCCGTGATCACCACCTTCGGCGGCGTCTCGCCGCGCAGCAATTCGGCCCCCGCCGCGCGGAACAGCGCCCGCAGAGTCGGGTCAATCCGGGCAATCGGCCAGTTCTCCACCAAAGCGCGGTCGGTCAACTGGTCGATGCGCGCCTGCTGGCCCACCGAGTCCTCCAGCAAGCTGCGGAACAGATCGATGTTGCCCTCGATCATCGCTCCGCCCTCGACCTCCGCGCCAAAGCGGAAATCCTCGAACTCACGGCGCACCCGGTCGATGCTGACATCGGAGGCTTCCATCTGGAACAGCGCCTGCACCGCATAAAGACGCGCCGCCGATTTCATCTCGCGTTTGGTGGGCGCCTTGCCGGCCGGGCGGTCGTTCATGCGGTCACCGGCCCGTCAGCATCGCCCGCCAGCTTGATCTCTTCCGAGGCCGGACGAAAGCCCAAGCCCCCCTTCGGCTTGCCCCATTTGCGCGCCAGCGCGACCAGATGCAGCGCCGCCGCCGCCGCGCCGCCGCCCTTGTCCTGCCCGCCGGGATCGGCCCTCACCACAGCCTGGTCGCGGGTCTCGACCGTCAGGATCCCGTTGCCAATCGCGCACCCCTGCAAGCCCAGCAGCATCAACCCGCGGGAACTGTCGTTGCACACCGTCTCGTAATGCGTCGTCTCACCCCGGATCACGCAGCCCATTCCCACATAGCCATCGAAATTCGACAGCCGATGCGCGGTGGCGATGGCGCCCGGAATCTCCAGCGCACCGGGCACCTCGACGAGGTCCCACGCGGCGCCGGCTGCCTCCAGCGTGGCCGTCGCCCCCGCCACGAGATTGTCGGCGATGTCCTTGTAATAGGGCGCCACCACCAAAAGCACCTTCACCGGCGCGTCGAAGGTCGGCAGCGCCAGCACGTGATGGCTTTCCGATCCGGCCATGATCTACTCCTTCGGAATATTGCGGGTGCCTTCGATAGACAGCCCGTATCCTTCTAGGCCCACCACCTTGGGCGTGGGCGAATTCGTCAGAAGGATCAGCCGCGACAGGCCCAGCGCCGACAGGATCTGCGCCCCCAGCCCATATTGCCGCAAGGTCTGCGGCGACACCGCATCCTCCATCACCAGCTTCATATGCGTATCGCGCAGCAGCACCAGCACCCCACGCCCCTCGGCCGCGATTAGCCGCATCGCGTGGCCGAATTCCTCGGACCGGCCGGGGCCGCCGACACCGACGATGTCCAGCATCGGGTCCAGCGTGTGCATCCGCACCAGAACCGGTTCCTCGCCCGAGATATCGCCCTTGGTCAGCACGATATGCTCAGAGCCATAGGTCTCGTCGGTAAAGACCCGCATCTGCCAGTCGCCACCATATTCGGAACTGATCGCGCGCTCGGCGGTGACCTTCACCAGATTGTCGTGGCGGCGGCGATAGGCGATCAGGTCGCTGATCGTGCCGATCTTGATCCCGTGCTTCTGCCCGAAGGCGATCAGATCGGGCAGCCGCGCCATCGACCCGTCGTCATTCATGACCTCGCAGATCACCCCCGACGGGTTCAGCCCCGCCAGGCGCGAGATGTCCACCGCCGCCTCGGTATGGCCCGCGCGCACCAGTACCCCGCCTTCGCGCGCGCGCAGGGGGAACACATGGCCCGGCGTGGCAATGTCGGCGGCGCCCTTGCCGGGGTCGATGGCCACCGCAACCGACCGCGCCCGGTCATGGGCGGAAATGCCGGTCGTGACACCCTCGCGCGCCTCGATCGACACGGTGAACGCCGTCTCGTGCCGCGACGAGTTATTCGAGGCCATCAGCGGCAAGCCCAGCGCGTCGATCCGATGTCCCGGCAGCGCCAGGCAGATCAGCCCACGCCCGTAGGTGGCCATGAAGTTGATCGCCTCTGGCGTGGCCATCTGCGCGGGCACGACCAGATCGCCCTCGTTCTCACGGTCTTCGTGATCGACCAGGATAAACACCCGGCCGTTGCGGGCATCCTCTATGATCTCCTCGACCGAAGAGATTGCACCGGACCAGTCCTGCTCGACCGGGCCGGGGGTTTCGTAGGCGTTCGTCATAACTGTTCCCTGCCGTCTCGCGGCGCGGGATAGCCCAAGTCTGCACCGGGCGAAAGGCCTCCCGGGTCAGCAGATGGAATCCGCCGCGCATTGCTTCAGCGCCTTCAAATAGGCGCAGGCCGGGGCCGCGTCTACAGCGCAGCCGCAAAAGCTTTGCGCGGCGAGGGCACGCAGAGGCCTTGGAGCAGGGGCGCCGGCCGCCCGGGCGGGCCGCGATCCGCCGGCCAATGCGCGCCCTCTGGCTGTGAATCTCGCGCGAAATCGAGGCGTTCTGGCCCCGTCAATCGCCCAGCGGTCCGGCTGCGACAGGTTGCCCGTCGCGCCTCTTGCCGGGTCTCGGTGCGATGGCGCACATGTTGGTGATGCTCCCCGCGCAGAAAGGGTGCGGCGCTGCGGCTTGTTTTGGGTCCTCGCCCAGAATGTCATGCGCCGCGACGCAGGCCGCGCATCGTCGCAAGACGCGGCCCGATCCGCGCCTGCCTGCCGATCACTCTGCGGCGAAGAACCTGTCGGCCGGGACGATCCCCGCCAGCTTTGCCGCGCCGCACCATTCCGCTTCGACCGATGTGGCAGAGATCAGCACCACCCCATCCGCCGGCGCCCCCGCCGCGCGCAGGGCGCCAGTGAGGCCGTCGCGCATCCTGCGCCAACTGTCGGTGAAGGCCGGCGCACGGGCCACATGGTCAAGGCTTTCCGGATTCGCCGCCATCACCGCGCCCGGATCCGCGGGGGCATAGATCGCCGCGATCCGGTCTGTGTGGTCTTGCAAGCCCGCCAGCCGGTCCGCCAGCGCCCCCGGCACCGCCACCCTCTGCGGCGTCAGCTGCAGGGCATTACCCGAAAACAGAAAGGCCACCACGTCATGGCCCGACGCCGCGCGGATCGACGCATAAGTCCGGTAATCCAGCCCAAGTTCCTTCGCCCGCGCCACCCGGCGGCGCACAATCTCCAGCGGGATGGTGTTGGGGATCAGCGCCTTGCGCGCCTTGCCCCAGGCGTGGCGCCGCCAGCCATAGCCCGGCTCCATCGTGGGGCCGCCGTTATGCCCGATCCCGCCCATACCGACCCCGCTCATGCCATTCCCGCTCATACTGTTCCCGCCCGTTCCATGCCGTTCCCGTCATGCCGATCCTGCGCGGTCCGGCCCCAGCCAGCCGACACATCGCGCCGCATCCGCCTGCGCAGCCTCGGCGCTGGCAAAGCCGCCCACCGCCACGCCCAGGC
>CAYGRI010000235.1:0-8481 GCA_964352155.1 uncultured Maritimibacter sp. | reverse complement strand
AAGGGAGTAGGCGGGAAACCGTCTCGAGGGTTCGAATCCCTTCGTCTCCGCCACTTGCCCTAGAGAAACGTTTCTCCTGATCCGGATGCGGCCGAAAATCCCCGTGTTTTCAGAGGGGTTTGCAGGGCAGCCTGAACACCGGCGTGGCGGCTGTCGGCCCGAAGTCCGTTCTCTCAGCCGGATATTCTCTGGACCTGATGACTTCACCATTTTGGTGAATTGTTTACAAGGCACTGTTTTGAAGCAATTTTTCAGGCGACCAACCTGAACCCTTCGACCAGAGTCGCGTTCGATGTGATGGAACTGAAATCGAACCTTCGCCGACCTTCTGTATCAGGGTAGCACTCGGCCTTCTGCGGTGCCGCATTTCGCGACACCATTCACGAAGGGCGGGAAGCTGCCGTTCGCTGCGGGCGCGAATACGACTTTTGGTCTTTAGAAAGCTGACATTCAATCGCCCGTAAAACGGGGCATCACTCTGCACCGCCGCATTGATCTCGCGGTTGGTCCTGCATTGCGGAACAAAAAGGTCGGTGAGGACAATATCCAAACTTAACATTCTCATTGATGTAAGGCGTTCACATAGCTGGACCGCCTATTTTAACCTTGCTACAAAGGCGAGGCAGCGCAGGGAGTTTACATTGGTTCAGATACGTGTGGACGGAGAACTGGCATTTCTTATGCGCCCGGTCCCAAGCACGATGGCACCCGATGATGCGCCCGTGGTTATTGGCGGGCTACCGCGATTGCCGGACGACTTGGATTGGCCGCGGCAGGCAGATGGCGTTCCGACCCATTTTTTTTCCCAAATTGATCTAAGCGCTTTGCCGAGAGAACAAAATGGCCACCGCACCCCTGACTTCCCAAACACGGGCACGCTTTTTGTATTTCTTCCTTTGGGCGATCGGGGATTTCACTACACTTACTCGGCTCAAGTTCTCTACACAAAGACACCCACCTCCAATCTGCCTGAACGTAGCCCCCCTGATGGCCTTTATAATGCCCTAGAGCAGGATCCCAGCTATATGGATCCTGACGGGATGACCCACGATGGCACTGTGCTCCTTCGTCGTTACGTGGATGTTTTGCCATTCTTTTCGCCTCTTTTCAGTCGCCAAACCCTGGACCTTCGATTGTCAGATAATGAGGAGAAAAGGAAACGTGGGTATGATGAAGAACAGGCGCAAACTGTTCTTCACCGTAAAAATATGGACGACGCGTTCCGTACGGCAAGACCAGTGGACATGGTGTTGGCGGACGATGTCACGCAAAGCCAATCATCTGTGGTCCTTCCGTATCGGTATCGTCGGCGCGATCAAAAGGTCGTGGGACCTGAACGATACTTCGATTCCGAAATGCTGGATTGGCGGTTTGTGTTTGATTGGGCGAAATACTTTTATCGGTGCTGCCTGCGCCGTACGATCAAGGAAATGCGGCGAGCAGAAACCAACTGGTTGGGCAAGTGGTTAATACGCCGCATGTCGAGGCGTATGGAGAGGGCTCTAACGGAGCTTAAACGCCTTAAATACAATCCAGGCGATGCAGCCGCACCCTCGTCTAACACACGAACACCGGACGCATCTCTGGCTTTTGACATGCAAGCAAAACAATGGCTGTCCCTTGCCGCGACGCTCAAAGGACCTTTGCCACCCCGTATGAAAGACGCCTTCTTGAAAATGCTGGTAGAGATTGACCGGCGGGCGGATGTTAGGGACGCTGGAGGGAAGCGACTTCTAGCAGAAATTGAGATGTTAGAGAAGTACGTTGGCGGCTCGTCGGTCAATGCCAGCACGACCATAACTTTTGCTACGGACGCTTACGAAAAAGCGTTACCCAATGAGCCTACACATGTCCGGCGATTTGATGATGGCTTGTCTCAGGTTGAGCGCTGGGACTTGAGATTGTTGAAAATCAATAGGTCAGCTGGAGTGCAGCAAGACAGAGCGGGTGCTGTTTTGGGAGCCACACCACTTCAGATGTTTGGTCGAGGTGACGCATTTCACGACGCCGTCGATGATCACATTGGTGATGTGTTGTTGATGCAAATTGGGGAAGCGCCTGGGTTGCCGCTAAATATTGAGGACATGGCATTGCACCTTTGGATCAAACCGGAAGATCTTGCATCTGGGTGTTTTGATCGCGTCGAGACGACCATCGAAATGTGTTAGCTAAAACTTCGGATTCGCCTCATTTTTTCATCGGGAAAGTATCTGGAAGTATTTCGCCAGGTTTGCAAGCGTAGCTGATATTTGCGCAAACACCTTGAATTCAAACTTCGTCCGCGCTGGAACGTTGCGATGTCCGTTAGTTTGCACTTGCAGCTAAAGCCCGGTTTGACGGGCCGCGCCGCAGCAACGAAGTTTGTGAGTCAGCGGCAGCTTTGGGCCGATCATGAGGTTCTGCCGGGTTGATGCCTTGGTCTGCTCGCGCCATTGCATGAGCCTCGGCATCCGCGATGACCAATTGCGCGCCAACGCCTTTCGTCCAGAGGTGTCTTGAACCGTCGCGCTGCTGAAATGCCAGGTTCAGGACGGTATCGTGGAAGCCGGGGACCCGTCAGATCCAAGGTCAGGGTGCTTAGGTCGGCACTCGAACTGCTGGCTGGCATGGCGGGTCGCTCTTTCCGAGTTGCTGCGAAAGGCGCCCGTTGCTAGGTCATCGGCATGACAACGCATCTCTTCACAGCCTCGACCTGGCACAATGTCCTCGGCACCTTGCCGGCCGCTCTGACTGTCGAGTCGGGTGACACGGTGATCACCGAGACCCTCGATGCGCGGGGCAACGACAAGGATGGTGTGCAGCGGGCGTCGGGGCCGAACCCGATGAACGGCCCGATCTTCGTTTCCGGCGCCGAGCCGGGTGATGCGCTCAAGGTGGAAATCCTGCGGATGACGCCGATCCGCCCGACCGGGTGGACCCGCGCTTCGCTCGCCGCAAACGTGGTGGATCCCGAGGCGGTTCGTGTTCTGCCGCCGCCGGAGCGGGTCAACTGGAGGATTGATCGGCAGGCACTGACGGCAACCCTCGATCCGGCGGTGCCGGGGCTCGGGCACCTCGTCCTGCCGCTGGAACCGATGATCGGCTGTTTCGGGGTCGCGCCGGCCATGGGCCAGGCTTTCTCGACCGCGACCAGTGCCGAGAACGGCGGCAACATGGATTATCGCGGGTTCAGCCCCGGAACAACGGTCTGGTTTCCGGTCGCCGTGCCCGGTGCGCTCTTTTTCCTCGGCGATTGTCACGCGACGCAAGGCGACGGCGAGATTGTCGGCACCGGCATCGAGACCTGTTTCGAGGTGGAGCTGCGGCTGACGGTCGAAAAGGGCAAGGCACTGGTCTGGCCGCGTGGCGAAACCGATACGCACATCTTTTCAGTCGGCAACGCACGGCCCCTCGACCAGGCTCTGCAGCACGCAACGACCGACATGCTCAATCGGCTGACCGGCGATTACGGTCTCAGCCCGACAGCGACCAGCCACCTCATGGGTCAGACAGTACGTTACGAGGTCGGCAACGTTTTCGATCCGGCTTTTACAATGGTCTGTCTTATCGAGAAGCGGTGGCTCCCCAAGGTCGACTGAGCGGCCCACTCCAGCGGGAACGGCTCCAGGGCTTGCGCCAGCGTCACTTCCGGTTCCTGCCTACCGTCCAGGATTGCCTCGACGATGTCGGGTGCGAGCAACGTAAGCCGCAGGACGCGGGTCACGTAAGACGGCGCAATCCCCTCGCGCTCGGCAAGCTCAGCGATGGTGACGAATTCCCCCGACTCCAGCATCCGCTTCCAGCGAAACGCCCGTGCCAGCGCCTTGACCAGCGTGTTGTCCGTCCGGCACGACGGCGTGGCGCCCTCCGGCATCTGCATTTCCTTGCGGCCGCCGCGCTTCACGAGGCGGAACGGTATGTGCACTGTCACGGTTTCTGGGACCGATTTGGCGCGGGTCATGCGGCCGCCTCGATGCCGCCGGCGAGCATCTCTCGAGCGAAGCTCCCGAGCCCGTCGACGCGGAGCCGGACGTTCAGCCCGTCCGAACCTATGTCGACCCGTTCAACCAACAGCGCCACGATGCGGGCCTGCTCTGCCGGGAAGAGTTCGTCCCACAGCGGGTCAATCTTCTGAAGCGCCGCGCGGGCATCTGCCTCAGTGATGTCGCTGACATGGGTTCGCGCCGCCTTCCACGTTCCCGCCACGATCTCAGGCTGGCGGAACACGGCGCGGAGCTGGTCGACGACGGCGGCCTCGATCTCACCAGCGGGGACCCGTCCGACGGGGCATGATCCAGCGCCATGCTTCAGCACTGACTGGCTGACATAGTAGCGGTATAACCGCCCGCCCTTCCGCGTGTGCGTCGGCGAGAACGCCGCCCCGTCTGGGCCGTAGAGCAAACCCTTGAGCAGCGCTGGCGTGTCGGCACGGGTGCGCGCGGCACGCTTGCGTGGGCTTTCGGTCAGAATGGCATGTACCTTGGCCACATCGAACACATTGATCGGCGTCGCGACGGAAGCCGTAGCGGGCGGGGCTGGTGACACCATTGGCCGTGTGCGCCTGAACGCGAGTTTCTGATGGCGGCGTTTTCCGCCGTGGTTGATGCGCTGTTCGCGGATCCGAACATCGGTCGGGAAGCGGTCTACACCTCCGATGGCGGCGCGCCTATGCTGGTGCGCGTCGTCTCGCGGCAGGCTGATGCCATCACCGACTTTGGCGACGCCCGGCTTTGGTCTGAAACGACTCGGATCGATCTACGCGTCGCGGAGGTTCCGGCACCGCGCCCGGGCGACCGCTTGGAAATCGACGGTGATGCCTTCCTTATCCAGGGGGAGCCTGTCCGCGACCGTGACCAGCTCGTCTGGACCGTGGAACTGAGGCAAGCGTGAAACTGAAGCTCGACATTGATCCCGACATCGTCGCGATGATGTCGGCTGAGGTCGCGGCCGGCGAACGGGCGGTGACCGCCGCCATGCGCGAGGCCGGGACCGGGTTGAAGTCTTCGTGGCGGACCCAAGTCACTGGCGCGGGTCTCGGGCGACGGCTCGCCAACTCGATCCGCAACCAGACCTTCCCGCGCGCAGGCGAAAGCCTTGAGGCCGCCGCGCTGGTCTGGTCCAAGGCCCCGGTGATTGTCGGAGCGCACGAAAGCGGCCCATTGATCCGCTCGAAAGAGGGGTTCTACCTCGCGATCCCGACCGAAGCTGCGGGCCGTGGGTTACGGGGCCGCCGGATCACGCCGGGGGAATGGGAGCGGCGGCGTGGTCTGCGCCTGCGGTTCGTCTATCGCCGTAGAGGTCCGAGCCTGCTGGTGGCAGACCGCGCACGGATTAACAAACGTGGTCAGGCGGTGGCATCGCGCTCGAAAACCGGCCGCAACCAGGTCACTGCGCCGATCTTTCTGTTGGTGCCGCAAGTCAAGCTGCCGAAACGGCTGGATCTAGACCGGGATGCAGATCGTGCGTTGGACAGCCTGCCAGGGCTGATCGTCGTGAACTGGGTGGATGGCCGTCTTGCGCGAAACCAGCTTGCGTGAGCCATTGAAAATGCGAAACAAAGTCGCCAAAATAGAAACACCAGGTGGGGGCTCGCCCGACCTGGTGCCTTAATCTGATGTCGACGGCGCGTAGCATGAGCCAGTGGGGCCAGTTCGACTGCTCTGGAAGGGTATGTACCGCCGCTATGGCTGAGAGTCAAGTTCCATACCCGTACGATGCGGCAACGATCGCTTCACTCAAGGCATCGCTTTCTGAGCCAAGATTCGCAACCTACCTCACACAAGCGGCGGGAAACGAGCATTTTGCCTTCGCACTCTATCTCTACAACGCAAGGCTTGCGAAATCGTTCCTGTTCCCTTTGAGCGTCGCAGAAGTGACCTTGCGCAACGCCGTGGATGGCGTCCTTCGTCAGCTTCATGGAGATGAATGGCACCGGGATGGCGACTTCCGTAATAACGTGCTGACCCCGGAGAGCCTAGGGGCTCTGGACAAGGCAATGGAAAGAGCTCGGTCTAACGAGCGCGGGAAGGTGATTGCCGAACTCACCTTCGACTTCTGGTCCAACCTGTTTCGCAATGAATACGCTGATCTGTGGCGAACCAAGTCTAATATCGCGTTTCCAGGCTTGTCCCACGGCCAAGGGCGTCATGAAATCCAGTTGCTTGTAAGGGAGATCAATCGGTTCCGGAACAGGGTTGCGCATCACGAGCCAATTCTGGACATGAACGTCCCCGACATACAGTCAAAGATCATCAAGTTGGTGGAACTTCGGTGCGAAGTCACTGCCAATTGGATGCGGCATCATGCGACGGTGAACATCGTCATGCGTTCGCGGCCGAACCTGTCGGGATCTGCACCGGTAAGTCTCGCGAGCAGAGCAGACCCTCGGTTCTATGTCGTCTCAAGAACCACGAGCTTGATAGAACTTTGCAGAGAAGAAGCGCAGAGCTGTGCGGCGTTTGTTTGTGTCGAGGACGGCCAAGCCACAGCGGCGTTTTCACACCAACAATTGTCAAATTACCTTACGCTCAAGGCGTTTGAACTCGATGGCCTTATCGACCTGAATGACCACTCGATCGAGGATGTCTTGACCGATCCTGCGGTAGGTATCGGTTTTCGGACATTGCCTGCGAATACATCGTTCTTTGAGGCGATCAAGATCCTAAAAGAACCGAAAACCCGCGTCGTCGTTGCGATCGACCGGGACCAAGGCACGCCCGTAGGCGTAATGGTCCGAGCGCATCGGCGCTACTGAGAATCCGGCAACCGAGCGTTGCTGCATTGGAGTTCCTATGCCCACGCCCCGCGAAACCATCCTCACCGCGCTGCACGCGCGGCTTTCGGCGTTGCCCGCCACCGCGCTCCGCGGCGAGGTGCTACCCGAGCGCGTGCCGGCCGAAGGCTTGCTGATCCTGCGCGACGGCGAGCCGGGCGAGCCTGAGGTGACGCTCTCGCCCCTGCGCTACCACTACCAGCACCGGGCCGAGATCGAGGCGGTAGTACAGGGCGCAACCCGAGACGCCGCCTTCGACGCGCTGACTGCCAGCATCGGCACGGCGCTCGCCGCCGACCGCACGCTGGGCGGGCTCTGCGACTGGGTCGAGGCGGAAGCGCCGCGCCCCGTCGATCAGCCAGTCGAGGGTGCGGCCAGCCTGAAAGCGGCCGTGATCCCGGTCGTGCTGCACTATTCCACGGCCGACCCGCTGGCCTGATCCCACCTACAACAGGAGAACAACATGGCACGAGCCCAAGGAGCGCGGGCGCAGATGGCGCTTGCGTTCGAGACGACCTATGGCACGCCGCCGGTGGGCGGCTTCACGAAGATGCCCTTCGCCAGCACCTCGCTGGGGGCGGAACAACCACTTCTCAATTCCGAATTGCTGGGCTACGGCCGCGACCCGCTGGCACCGATCAAGGACGCGGTGACGGCGGATGGCGATGTGGTCGTGCCGCTCGATGCGGAAGCCTTCGGGTTCTGGTTGAAGGCGGCCTTTGGTGATCCGACCACGACCGGCACCGGCCCCTGGACGCACGAGTTTCAGTCGGGTTCTTGGACGCTGCCCAGCATGTCCATCGAGACCGGCATGCCCGAAGTGCCGCGTTACGCGATGTATTCCGGTTGTGTGCTCGACCAGATCACCTGGCAAATGCAGCGCTCTGGTCTGCTCACCGCAACGGCCCGGCTGGTGGCGCAGGGCGAGACCGTGGGGACGACCACCAGTGCAGGCACGCCAGCCGCTCTAGAATTACAGCGCTTTGGCCATTTCAACGGGTCGATCACTCGGAACGGCTCCGCCCTCGGCAACGTCGTCTCGGCCGATATCACCTATGCCAACAACCTCGACCGGATCGAGACCATCCGGTCGGACGGGCGCATCGACGGGGCAGACCCCTCTATCGCCGCGCTGACCGGCTCCATCGAGGTCCGGTTTGCGGATCAAACGCTGGTGACGCAAGCGATCAATGGCGATCCCTGCGAGCTCGAGTTCGCCTATTTGCTGCCCTCTGGCGAGAGCTTGCGCCTAACCGTCCACGCCGTCTACCTGCCGCGCCCGCGCATCGAGATTTCCGGGCCGCAGGGCGTTCAGGCGACGTTCGACTGGCAGGCCGCCCGCTACAGCGTCGTCGGCCGGATGTGCACCGCCACTCTCGTGAATGATGTGGAGATCTACTGATGCTGACGCTCGACCTGACGAACGAACCGCGCTGGCACGACCTCGTACCCGGCGTCCGGGTGCAGCTGCGCCCGCTGACCACCGCGCTGATGGTGGCGACACGAAGCGACGCGGCCGTCGAGGCAGTTCCGGAGGAGGCCTCGGACGAGGAACGCGCCGTCGCCTTCGCCAAGGCGCTGGCGCTAAGGGCCGTGCTGGCGTGGGAGGGCATCGGCGATGCGGACGGTAACGCGATCGACCCCAGCCCCGAGGCCATCGACGCGCTGCTCGATGTCTGGCCGATCTTCGAAGCCTTCCAGCTGACCTACGTCTCGAAGGGGCTGCTGCT
>CAYGRI010000234.1:0-8491 GCA_964352155.1 uncultured Maritimibacter sp. | reverse complement strand
GTCCTGCGCGTCATCGATCGGCGGCACGGGGAAATAGCCGCCCTTGACGCCCGGGCGGTGGCCCATGTTGCCCATCTCGTACTCGGTGTCGGTGTTCCAGGCCGCGTCCAGCGCGTCGACCTCGTAGGACACCTTGTTCATCGCGACCGAGTATTTCACGTTGTCGAACAGGAAGAATTCCGCTTCCGGGCCCATGTACGCGGTGTCACCGATGCCCGAGGATTTCAGATACGCCTCTGCCTTTTCGGCGGTGCCGCGCGGGTCGCGGTCATAGGGTTCCATCGTGTCCGGCTCGACGACCGAACAATGGATGCACAGTGTCTTTTCGGCAAAGAACGGATCCATATAGGTCGAGGAAGTGTCGGGCATCAGTTTCATGTCGGACTGGTCGATCGACTTCCAGCCGGCAATCGACGAACCGTCGAACATGAAGCCTTCTTCCAGGAAATCCTCATCGACCTGATCGGACATCACCGTCACGTGCTGCAATTTGCCGCGGGGGTCGGTGAAGCGAATGTCGACGTACTCGACATCCTCGTCCTTGATCATCTTCAGAACGTCAGCTTTGCTCATGAGTGTTCCCTTGTCGTGAGTAGTGTTGATTTTGATGTCTGCGGCAAACGTTACAGCGCGTCGGCGCCAGCTTCGCCCGTGCGAATGCGGATTGCCTGCTCGACCGCAGAGACAAAGATCTTGCCGTCGCCGATCTTGTCGGTCTTGGCTGCGGCAATGATCGCTTCGATCGCGGCATCCACCTGATCGGTACCCAGGACGACCTCGATCTTCACCTTTGGCAGGAAATCGACGACATACTCGGCCCCGCGATACAATTCGGTATGGCCTTTCTGGCGCCCAAAGCCCTTCACCTCGATGACGGAAAGGCCCTGTACGCCGATCTCTTGCAGCGCTTCCTTGACTTCATCAAGCTTGAACGGCTTGATCACCGCCTCGATTTTTTTCATCTTGTGCGACTCCCTCATCCCTTTCGGTCGGTGGTTGAAGACCACTTATGCTAATATGCCACAATTCGCGACAGTCGCGTAAGGCGTGGCGGATCCGGGAAACCGTACATGCTGCCTGAACTTTGTGCAAATTGCTATTTTTCTGGGCTGTTTAGAGGCGGGTCAGGGGGGAAATCATGGTTGAACTTCTAACCTCTGCGCAAATGCGCGCCATCGAGGCGGAGGCCATCGAGACAGGTCAGGTCGCCGGTCGGGACCTGATGGAATGGGCCGGGCGCGGCGCAGTGGCCGCGATGCTGGCGCGCTGGCCAAAGTTCGACAAGACCGCGCGCCGGGCGGTTGTGTTGTGCGGACCCGGCAACAATGGCGGGGACGGCTTCGTCGTGGCGCGTCATCTGACCGAGGCGGGCTGGAGTGTTGAACTGCTGTTCTGGGGGGCGGTCGACCGGCTTCCGCCCGATGCGCGGACGAACCACGACCTTTGGGCGGCGATGGCAAAGGTGCATCCGCTGACCCTCGCGGCGGCGAAGCAGGGCGCGCGGCCAGAGCTGCTGGTGGATGCGATGTTCGGCACCGGATTGACGCGCCCGATCCCGCTGGAGATGGCGCAGGCGTTCCACGCAGTCCGCGGGCGTCCCAAAGCGAAGGGTCCGAGGCGCGCGATCCATAAGGTTGTGTCGCTGGACTGCCCGTCAGGCCTGAATTGCGACACTGGCGAATTCCTGTTTCCCAGGCCGCCGACCGAGGACGAGGATGAAGTCGATGGCACCGCCCACGACGCCTGGTGGCGGAACGAGGCCACCCCACGCCTTTTGCATGCAGATCTGACACTGACCTTTCATGCGCCCAAGGTCGGCCATTACCTGTCCGAAATCGGTCGCAGCGCGCCGCAGGTCGTCGATATCGGTCTGGGCGCCTGGATCAACGATCCCGCCCTGCTGAGCGCGCCGGGGTCGGACGAATACGTCCGTCTGATCGCGCCCGAGATCCGGCCGGGGCCGGCAAGGGTCTGGATCGACAGCGCGACCGGATTGCGCGTTCCCGGCGCGCATAAGTATCAGCGCGGCCATGTGCTGGTGCTGTCGGGTGGTCACGGGAAGGGCGGCGCGGCGCGGCTGGCGGCGCGGGCGGCGCTGCGCTCCGGCGCGGGGCTGGTCACGCTGGGCGCGCCGCCCGAGGCGATGCTGGAGAATGCCTGCCAGTTGACCGCGATCATGCTGCGCGAAGTTGGGACGGCCGAGGCGCTGGCGGCCACGCTTGAGGACGCGCGGTTCTCCTCTGTCTGCCTGGGGCCCGGTCTGGGGGTCGGCCCCGTGACGCGGGCGATGGTCGCGGCGGCTCTGGCGCCGGGCGATCCGGACCAATGGCCCCCCCGCGCGGTGGTGCTGGATGCCGACGCTCTGACCAGCTTTGCCGAGGCGCCCGACGCGCTGTTCCGGCAGTGCCACGACCGCACGGTCCTGACCCCGCATGAGGGGGAATTCGCGCGCCTGTTCCCCGATCTCGACCAGCGGGCCCGGCACGACAGGCGCCTGTCCAAGGTCGATGTGGCGCGCCTTGCGGCGCAGCGGTCGGGCGCCATCGTCTTGCTGAAGGGCGCGGCCACCGTGATCGCCCACCCAGGCGGGGCGGCGGCGATTCACCCGGCGCTTTATGACCGCAAGGCGCCCTGGCTGGCCACCGCCGGGGCGGGGGATGTGCTGGCCGGGATCATCGCCGGGCTTCTGGCGCCGCAATTGGTGCAAGCGCCGATGCGCGCCGTGGAAATGGCCGCCTGGCTGCATGTGGAGGCCGCGCGCCGCTTTGGCGCCGGCCTGATCGCCGAGGATCTGCCCGAGACCTTGCCACAGGTCTATCGCGACCTGGGGCTGTGAGCTGCCCCGCGTCGGGTCGATCCGCGCGGCGGGCGCTACGGATCGCCCGAAGCCAGGCCGTTCGCGCACCCGATGCTCCGATCTGACCCCCCGATCTGATGCCTCGACCTGATGCGCTGGCCCAATGCCTCTGCCTAATGCTATGGCCCATGGCTTTGCCCCGATCCGCTGCGCCACCTGGTCGCTTGCCGCCAAGGAACCGGCCCGTTCGGGCAACGAGGAGGTTGTGCCGCCCGCCGGGAAGGGTAGACTTGGCCGCGTTCTGTGATAAATGAGGCCGCGTTAGCGCTAACCCGAATGTGAGAGGTTGCCCATGGTTTCGCGCGTCATTCCCGTCGATCCCTTTGACCTGGTGATCTTTGGCGGCACCGGCGATCTTGCGCGCCGCAAGATCCTTCCGGGGCTGTACCGGCGCTTCTGGGCGGGGCAGATGCCCGCCGAGGCGCGGGTGATCGGGGCGTCCCGCAGCAAGATGTCGGAACAGGACTTCCGCGATTTCGTCGGCGAGGCGATTGCGGAATTCGCCACCGAAGGCAAGGAAGACGCCGGGCGGATTGAAGAATTCCTCGAACGGATTTCCTATGTGATGATCGACGCCAAGGGCGATGCCGGCTGGAAGGACCTGGCTGACAAGATGCGCGACGGCGTCGTCCGGGCCTATTATTTCTCTGTCGCGCCCAGCCTGTTCGGCGACATCGCGGAACGGCTGCACAAGCACAAGCTGGCCGGCAAACACGCGCGGATCGTGGTGGAAAAGCCGTTCGGCCACGACCTCGCCTCGGCCCGGGATCTGAACGCCACGCTGCGCCGGTATTTCGCCGAAGAACAGATCTACCGGATCGACCATTATCTGGGCAAGGAAACGGTACAGAACCTGATGGCCGTCCGCTTTGGCAACATCTTGTTCGAGCCTTTGTGGAACGCACTGTATATAGATCACATCCAGATTACCGTGTCCGAGACGGTGGGCGTCGGCGGGCGCGGGGCCTATTACGACAGTTCAGGCGCCATGCGGGACATGGTGCAGAATCACCTGATGCAGCTGATTTGCCTGATCGCGATGGAGCCGCCACATCATTTCGACCCCGACGCCGTGCGCGACGAAAAGCTGAAAGTGATTCGCGCGCTCGATCCCGTCCCGCCAGAGAACATCGTGCGCGGCCAATACGGCAAGGGCGACGCCGAAAAGAGCTATCTGGAGGATGTGGAGGATCCGCTGTCCACCACGGAAAGCTTCATCGCGATGAAGCTGCATATCTCGAACTGGCGCTGGAAGGGCACGCCGCTCTACATCCGCACCGGCAAGCGGCTGAAGGGGCGGGAAAGCGAGATTGCGGTGGTGTTCAAGCATCCGCCGCATTCGATTTTTGGCGAGCGCCCGAACGAGCGAAAGGGCAATGTGCTTGTCATACGCCTGCAACCTGACGAGGGCATGAAGCTGCGGGTGACAATCAAGGAACCGGGGCCGGGCGGGATGCGGCTGATCGAGGTGCCGCTGGACATGTCCTTTGCCGATGCGCTGGGGCCCGATGCCTCGGTCGATGTGGCGGATGCCTATGAGCGGTTGATCATGGATGTGATCCGGGGCAACCAGACCCTGTTCATGCGCGGCGACGAGGTCGAGGCCGCCTGGGCCTGGGCCGATCCGATCATCGAGGCCTGGGAGGCGGTGGGCGACCGGCCCAAGAAATACGATCCCGGCTCGACCGGACCGGAGGAAGCACTGATGCTGATGTATCGCGAAGGTCGGCGTTGGCGGGACATAGAGCGATGAAATTCCTCGAATACCCCGACCGTGAGATGATGATGATGGATCTTGCCAACAAGATGGCGGGCGAGATCAACGGCCACCTGATGTCGAACGACACCGCCACGCTGGCGGTTCCGGGCGGGACGACCCCGGGGCCGGTGTTCGACGCGCTATGCGGTGTGAACCTGGACTGGTCGCGGGTGCGAGTGCTCTTGACGGATGAACGCTGGGTGCCGCCCAACTCTGACCGGTCCAACACCCGTCTGCTGCGCTCGCGCCTGCTGGTGGACCATGCGGCGGCGGCGACGCTGGTGCCAATGTATGCCGACACGCCGGAGCCGGAAGATTGCATCGAGGCGCTGGGCACCGGAGTGGCGGCGGTGCTGCCGATCTCTGTCCTGCTGCTGGGGATGGGCGAGGACATGCACACCGCCTCGCTGTTTCCCAGGGCCGAAGGGCTGGAGGCGGCGCTGAGCCCCAAGGCCCCGCCGCTGCTGCCGATCCGGACGCTGGACCAGCCAGAGGCGCGGCTGACCCTGACGGCGCCGGTGTTGAAGGCGGCGATGTCGATCCATCTCCTGCTGACCGGCAGCAAGAAGCGCGAGGCGCTGGAACGGGCGCAGCGCGAAAGCAATCCGATGACGGCGCCTGCGACGGCGGTACTTGGCGACGCAACCATCCACTGGGCGGAGTAAGGCAATGTTCGAAGACCTCAAGGCATATCACTCCACGGTTGCGGACCGGCACATCCTGTCGCTGTTCGAGGCGGAGGCGGATCGCGCCGCGGCGTTCTCGGTCACCGCCCTGGACATGCTGTTCGACTATTCCAAGACCACCCTCGACGCCCGCGCCCGCGAACTGCTTTTGGCCTGCGCCGAGGCGGCGGGCGTTGCCGCGCGGCGCGAGGCGATGTTCGCGGGCGAGAAGATCAACGAGACCGAGGGCCGCGCCGTCCTGCACACCGCGCTGCGCAGTCTTGACAGCCCGGTGATGGTCGATGGCGTTGACGTGATCCCCGAGGTGCGCAAGACCCTGGCTCGTATGGAACGCTATGCCACCGCGATCCGCTCGGGCGAGATCTCTGCCCCCGGCGGCGGGCGCTATACGGATGTGGTCAATATCGGAATCGGCGGGTCCGATCTGGGCCCGGCCATGGCCTTGCAGGCGCTGGCGCCCTATGCCGACGGGCCGCGCGTGCATTTCGTGTCGAATGTAGACGGCGCCCATATTCACGACGTAATCTCGGGGCTTCGCCCGGCCTCGACCCTGGTGATCGTGGCCTCGAAGACCTTCACCACGATCGAGACGATGACCAATGCCCGCACCGCCCGCAACTGGATCGCTGCGCAGGTCGGCGAGGACATGGTGGGCGGGCATTTCGCGGCGCTGTCCTCGAACCTGGAAAAGACCGCTGCCTTCGGGATCGCGCCCGAGGCGGTCTTTGGCTTCGAAGACTGGGTCGGCGGGCGCTATTCCATGTGGGGGCCGATTGGGCTGTCGCTGATGCTGGCCGTGGGGGCAGAGGATTTCCGCGCCTTCCTGGAGGGCGGCGCCGCGATGGATGCCCATTTCCGCAACGCCGAAGGGGACGCCAACATGCCGCTGATGCTGGCGCTGGTGGGGATCTGGCACAACCAGATCTGTGGCCACACCACCCGCGCGGTGCTGCCCTATGACCAGCGGCTGGCCCGGCTGCCCGCCTATCTCCAGCAGCTCGAAATGGAATCCAACGGCAAGTCCGTGGCGATGGATGGCAGCGATCTGCCCTACAATTCCGGCCCCGTTGTGTGGGGAGAGCCGGGGACCAACGGCCAGCACGCCTTTTACCAGCTGATCCACCAGGGCACCTGCGTCGTTCCCTGCGAGTTCCTGGCCGCCGCGCTGGGCCATGAACCGGATCTTGCGCATCAGCACCAGCTTCTGCTGGCCAATTGCCTGGCACAATCCGAGGCTTTGTTGCGCGGCCGGTCACTGGAGGTCGCGACGGCCAAGGTCGCGGGCACGTTCGAGGGCGCGGAACTGGACCGGCAGGCGCGGCACCGGGTGTTTCCGGGCAACCGCCCCTCCACAACCCTGCTGTATCCCAAGCTGACCCCGAAAATGCTGGGCCAGATCATCGCCTTGTACGAACATCGGGTGTTTGTCGAAGGGGTGATCCTGGGGATCAATTCCTACGACCAATGGGGCGTGGAGCTGGGCAAGGAACTGGCCACCGCTCTGGGCCCCGTCGTCGCCGGAGAGGCTGCGGCGGAAGACAAGGACGGCTCGACCCGGCAATTGGTCGGCTTCCTGCGCGGTCACATGGCCTAGGGCCGACGCCAGTCATCCCGGGTCGCAGGATGGGCCGTTTTTCTGTCGGGCGGGGTTTCAAGGCTATTGAAACCTAACGAGTTTTTCTGCGCCGCTGGTCCGTAAGGGCAAAGCGCCGCCGGGCGTCGGATCCGTTGCAACTCAGCGGCCCGCTTTGCCCTTCGCGTTCCAAACCCCAGATGTCTCAAAGACTTGGCGCCCGGTGGCGCTTCTTCCAACCCGGGACCGGATCGCGAAGCGGTGGGGGCTCTGGGAACTGTCCCGCCGGTGGATGCGCCACGCGGTCTGCCGCTGGCGGATTGTTGAGGCGCCGGGGCGGGCCGGCCGGCCGGGAAACCGGGATGTGAGCGGGCGGCATGGTCGTTCACGCGACGGCTTGCCGACGGGACAGGCGGGGTCAAAAGCGACTTGCCAAATGCAGGTATTCAGGGTTCTTTTGCTACCGACTGTCGCAGCCAGGACACGGGGCATCATTAGTGAAGGCGTTCTCTCATCCCGAACAAGGGCGTCGGCTTGCGACGCTGGCCCGGTTTGACCTGCTCGACAGCCAGCCCGAGAAGCAATTCGATGATGTGGTCCGTTTGCTGGCGCATATCTGCGACGTGCCGGTGGCGCTGATCTCGCTGGTGGGCGAGGACCGGCAATGGTTCAAGGCGCGGGTCGGAACGGACCTGGGTGAATCGCCCATCGCGCATGCGATCTGCGGCCATACGATCCTCGGCGACGGGATACTGGAGATCGAGGATACCCGGCTTGATCCGCGCTCCGTCGACAACCCCCTGTGCCAGGGCGAGGATGCCTTTCGCTTCTATGCCGGGGCGCCGCTGATGGCGCCGGACGAGATGCCGATCGGGTCACTTTGCGTCATGGACCGGCGGCCCCGGCGGCTGACCGCCCTGCAGCGCGAGGCTTTGACCGTGATGGCGGATCAGGTGATGGCCCAGATCCGATTGCGAAAGTCCCTGCGCACCGAGGATATGATGCGGCGCGAGGTCGATCACCGGATCGGCAATTCGCTGCAGCTTCTGATGGCGCTGCTGCGCCATGAAACGCGGCAACTGGACAATGCGGAGGCGAAAGAGACGCTGGACCGTTTCGGCCGCCGGATCAATTCCGTCGCGACGGTTCATGCGCAGCTTCATCGCAGCGCTGCGGGCCATATCGTGTCGTTGGATCAGTATCTTAGCGATATGGCCAAGCATCTGTCGCAAACGGCGCCCGAAGGCGTCACCGTGTCCGGCGTCGCGCCGCCCATCGGGATCGCCTGGCGCGATGCCACGATGGTCGGGACGCTGTTCAACGAAGCGGTGGCCAATGCCTTCAAACACGCCTTTCCGGACGGGCGGGGCGGCACCGTGCGCTACGCGGCGGAGCCCGCCGAAGACCGGCATCTGCGGTTCATTTGCGAGGATGACGGGATCGGCTTTGCGCCACCGCCCGACGGGTCGGACCGCGGCCTTGGCACCAGCCTGGGCGAGGTCATCGGCATGGAACTGGACGGCGAGTTGAAGGTGGAGGCGCTGGACTCTGGCACGCGGGTGTCCCTGACCTTTCAGCCGCGCGAACTGCATCCCTTGCCCCCCGAATCCCTGGCC
>CAYGRI010000233.1:747-8509 GCA_964352155.1 uncultured Maritimibacter sp. | reverse complement strand
ACAGCGCCAGCCGCAACCGCGTGGGCGCGGGTTTCAGAAGCAACGGCAGAAAGATCGTGTATTGACCGAAGCGGACGCCATGCTTGCGCAGCAGCCCGCGGCTTTCCTGGTCGAGGTCTTTCACCTCGGACGCGACCTGATCCCGGGGGATCAGACCCATCGATTCCACCAGCCGAAAGGCAAAGCCCCGGGCCAGCCCGCTGAGCGTTTCGTCCCGCGACAGCGCCAGCAGCGGTTCGAACAGCGTGGCGATCTTGCGGTCGATGAAGTGCTGCAACCGGCGCTGCACCTTCTGCCCCACATCGAATCCGGCCTCTTCATCGACAAACGCCGTGACCTGGGGCTTCAGCGGCTCGGACCCGGCGACCAGCTTGCCGATGGCGTGTTCGCCCCACATAAGGCCACCCTGGTCGGTAAAGTCGATCTCGGTATCCGGGGAATTGTAGAACCGGTCGGCGCGCAAATGGAACTCGGGGCGCAGCGCCTGCAAAGAGGCCTGGCGAAGGGTCTTCGCCTCATCGGGGCTGGAGGACGCGTCCTGGCTGAAGCGGAATCCCTCCAACCGGCCCACGAATTGACCCTCGACAGTCACTTCACCCTTGTCGTTCACCTCGGCCACAAGGCTCTCCTTCTGTTTGAGTCGGCGCAGCAATACGCTGGTGCGCCGATCCACAAATCTTTGCGTCAGACGCTCGTGCAGGGCGTCCGATAAGCGGTCTTCTACAGCGCGGGTTGTGCCGCGCCAATGCGATTCATCATCCACCCAGCCATTGCGCTGCGTGACGTAGGTCCAAGTACGAATATAGGCCAATCGCTTCGAAAGTGTGTCAATTTCTCCATCAATCCGGTCGATTCGCTGAACATGGGCGCCCAGCCAGTCATCGGGCACCCGGCCAAGCTCGTGCAGGTAGCAAAAGATTCGCTCCAGCAGGCCGGCATGTTCGGCGTGGCTGATGCCGCGGAAATCGGGGATCCGGCAGACATCCCACAGCAGTTTGACGCTGCGCGGATTGGTCGTGCGTGCCCGCACTTCGTCGACTTGAGACAGCAATTTCAAGGCCATAAGGTCATCTGCCTCGCGGCCGCGAACCAGCAGCGGATCGTCTGTCGTGGCCTCCAGCGCCTGGATCAGGCGGTCGCAGGACCCGAACTGAAGGTCGGAGTTGCGCCATTGCAGCTTGCGGATCGGGGCGAAGCGGTGGCTTTCGATGGCCTCCACCACGCCCGCGTCCAAGGGCCCGGCCTCTCCGGTCACCCCAAAGGTGCCATCGGCGGTATACCGCCCGGCGCGGCCCGCGATCTGGGCCAATTCATTGGGTTGCAGCATCCGCATCCGCCGGCCGTCAAATTTCGACAGTGACGAAAATGCGACATGGTCGATGTCGAGGTTCAGCCCCATCCCGATGGCATCGGTCGCCACCAGATAATCCACATCGCCGTTCTGGTAAAGCGCGACCTGCGCATTGCGGGTCCGAGGGCTGAGCGCGCCCATCACGACCGCGGCGCCGCCCTTTTGACGGCGCAAAAGCTCTGCAATCGCATAGACTTGGTCGACCGAGAACCCCACGATGGCCGAGCGGCGCGGCATCCGGCTAACTTTTTTCTCGCCGCTGTAGCTGAGGTTTGAGAACCGCTCGCGCCGCAGGAATTGCGCCTTGGGCACCAGCGCCGCAATCGCCCCGCGCATCGTGTCGGCGCCCAGCAGCAGCGTTTCATGGGTGCCGCGCGCCCGCAGCAAGCGGTCGGTGAACACATGCCCGCGTTCAGGGTCGGCACAAAGCTGGATCTCGTCCAAGGCCAGAAAATCGGGCATCAAGCCTTCGGGCATCGCTTCGGTCGTGCAGACCCAGAACTGCGTGCGCGCCGGGACGATGCGTTCCTCTCCGGTCACCAGCGCCACCACCGAGGGGCCGCGCACCGCGACGATTCGGTCGTAGACCTCGCGCGCCAACAGCCTTAGCGGCAGGCAAATGACCCCGGTGCGATGGGCCAGCATCCGCTCGATTGCATAATGGGTTTTGCCGGTGTTCGTCGGGCCCAGAACCGCCGTGATCCGCGCGTCGATTGCCATCGCGTCGCCTCTGTCGCCGGTCGGCGGGCGTCATGGCCCGCGCAGAAGATCCTTCGGCTGGATCCTGGTCCGAAAACGACCATCCCGGCTGGTCTGGAGTTACATTTTACCCATGGTGTAGTGCAGCGCAAAGCCGATGTATACCCGGCCGGCGCTGCTTTGCGGCGAAACAGCGGCGGACGTCAGATCGGGACGCCGCCAAAGCGCTGCTCCAGCCGTTCCAGTGCCTTCTGCGTCTCGGGGCGATGCGGATGAATTTGCGCCAGGGCCCGGTAGGCTTCGAGGGCTTGCGGCCCCATATTCAGCTCTTCCAGCATCACAGCAAGACCGGACAACGCACTGAAATGATTGGGATTCAGCGTGAGCGCATGGCCGATGTCACTGATCGCCGGACCGTACAGACCCTTCTTGAAGAAGGCCGTCGCCCGCATGTGCCAGCCTTCGGCAAAGTCCGGGGCGTGGTCGGTCAAAGCGGTCAGATGCTCCAACGCCGTGTCCCATTCCTCGGCCTCCATCGCCTTGCGAGCCCGCTGCAACAGCAAGTCCATCGCGGGCGACCCCGACTTCGACCATTCCAGCCGAATGCGGTTCTCGACCTGCCGCCAGTTCGTGGTCTCCGGATTGGCCAGTTCGGCCAGCATCTGGTCCACATCGGGCGGCACCACATCCTGCGCCATTGCGGGAGAGCCGGCGATCATCGCCGCAACCACGAGGGATTTGCACAAGCGTCTTAGATTTCTCATAAGAGGATCATATATCGCCCGGTGAAGAAATCGAGTCCCGACGCGACCGAACCGGGTCACAATCCAAGGAGTGCCCTCAATATGAGCGAAGTGATCGACGCCGCCCTCGAAGCCTTGCAAGGCAAGGACACGTCCGAGTTCGACGGCCGGGCCAAATTCGTGATCGAGGGGGCGGGCTCGATCTTTCTGGACAGTTCCGGTGTCCGGGAAGGGGATGACGAGGCCGATGTGGTGCTGACCGCCGATGCAGCGACGTTGCAGGCGATCCTAAACGGCGATCTGGATCCGACCTCGGCCTTTATGACCGGCAAGCTGAGCGTGGATGGGGATATGGGCATGGCGATGCAACTGGGGGCGGTGCTGTCCTGACATGCCCGATGCTGCCCCGTTTTACGCCGAGGTCGCCGACGGCCCCGAAGATGTGCGCGCGGTCTGGGCCACAGCCGAGGACGGGGTGCGTCTGCGGGTCGGGATCTGGCCGGGCGGCGCGCGGGGCACCGTGCTGTTGTTTGCCGGGCGGACCGAATATCTGGAGAAATACGGTCGCACCGCCGCCGATCTGAAGGCCCGCGGCCTGGCCACGATCTGCATCGACTGGCGCGGGCAGGGGCTGGCGGATCGGCCGCTGGACAACCCGTTGACCGGCCATGTGATGGAGTTTCCAGATTACCAACTGGATGTGGAGGTGCTGTTGCGCACCGCCCGGGCGGAGGGCCTGCCGGAGCCCTACTTTCTGCTGGCGCATTCCATGGGCGGTTGCATCGGTCTGCGCGCGCTGTTCGAGGGGCTGCCCGTCAATGCGGTCTGCTTCACCGCGCCGATGTGGGGGATCCGGATGCATCCGGCACTGCGCCCGGTGGCCTGGGGCTTGTCCTGGGCCAGCCGCGCCGCCGGGGTTGGCGATCGATTCGTCCCGGGAACGGGGCCGGCAGCCCATAGCGTCGCCGCATTGTTCAAAGACAATTTGCTGACCACGGACCCTGATATGTTCTGCTATATGAACCGTCAGGTCGAGGCGCATCCAGAACTGCGGCTGAGCGGGCCAAGCCTGCACTGGCTGTACGAGGCTTTGGCGGAAACCGCACAATTGGCGCAGCGCACATCGCCAAGCCTGCCTTGCCTGACCTTTCTGGGCGGGAATGAGCGCATTGTGCCGGACGCGCCGATCCGTGACCGGATGGCGCGCTGGCCCGGCGGCCGGCTGGACGACGTGCCCACGGCCGAGCACGAGGTCTTGATGGAAACGCCCGGCATCCGGTCACACGTGCTGGCGGGGATGATGGCGCTGTTCGACGCCGCCCGCTAAGGGGCCTTGCAGCCGGTTGCCAACCCCGGCGGCCCCTCAGGCTCGATGCGCGGGCGACGGGATCACCCGTTCAGGTGCCGTGCCGTGGAAGGACCCGAGGAACGTAAGGACATCCTCTGCCTTCAGGGGTTCGGAAATGCCGAAGCCCTGCACTTGATCGCAGTTCAGGGTGCGCAGTTTGCCCAGTTCCGTCACGGATTCCACGCCTTTCGCGGTGACGGTCGTGCCAAGCTCTGCCGCCATCGCCAGGATCGCTCGAAGGATCTGCTCTGCACAGGGGTCGTGCAGATGCGAGGTCAGGATTCGGCCAAGCTTCAGCTCTGACACCTTCAGTTGGCGGATCAGCGGCATCGAGGCATGCCCGGTCCCGAAATCGTCGATCAGGACGGAAAAGCCGAGCTTTGACAGCCGCGCCATGTTGCTTTTCAACTGCCCGTCAGGGCTTGCGGCCAGATCCGCCTCTGCGACCTCAATCGCCAGGTCAGCCGGCGCCAGGCCCTTTTCGGACACCTCCCAGATCAGGGCGTCGGGAAAGTCCGGGTCTGACAACGTCTTGCCGGAGGCGTTGAACGACAGCACTGGCACCTGGTGGCCAGAGGTGCGCCATTTGATAAGATGGTCCAGGCTTTTGGCCCGCACGATCGTGTCGATCTGCATCGAGACGCCCGCCTCTTGTGCAAGGGCGATGAAGTCCACCGGCTCCATGGGGCCGTGGTCGGGGTGCGGCCAGCGGGCCAGGATCTCGAACGCGGTCACTTCGCCGGTACGCAGGTCCTGGACGGGTTGAAAAAAAGGCTCGAACGCCCTGGTGTCGACCGCTTGACGCAGTTCGGCCAGACGAATGCGCCGATGCTCCACCTCGGCGCGCATGTCTTCGCAAAAGGCGCAGACCTTGCCTCGGCCCCGGCGCTTGACCTCGTACAACGCGATATCGGCGTTCCCGATCAGGCGGTCGGCTGTGCTGTCGAGGGGGCCTGCAAGCGCGGTTCCGATGCTGGCAGAGCAAGATACGTCGATCCCATCGCTCCAGGCCGGGGTTGCAAGGCCTGTGCCGATCCGCCTGGCAAGGTCCGCGATGGCGCGCCCGGCGGGGTCGGACCGGGTGGCGATCACGAATTCATCGCCCCCGATGCGCGCGACGATATCGGCAGGGCCGGCTGCATCCACCATCACCTTGGCCGCATTACGCAAGACAGCGTCGCCCGCGGCATGGCCGAGGCTATCGTTGATCTCTTTGAAATTGTCCAGATCGACATGGATGACGCCAATCACCTGCCCGTTGCTGTCGGGTTCATGCAGCGCGCGCGGCCCATTCAGGACCCGCATCAGCCGGGAGCGATTGGCCAACCCCGTCAGCGCATCGGTTTCGGCCAGGCGGGTGTTGGCGCGGAATTGCAGCAGCAGCATGGCCTGGGCGCCGATCCAGTCGCAGACGACCTCAAGCTTGCGCAACGTGCTTTGGTCCATCGAGATGGGGATTCGATGGGCCAGCCCCACCACCCCGATGGTCGCGCCGCCCGCCTTCATCGGCAGGAACTGCATGTGCCGGATCCCCTGATCATAAAGCCGTTGCACCGAAGGGTCGGGGTCGCGCAGAATCTCCGTAGCCTCCATCCGCAGCGGCATCCCGGTGGCCAGCACTCGGGCGCGGGCGGAGCCATCCAGGACGGGGTGCAGATCGTCGCGAAAGTCGCGGGCACCGTTCAGTTGGAAGCTGCGCGCGACGAACCGGTCGCCGTCGCGCACCGTGATCTTTGCGCGGTCGGCACTGACGAATTCCGGCAGCCAGGACGCCGCTGCCGTCAGCACCTGTTCAACCGTGATGGCACGCGACAGCTCCTCCACCGCGTGAAGAGACAGGCTGATGGTGCTGTCGGATCTGTCTGCCATTGCAAAGCTCCTTGCCGGGGGAACCTAGGCAATTTTCCTTGACGAATGGTTTATCCCAATATGTCCCAGTGGTATAAATCGGCGGGCTGCCGCGAGGGTCGGCCGATCCGGCCGGGGTCCGCAGCGCCGCCGCGAACCCCTTTGGTCATCTCAAGCGTGCGCCGCTTTCAGCGCCTGGTCCAGATCCGCCATCAGGTCGGCGGCGTCCTCGATCCCGACGGACAACCGCACCACATCGGCGCCGACACCCGCGGCTTCCTGCTGCTCCGGCGTCAATTGCCGGTGCGTGGTGGAGGCAGAGTGGATCACGAGCGACCGCGCATCGCCCAGGTTCGCCACATGGCTGAACAATTCCAGCGAATCGACGAATTTCACGCAGGCGTCGTAGCCGCCCTTGAGCTTGATGGTGAACAGGGCGCCGGCGCCTTTCGGGCATATCCGGGCCGCCCGCTCGCGGTAGGGCGAGGAGTCGAGCCCGGCATAGGTCACGGCGGCGACATTTTCATGGGTTTCCAGCCAGCCCGTGATCTTTTCGGCATTGGCGACGTGGCGTTCCATCCGCAGGGACAGCGTTTCGATCCCCATCAGCGTGTAGTGGGCGCCTTGCGGGTTCATCGTCATGCCCAGATCGCGCAGGCCGATGGCGATCCCATGGAAGGTGAAGGCAAGGGGGCCGAAGGTCTCGTGGAACTTCAGGCCATGGTAGGCGGGTTCGGGGTCGCTGAGCGAGGGGAACTTGCCGTTCGACCAGTTGAAGGTGCCCGAATCCACCACGGCGCCGCCGGTGACGGTGCCGTTGCCGGTCAGGAATTTGGTGGTCGAATGCACCACCAGGCTCGCGCCATGCTCGATCGGGCGGCACAGATAGGGGGTGGCCGAGGTGTTGTCGACGATCAACGGAATGCCCGCGTCGTCGGCGATCTTCGCCAGCGCATCAAGGTCCGAGACATAGCCGCCCGGATTGGCGATGGATTCACAGAAGATCGCGCGGGTGTCGTCGTCGATGGCGGCCTTCACCGCCTCCAGATCGTCGGTGTCGACGAAGCTGGCCGACCAGCCGAACTTGGTGATGGTCTTGCTGAACTGGGTGACCGTGCCGCCATAAAGCCGCGTCGAGGCGACGATGTTGCGGCCGGGCGCCATCAGCGGGAACAGCGCCATGATCTGCGCTGCATGGCCAGAGGAACAGCACACCGCTCCGGCGCCGCCTTCCAGCGTGGCGATGCGTTCCTGCAGCACGGCCACGGTGGGGTTGGTCAGCCGCGAATAGATGTAGCCGACCTCTTGCAGGTTAAACAGCGCGGCGGCGTGGTCGGCGTCGCGGAACACGAAGGCGGTGGATTGGTAGATCGGCGTCTGACGCGCGCCGGTCGCCGGGTCCGGACGGGCTCCGGCGTGGATCTGCAAGGTTTCAAAGCCGTAGCTGGGTGCGTCTGACATGGATTTCCCTCCCTGGGGTTGGCAATTGATCATGGTGTAGGCCAATGCCGCGGGCCGGACAACAGGCAGAGACGTTCCCAGAAGGCGTCCGAAGGCGAGGAAACTCCCGCTTGGCCCCCGCCCCGAGGTGCTTGGGGCAGATACCAGCTCAGATGGCGATCACTCAGGCCCTCCCCGGGCCAGCGACAGGACAAAGGTGCGGATGTCGGCGGGCCAGGCAGCGGCTTCCTCCTCCATCCCGTCCAGGTTTCCGGCATAGAGCGCCCGCAGGCTTGCCTCATACCCGGGCAAATCGCCAGCGAGGGCCTGTGC
>CAYGRI010000233.1:0-737 GCA_964352155.1 uncultured Maritimibacter sp. | reverse complement strand
CATCCTGAGCCTTGTGAGGATCATCCGCCGCGCCGGATTCCCGGATCGCGGCCTCGACCAGGCGCCGCAAGGCGGCCGAGGCCCCGCCGCGTTGATTGGCAAGCCAGTCCCAATGGCGTGGCAGCAGCGTGACTTCGCGGGCCTTGACGCCGAGTTTCGGTCGGCCGCGCCGGGGGACTTGCGCGTGGCGGGTCGCCACATCCGAAGCGGTGCCACGCAGATCAAGATCAACAACCTGTCCCGTGGACGCATCGAGCGAAAGGGGTGCCCCGCCGCGGCTGGCGGCAGACTGCATTGCGGCGGCAACCTCGGCCACCGTCCCCCGAGCGATCTGGCGCCCCTGTTCAAAGACTGCAAGTATCATGATGACGCCAATATCACCCGGGGTATAATATTGCAATTAAAATCCGGGTGAAAATAAGTCCGACCCATTGGTCCCGGCGTCTCTTGGCGGCAGACACGCGGGCATAGGCGCGGGACGAAGCGCTCGCGCGCAATTGCAAGACGGAGTGCGCGCGCTCTTGCCCGACAAGCCGGGGGCCGCATGCACATGGTTTCTCCGCGGTCGAGGGTTGGGTCAGTCTTTCTTCTGTTTCGCCGCTTTCAGCAGCGTGTCGGACCTTTTGCGCACCAGCACGGAGCGCAGATCGTGCATCGCCAACAGCAGGGAATCGGTCACCGCCTCCAGCTCTGTCTCCGTCGCCTCGGCGCTGGCCCATTGGGCGGTGTGGTTCAGG
>CAYGRI010000232.1:0-8690 GCA_964352155.1 uncultured Maritimibacter sp. | reverse complement strand
CGCCCAGCCCGTTGATGGTGCATTCGATCTGCCGTGCCCCGCCTGCGACGGCCGCGAGGCTGTTGGCCGTCGCCATGCCCAGATCGTTGTGGCAATGGGTGGCAAAGATCACCTCCCCGGCCCCGGGCACCTCGGCGATCAGGCGGCGGATCAGGTCGGCCGATTCCACCGGGGCGGTGTAGCCGACCGTGTCGGGGATGTTGATCGTGCTGGCCCCGGCGCGGATCGCGATTTCCACCGTGCGCTTGAGGTAGTCCCATTCCGTGCGGGTGGCATCCATCGGCGACCATTGCACATTGTCGCACAGGTTGCGGGCATGGGTCACGGTGTCGTGGATCCGCTGGGCCATCTCATCCTGTGTCAGGTTCGGGATCGCGCGGTGGAGGGGCGAGGTGCCGATGAAGGTATGGATGCGCGGCGATCTGGCGTGTTTCACTGCCTCCCAGCAGCGGTCGATGTCGCCGATATTGGCGCGGGCGAGGCCGCAGATCGTGGCGTCACGCGATTGCCTCGCGATCTCGGACACCGCAGCGAAATCGCCTTCGGAGGCGATGGGGAAGCCGGCCTCGATGATGTCGACGCCCATTTCGTCGAGCATCCGGGCGATTTCCAGCTTTTCCTCATGGGTCATGGTGGCGCCCGGGGATTGCTCACCGTCGCGCAGGGTGGTGTCGAAAATCAGAACCCGGCTGTTGTCCGCGTGTTGCGGGCCGCGTGCGGTATCGTCGGTCATTGTGTGATCTCGTCTGTTGTCCTTGGAGCCATTCGGTGGCGCAGTCGGCATCCCCTGAGCGGTCGCGCCGGATGGCACGCTCAGAGGCGACTAAGGAGCAGAAGGGCGGCCAGCGCGACGCAGGGCCGACGCGAGGGAGATATATGCCGCAGGGTCATCATGAAACCGGACTATAGGGGGCTGCGCATAAATGAAAAGCAAAAAGTGAACGCAGGGGTGTCGGGTTCGTGTGTGGTGCGGGTGGGGGCTTTGCCCCCGTCGCCTGCGGCGCCCCCCCAGAGTATTTTTGGCCAGAAGAAAGAGGGCGGAAGGTTCTGTCAGGAGATCATGCAATCGGCACCCGGGTCGGGAAGCTCCATACCGAGGCCCATGGTGGGGGTGTAGTCGAAGGCCGCGATGCGGGCGCCGCCATCGAAGGCCATGAAGACCAGGTTGGCGCCGGCGCGGATCGCGATGCCTTCGGGGTCGCGGCCATAGGCGATCAGGGGGGTGGTGCCCAGCAGCGCCCCGTCGGGCGAGAATTCGTAGAGCGAGTTCGTGCCTTCCCAATCGTCCACCACCAGCAGATGGCCGGTGCGCGGGTCGCGGGCGATGCCTTGCGGTTCGGTCATCGGCGGGTCCAGCAGGTCGCCGTTGATGCTGCGGGTGACGGTGCCGCTGCGATCGACCCAGATCATGCGCGCCGGGTCATCCTCTACGAGGATTATCGTGCCGTCGGGCAGCACCACCATGCCCTCGGTGGCCACGCGGGTGCTGTCCAGTTCGAAGGGCGCGCCCAGAGCGGTGCCCTCTTTGGTCAGGCGCTGGTAGCGGCCGATGCCATCTGCGACGATCAGGTGGTCGCCTTCGAGTGCTACGGCCTTGATCCGGTAGAGATCGCTGCGCCAGCGCCGTAGCTCTACTCCGTCCAGCGTGACCAGGATCACCTCTGGCCCCTCGTTGGCGATCCACAGGCCGCAGAAGGCCGGGTCGTATTCCAGGCTTGCGGGGCGGTTGAGGTCGTAGAAGCCCGACAGTTTCAGTTCCAGCGCCGAGCTGGGCGGCGCGGCGGGCAGGGCAAGCAGAAGGCTCAGGATCAGGGCAGGACGCATGGCGGCTCCGACGACTCGTCAGAGGAAAGGATGGCGCTACGTTCCCGCCGGTCAAGGATTGGGGTGATATGGAACGCGCATTGATCGTGGGATCGTCCGGCGGGATCGGCCGGGCGCTGAAGGAAGAGGCAGAGCGGCGGGGCGTCGAGGTGGTCGGGCTGTCGCGGCGGCAAGATGGGCTGGATGTGACCGACGATGCTTCTGTCGCCGCGGTGTTTGAGCTTTTGGAGGGGCGGTTCGATCTGGTGTTCGTGGCGACCGGGGCGTTGGTGATCGGCGATTGGGGGCCGGAGAAGGCAATCCGCCAGATCGAGGGCGCGGCTTTGGCGGCGCAATTCGCGGTCAATGCCATCGGGCCGGCACTGATCCTGAAACATGCCCTGGCGCTGATGCCGCGCGACCGGCGGGCGGTGTTTGCGGTTTTGTCGGCGCGGGTCGGGTCGATCGGCGACAATCGCCTTGGGGGGTGGTACAGTTATCGCGCCGCGAAGGCCGCCGTGAACCAGATCGTCCATGGCGCCGCGATCGAGGTGGCGCGGACCCACAAGCAGGCTGTCTGTGTCGCCTTGCATCCGGGGACTGTGGCCACGCCCTTTACCGCCGATTTCGTGGCGCCGGGCAAGGCGACCTCGCCCGCGCAGGCGGCGGCCAATCTGCTGGATGTGATCGCGGGGCTGACACCGGCGCAATCGGGGGGCTTTTATGATTATGCCGGGGCGGAGATACCCTGGTGACGCGGGTCATCCTGGTGCTGGGCGACCAGTTGTCGCCCGAAGTATCGGCGTTGCAGGCGGGGAATCCGGCGCGGGACGTGGTGGTCATGGCCGAGGTGATGGCAGAGGCCAGCTATGTCCGCCATCACCCCAAGAAGATCGCCTTTTGCTTCGCAGCGATGCGCAAGTTTGCCGTTGGGTTACGAGAGGCGGGGTGGCAGGTCGCCTATACGCGGCTGGACGATGCCGACAACAGCCAATCGATCCCCGGCGAGTTGCTGCGCCGGGCCAAGGCGCATGGTGCGACCCGGGTTCTGGCCACTCAGCCCGGCGAATGGCGTCTGTTCGAGGTTTTGGGCGGACGGTCGGGCGACTTTCCCCTGGCCATCGACTGGCTGCCGGATGACCGGTTCTTTGCCTCTAGCCGCGATTTCAAGGCCTGGGCCGAGGGGCGCAAATCCCTGCGGATGGAGTATTTCTATCGCGAGATGCGGCGCCGCTCCGGGATCTTGATGGAGGGTGGGCAACCGGCGGGTGGCAAGTGGAATTTCGATCATCACAACCGCAAGCCGCCCCCCGGCGGGATCGATACCAAGGGGCCGATGCAATTCCCTCCCGACGCTGTGGTGGAGGAGGTGCTGGCGCTCGTGGAGGCGCGGTTTCCCGACAATTTCGGGCGGCTGCGGCCGTTCTGGTTTGCCACGGACCGGGGGCAGGCGCGGCGGGCGCTGGCGCATTTCATCAAGGCCGCGCTGCCTCGGTTCGGCGATTATCAGGATGCGATGCTGGCCGACCATGCCTATCTGTATCACGCTGGGATCTCTGTCTATCTCAACGCCGGGCTTCTGACCCCGCGTGAGGTGTGCGCGGCCGCCGAACAGGCCTGGCGCGACGGGCGGGCGCCGATCAACGCGGTCGAAGGGTTCATCCGGCAGATCCTTGGCTGGCGGGAATATGTGCGGGGGATCTACTTTATGGAAGGCCCCGACTATCCCCGCCGCAATGCGCTGAACCATCAGCGGGCCCTGCCGGAGTTCTACTGGTCGGGCGACACCGATATGCGCTGTATCGCCCATGCGGTGGGGCAGACGCGGGACGAGGCCTACGCCCATCACATCCAGCGGCTGATGGTGACCGGCAACTTTGCTCTGCTGGCGGGGGTGAACCCGACCGAGCTGCATGAATGGTATTTGGCGGTCTATGCCGATGCCTATGAATGGGTCGAGGCGCCGAACACCGTGGGCATGAGCCAGCATGCCGATGGCGGGCTGCTTGGGTCCAAGCCCTATGTCTCTTCGGGGGCCTATATAGATCGGATGTCGGATTACTGCGGCGGTTGCCGATACCGGGTGAAGGACAAGACCGGACCGGATGCTTGCCCCTTCAACTTGCTCTACTGGCACTTCCTGATGCGCCACCGGGACAGGTTCGAGCGCAATCCGAGGATGGGCAACATGTACCGGACATGGGACCGCATGGCCGAGGACCGGCGCGACACAGTGCTGGCGGAGGCGGACAGGTTTCTGACCAGGCTGTCCGGTGGTGAGCGGGTGTAGGCGCCCGGCTGGCTTGCAGAGTTCCTGCAATCACGGCGATTTTTATCCTGAAGCTACGGCAAGACCCGGCGGGATGCTGCATCGAGGGCGATCCGTCGGGATCGGGCGCCCGGCGGTGTTTGGCGCCGAAACTGTCAAAAGTTGTATAATCCGCAGCTTCCCGACCCCTGCGTGGTCCGCTGAAACAGACCCGGCGGACAGCGCCACGTGGCCTTCCGGGACCGTCGCGACAGGTTACTCGGTCGCGGTGCCGTCAGCGTTTGTGATGTCTGCCGTGGTCTGGTCCAGCACGCCCTCGGACCACATGCCAGAGGCGACCTGACCCGAGGCGTAGCGGATCGTCCCCTCGCCCTGGCGGCGCCCGTTCTGGAAAGAGCCCTCGTAGACGTCGCCGTTGAAATAGATCGCCCGGCCCTCGCCCTCGATCGCGCCGGCTTTCCATTCGCCTTCATAGGTGAAGCTTTCGTCCTGTTCGGTCGCGGGGTTGTCGGGGATGACGATCTTGCCAATTCCCTCGCGCTGACCGTCGACAAAGGCGCCCTCGTAGACGGTGCCATCGGCATAGGTGGCCTTGCCCTGGCCATGGCGCTGGCCGTTCTGCCATTCGCCGGTGTAAGAATAGCCGTCGGTGTAGGTCATCGTGCCAATGCCGTGGTTCTTGGCATCCTTGAACCCGCCCTCATAGACCAGCCCGTTGGCATAGGTGGCCTTGCCCTGACCCTCGATGATCCCCTCGCGCCAGGCGCCTTCGTAGGAGGAGCCGTCGGGATAGATGATCCGGCCCTGACCCTCGGCCAGATCGTCGCGGAACTCGCCCACGTAGATCGAGCCGTCGGGATAGGTGACCTGGCCCTCGCCCTCGATCCGGCCCGCGACCCATTCGCCCAGATAGGCGTAGCCATCGGTGCCGTAGAACGTGCCCTGCCCGTGGCGGCGGTCGTTCAGGAACTGGCCTTCGTAGATATCGCCATTGGCATAGGTCACTTTGCCGGGACCCTGCCGTTCGCCATTGACGAAGGCGCCCACATAGACGTCGCCGTTGGGCTGGGTCAGCGTGCCCGCCCCGTTGATCTGACCTTCGGACCAGGCACCCTGATAGACCAGCCCGTCGGGCATCCGCAGCGTCCCGGTGCCAGAGCGTTGGCCCGCGACCAGCGTGCCCTCATAAACAGCGCCGTCGGGATAGGTGATCTTGCCCTCGCCGGCCTTCACCCCCTCGACCCAGTCGCCCTCGTAGATATAGCCGCTGGGGCTTTCCATCTTGCCTTTGCCGTGGTGCAGCGCGTCCTTGAACCCGCCGGCATAGCGCACCCCGTTGGCATAGACCGCCGTGCCCGCGCCGTTGATCTTGCCTTCGACCCAGTCCCCCTCATAGGTGCCGCCATCGGCAAAGGTGATCTTGCCGAACCCGCTGGGCTTGCCCTTTTCAAAGTTGCCCTCATAGACCGATCCATTGGGGAATCGGGCCACGCCCTGACCCTTGATCTCGCCCTCGACCCAATTGCCGGTGTATTCATAGCCGTTCGGCAAGCGGTAGGTGCCCGCGCCATGCTGCTTGCCGTCTAGGAAGGTGCCCTCGTAGACGCCGCCGTCCTCGTATTCCTTGACCTGAACGTCGCCGCTGTCCTGCGCCACGCCAGCGCCCGCCAGGGCCGCGATCAGAACGCTTGCCAGTATCCCGTTTGCGCTGAATTTCTGCACGCTGCCTCCCATCGGAGAGCTTTGCCTCCGCTTTCGCCGTTGGGCCGAAACCTAAAGGCTCCCCCAGCCCCTAGCAATGTTTTTTGCCCGCATTCGGCTTTCCCTTGGCGGGTGTTCTGATAAGACCGCGGTCACGTTCTGGAGAGATTGATGGCCGATACCTTTCGTCTGACGCTGGCGCAACTGAACCCCACGGTGGGCGCGATCGAGGCTAATGCCGATGCGGCCTTTGCCGCGTGGCGGCAGGGGCGCGACGCGGGCGCCGACATGGTCGCGCTGCCCGAGATGTTCGTGACCGGCTACAACACCCAGGATCTGGTGATGAAGCCCGCCTTTCAGGCCCATGCCATCGCCGCGATCCGCGCGCTGGCGGTGAACACGGCGGACGGCCCCGCGCTGGGCATCGGCGGGCCGTGGGTTGAGGATGGCAATCTGTACAACGCCTATTTCATCCTCAAGGCCGGCAAGATCGCCAGCACGGTCCGCAAGCATCATCTGCCCAACGAGACGGTGTTCGACGAGGTGCGGATCTACACGCCCGGCCCCCTTGGCGGGCCCTATGCGGTCGGCAATACCCGCATCGGCACCCCGATCTGCGAGGATGCCTGGCACGAGGATGTGGCAGAGACCCTGGCCGAGACCGGCGCCGAATTCCTGCTGGTCCCGAATGGCTCTCCCTACTATCGCGGCAAGCTGGAGACGCGGTTGAACCACATGGTGGCCCGGGTGGTCGAGACGGGGCTGCCGCTGATCTACCTCAACATGGTGGGGGCACAGGATGACCAGATGTTCGACGGTGCCTCGTTCGCGCTGAACCCCCATGGCGAGATGGCGCTGCAATTGCCCGCCTTTGACGAGGCGGTCGTCCATGTGGATCTGGCGCGGGGTGTAGACGGCTGGCGTATCGTGCCGGGCGACGAGGCGCCCCAGCCGGACGCCTGGGAACAGGACTACCGCGTCATGGTCGAGACCTTGCGCGATTATTTCCGCAAGACCGGCTTCAAGAAGGCGCTGCTGGGCCTGTCGGGCGGCGTCGATTCCGCGCTGGTGGCGGCCGTCGCCGCCGATGCGTTGGGGCCGGAAAATGTGCGCTGTGTCATGCTGCCGTCGGAATACACCTCGGCGCATTCGCTGGAAGATGCCGAGGCTGTGGCGAAGGCGCTGGGCTGCCGCTATGACTACGTGCCGATCTCTGGTCCCCGCGCGGCGGTGACCGAGGCGCTGGGGCCGTTGTTCGAGGGCACAGCGCCGGACGTGACAGAGGAGAACATCCAGTCCCGTCTGCGCGGCCTGCTGCTGATGGCCCTGTCCAACAAGTTTGGCGAGATGCTGCTGACCACCGGCAACAAATCCGAAGTCGCCGTGGGCTATGCCACGATCTATGGCGACATGTCCGGCGGCTACAACCCGCTGAAGGACCTGTACAAGACGCGGGTGTTCGAGACCTGCCGCTGGCGCAACGCCAATCACCGCACCTGGATGCGGGCCCCGGCGGGAGAGGTCATTCCCGGACGGGTCATCGACAAACCCCCCTCGGCCGAACTGCGCGAGGACCAGAAGGACGAGGACAGCCTGCCCCCCTACGAGGATCTGGACGCGATCCTGGAAATGCTGATCGACGACGAGGCATCGGTGGCGGATGTGGTGGCCAAGGGCTATGACCGCGACGTGGTCAAGAAGGTGGAGCACCTGATCTACATCTCGGAATACAAGCGGTTCCAGTCCGCCCCCGGCGCGCGGCTGACCAAACGGGCATTCTGGCTGGACCGGCGCTATCCCATCGTGAACCGCTGGCGCGACCCTTCCTAGCGTTCGGGCCGATTGCCCCTGTATCACGGGGGTGACAGGTTCTCGGCCTTACAGCGGCCAACGGGAGCTGACCCTAGCGGTCAAAGGTGTTGTATTCGCCCCAGACCCATTCGCGCGTGACGGGCTGGCCGTTGAACGTATGGGTGCAGCAGGCGCAGGAAGGGCGGATATCCTCGACTCCGATGGAGGGATCGATCACCGCGAGAATGCCGTTTTCGTCCACATAGAGGCGGCTGTAATAGGCATTCTCGGCGCGGGCCACCGGATAGCGGTCGTCTGGATCCAGCGTGACTATGTGAAAGATCGGATCCGGCTTGTCGAGCCGCGCCGCCGCTTCCTTGTACACAGCCTCCCACTCCGCGCCGACCTTCGACAGCAGGAACCGGTACAGCGGTGTGTAGTCCAGCCCGCGCTGCTTTTTGCCCTTGTCCGAGCTGCGCTGAGCCTTGATATGCATCGTGCCCAGCGTCACCTCATCCTCAACGGCCTGCTTTTCGCGTTTGGAATTGCGCTCGTGCCGGTAATCGCCGCCCTTGTTGTGCCAGACGCCCCGCGCGCGGGTGTTGACCTTGCGGTACAGCGGTTTGGCTTTGCGATCTGGTCTCATGGCGCGAAAATACCAGCGCGCAATCCTCTTGCCAAGTCTGCGGTCATCGCCTAAACCCGCGCGGCCTGCCGGTGAATCCCTGCGGGCCTCTTTCGCCGTTTTCCATACCGCCGACTCCTGGGGTTTCTTCGCCCTGCATACCGACCCGGCCCGCAAACAGCGACACGTTAGATAGGACGACCTGATCTCTGGCGGGCGCTGCGGCGGACCCGGAAGAAGACCGAGAGCTCTGAGGTGCGCGCAAACGTCCCGGACAAAACCGGGGGCAACATAGGAGTGGATCAGATGGACCTGATCGCCGAACTCGAAGCGGAGCAGATCGCGACGCTTGACAAGAAGATCCCGGATTTCAAGGCCGGGGACACCATTCGCGTCGGCTACAAAGTGACCGAAGGCACCCGCAGCCGGGTGCAGAACTATGAAGGCGTGTGCATTTCGCGCAAGAACGGCAAGGGCATTGCCGGTTCGTTCACCGTTCGC